>JAJAYQ010000172.1 GCA_026786145.1 Spirochaetaceae bacterium | reverse complement strand
TCGGGCTGGGACCGCACGAGCGGCGAGCCCCCTCCGCCGCTGCCCGACGACGTGGTGGAGCGGACGCGCGCGAAGTACGTCGAGGCGTACGAGCGGCTCACCGGACGGTCGTTCTCCTGAGCCGGCTGGAGCGACCGGTCGTCGGACCGTCACTAGGGTTGCGCGCATGACGTGGATGCTCACCGGTGGTGCCGGCTACATCGGCGCGCACATCGTGCGGGCGTTCCAGGAGATCGACCTGCCCGTGGTGGTGCTGGACGACCTCTCGGCCGGGGTGCGGGGCAACGTGCCGGCGGACGTCCCGTTCGTGCAGGCATCCGTGCAGGACCGGGATGCCGTGCGGGCGGCGATGCGCGAGCACGGTGTCACCGGGCTGCTGCACCTGGCGGCGAAGAAGGCGGTCGGCGAGTCTGTCGAGAGGCCGCTGCTCTACTGGGACGAGAACGTCGGCGGCATGGTCGACCTGCTGCAGGCCGCTGCCGACGAGGGCGTGGAGCGTGTCCTGTTCTCCTCCAGCGCCGCCGTCTACGGCAACCCTCCGGTGGAGCTCGTCACGGAGGAGACGCCGACCGGTCCGCTGAGCCCGTACGGCGGGACCAAGCTGGTCGGCGAGCAGGTGCTGCGCGACCTCGCCGCCGCCGACCCGTCCTTGCGCTGGTCCGCCCTGCGCTACTTCAACGTGGCCGGCGCCGGTGCACCCGCGCTCGGGGACCGCAGCATCGCCAACCTGGTCCCCATGACGTTCCGGGCCCTGTCCGAGAGCCGCAACCCGCAGCTGTTCGGCGACGACTACGACACCCGGGACGGTTCCTGCGTCCGCGACTACATCCACGTGGTCGACCTCGCGGCCGCACATGCCGCAGCGGCGAAGCGGCTCGACGAGGGACCGCTCGGGGAGGTCTACAACGTCGGCCGCGGGGAGGGCGTGACGGTTACCGAGGTTCTTTCCACCGTCCGGACGGTGACAGGAATCAACTTCGAGGTGGACGTGGTGCCGCGCCGGGCCGGTGACCCGACCGCCTACTACGCTGACCCGTCGAAGATCGCGGACCACCTCGGCTGGACCGCCAGGCTCGACCTGGAGGCGATGGTGCGCAGTGCCTGGGAGGGCTGGCAGACCCAGCACTGAGGGGGTGTCGGTGTTGGCCACACCGTGGACGGCAGGTCAGGATCCGGGGATGGCGACGCCGCGAAGACTGGTGCTGGCCAGCGCGCTGATGCTCTTCCTGGAGCTGGCGCTCATCAGGTGGCTCGGGGCCAACATCGTCCACCTCTCCTACTTCGCCAACTTCGTGCTGCTGGGCTCCTTCCTCGGTATCGGCCTGGGGTTCCTGATTGCGCGGACCTCGAGGAGCTGGCTGCCGTGGTCGCTGGTGGTCCTTGCCGCATTGACGGCCTTCGTGCGGGTGGCTCCGGTCTCGATCGACCGCAGCAGCGACGAGATCATCTACTTCACGAGTCTGGGCACCAGCGGGCCGCCCGCCTGGGTCACCCTGCCGGCGATCTTCGTGGCGGTGGCCGCTGTGCTGGCAGGACCGGCCGAGGCGGTCGGCCGCTGCTTCCGCGACATGGCGCCGCTCCATGCCTACCGCCTGGACCTGATCGGAAGCCTGACCGGGATCGCTGCTTTCGGTGTGCTGTCGCTGGTGCGTGCGCCCTCACTGGCGTGGGGCGCGATCGTGGTCGTCGGCTTCGCGTGCCTCATGCTGCCGCGGCTGCCGGTGGTGGCGGCGGCTGCATCGTTGGTGCTCGTCGGCTTCCTGGCTGTGGAGAGCCTGAGCGCCGCGGTGAGCTGGTCGCCCTACTACAAGGTCACCACGACCGACCGCACCGCCGAGACCGGCAGCGCGGCACTCGAGATCCAGGTCAACGGCATCCCCCACCAGCTGATGGCCAGCGCGGCCTACCGGTTGCAGACCGAACCGCAGTACGGCCTGCCTTACGACCGCCTGCCCGACAACTCGCTGGGCCGGGTGCTCATCGTGGGCGCCGGGTCCGGCAGCGACGTGGCCATCGCTCTGGCCAAGGGCGCCGAGCACGTCGATGCCGTCGAGATCGACCCCCGCATCCTGCAGATCGGGCAGGAGCTCCACCCGGACCGGCCCTACCAGGACCCACGGGTGCGTTCCGTGGTCAACGACGGGCGGGCCTTCCTCGAGCGGACGGACCAGACCTACGACCTGATCCTGTTCGCGCTGCCCGACTCGCTGGCCCTGGTCACCGGTGCGAGTGCGATCCGGCTCGAGTCCTACCTGTTCACCCGGGAGGCGACCGAGGCGGCCCGCGCCCACCTGCGTCCGGGCGGCGGGTTCGCGATGTACAACTACTACCGCGAGGACCGGCTCATCGACCGTCTGGGCGGGACGGTCGCTGACGCTTTCGGGCACGACCCGTGCATCGACCGCATCGGCAATGCCGGCGGTCAGGCCGTCATCGCGGTGGGACTGGACGCCAGCGACCAGCAGTGCGACCCGGCGCAGCCGACGCTGCCGGCCGAGCGAGCCGCACCGGCGACCGACGACCGGCCGTTCCTCTACTTCTTCGGGTCCACCCTGCCGAGCATCTACGTCTACGCCCTGGCCGCGATCCTGCTCGTCAGCCTGCTCTCGTTGCGCGTGCTGGGGGGACCACTGCGGGAGATGCGGCCGTACGCCGACCTGTTCTTTCTGGGAGCGGCCTTCCTTCTCCTCGAGACGAAGAACGTCACGTCCTTCGCCCTCCTGTTCGGCACGACGTGGATCGTCAACGCCATCGTGTTCGCCGGTGTGCTGGTCGCCGTGCTGCTCGCCGTGGAGACCACTCTGCGATGGCGGACGCCACCGTTGACTGCCGTCTACCTGGGTGTCGCGCTGTCCCTTGTCGTTGCCTACGTCGTGCCCAGCTCCGCATTGCTGGCATTGCCGGTCGTCCCCCGGCTGCTTGCCGCAGTGGCCCTCGCCTTCGCACCGGTGTTCCTGGCCAACGTCGCCTTCGCCAAGCGGTTCGCGGTCAGCGAGGACTCGCGCGCAGCCTTCGCCGTCAACATCCTCGGCGCCATGGTCGGTGGTGCACTGGAGTACCTCGGGCTCCTCACGGGATACCGGAACCTGTTGGTGCTGGCCGGGCTGCTCTACCTGGCGGCCTTCGCGTTGACACCCCGAGATGCCCGGGTGCCGGTCACAGCCCGTTAGGTCTCAGAGGCGGCCGGCGTCGATGACGCGGGCGAGGAACTGGCGGGTGCGGGCCTGGCGGGGGTCCACGAGCACCACCTCGGGTGGCCCCTGCTCGACCAGCCGACCGTCGTCGAGGAAGACCACCCGGTCGGCGACCTGGCGCGCGAACCCCATCTCGTGGGTGGCCATCAGGATCGTGACGCCCTCGTCCTTGAGCTCGCGGACAAGCCGCAGCACCTCGCCGACGAGCTCCGGGTCCAGGGCGCTGGTGACCTCGTCGAGCAGCAGCATCCGGGGCTCGTTGGCCAGCGCCCGCACGATGGCGACACGTTGCTGCTGACCGCCCGAGAGCCGGTCGGGGTACTCCGTCGCCTTCGCCGCAAGCCCGACCCGGTCGAGCAGTCCCCGGGCCCGGTCCTCGGCCTCCGCCCGGCTCACCCCGTGCACCACGCGGGGTGCCAGCGTCACGTTCTCCAGCACCGACAGGTGCGGGAACAGGTTGAACGCCTGGAACACCACTCCGAAGCGCGAGCGCACCCGGTCAGCGTCCGCGCGTGGATCGGTGATGTCGTCGCCGTCGAGCCGCACGGTGCCGTCGTCGAGCTCCTCCAGCAGGCTCACGCAGCGGAGCAGGGTCGACTTGCCTGACCCGGACGCGCCGATCAGCGCGACCACCTCGTGCTCCGCGACCCCGAAGTCGATGCCCGAGAGCACCGGTTGCGAGCCGAAGCGCTTCACCAGCCCCTCCGCCTCCAGCACCGGCACGGTGTTGGGCGGCGACCCGTCGTCGCTCACGTCAGCCCACCGGCCTGCTGGCGACGGGCTGCCCGCGCGTTGACCCAGTCCGCGAGGCGCACCGTCGGCACCGCCAGCGCGATGAAGAGCAAGCCGGCCACGAGGTAGGGCGTGAAGTCGTACGTCCGCGCGACCTCGATCTGGGCGGCCCGGACCGCGTCCACAGCGCCGAGGACCGAGATCAGCCCGACGTCCTTCTGCAGCGCCACGAAGTCGTTGAGCAACGGCGGCGTGACCCGGCGTACGGCCTGAGGAAGAACCACCTTGCGCATCGACTGGCCGTAGGTCAGGCCGAGGGACCGGGCCGCCATCCGCTGGCTGGGGTGCACCGTGTCGATGCCGGCGCGGAAGACCTCCGCGACGTACGCCGAGTAGGTCAGCACCAGCGCCACCCCGCCGAGCACCACCGGGGAGGTCGGCACCCCCTGCAGCCGCAGCCCCGGGACCCCGAAGCCGACGAGGTACAGCAGCACGATGAGCGGGAACCCGCGGAAGATGTCGGTGTAGGCGGCCGCAAGGAACCGAAGCGGGGCGAAGACAGGTCCGCGCAGCGTCCGCAGCGCCGCGACGCCGAGGCCGACGACCAGGATCAGCACCGCGCAGAACGCGAGCACCCGCAGGTTCAGCCAGAACCCTTCGGCGATCGCCGGCAGCGAGTCGCGGGCGACCTGGAGGTCGAAGAACTGGCTCTGCACCCGCTCCCAGCCGGGGCTGAGGACGATCACCGTCCCGAACACGGCGAGGAACACCACCGTGCTCGACCCGGCCAGCAGCCGGGACCGTCGGGCCTGCCCGCGGCGGTACGTGAGACGGTCCCGCTGCGCCAGGCTGAGCTCGGGGAAGACCTCGGCCGGGACCGTCATGGCTGTGTCGTCAGAACCTGGTTCGTCAGTTCAGCACCGGCGCGCCGCCGGCTTGCGAGAGCCACTCGTCGGCGATGGAGTCCAGGGTGCCGTCCGCGCGCAGGGCGTCGACCACCGCGCTGACGCAGGTCGTGAGCGGGCTGCCCTTGTCGAGCACCAGCCCGAACTGCTCCTGGTCGCCCCCGGCGGCGGGGAGCTGGCCGACGATCTTCCCGTCGTCCAGCTGGGCGGCGGCCATGAAGAAGGCCGTGGGCAGGTCGATGACGAGCGCGTCGATCTGGCCGTTCTCCAGCGCTTTGCGGGCGTCGTCGTTGTTGTTGTAGACGCCGGGCTTCTTGCTGGGGTCGATGGCGGACAGGATCGCGTCATAGGACGTGGTGCCGACCTGGGCGCCGATCTTCAGCTCCTTGAGGTCGGCGAGCGACGCCGCGTCGGCCGCCTTGGAGCCGCCCGTCGTGACCACGGCCTGCGTCACGTCGAAGTACGCCGAGGAGAAGTCGACGGCCTGCTTGCGCTCCTCGGTGATCGAGAACTGGTTGATGTCGAAGTCCCAGTCCTTGGGCCCCGGTGCGATCGCCGCGTCGAACTTGGTGCGGGTCCAGGTCACCTCGTCGCCGGTGAAGCCGAGCTCCTTGGCGACCGCGGCGGCCACCGCGCCCTCATAGCCCTTGCCGTTCTCCGGGGTGTCGTCGGTGAACCACGGCTCGTACGCCGGCTTGTCGGTCGTGATCGTCAGCGTTCCCGGCGTCTGCGTCTGCAGGCTCTCCTTCGCGCAGGGGTCGGTCGACTCGCTGGCCGAGGCAGTGGGGCTGGTGCTGGTGGCGGCCGAGTCCCCCTCGTCGGCGGGCGCGCAGGCGGTAGCCACCAGAGCGACGGAGAGCAGGGCGGCGGGCAGCAGGCGGGTACGCGGCGTCATGCGCGCATCGTAGGGGTGCGGATAGGCTGGCACCGCCCCGACCACCTGCTCCTGGAGCGATCCGATGGCCCGCGTCGTCGTCGACGTCATGCTCAAGCCCGAGATCCTGGACCCGCAGGGCAAGGCGGTCGCCCAGGCGCTGCCCCGGCTCGGCTTCGACGGCATCGCGTCGGTCCGGCAGGGAAAGCGCTTCGAGCTCGAGATCGAGGGCGGGATCACCGAGGAGCGGCTCACCTCGATCCGGCACGCGGCCGAGACGCTGCTGTCCAACCCGGTGATCGAGGACTTCACGGTGCACGTGGAGGACGTGTGACCACCCCACCGGGTCGCTCTTCCGTCACGACCCGGCGGGGGCTCCGGTGAGGGTCGGGGTCGTCACGTTCCCCGGCTCCCTCGACGATGCCGACGCGCGCCGGGCCATCGCCCTGGCGGGTGCGGAGCCGGTCGCACTCTGGCACGCCGACGCCGACCTTCATGGAGTCGATGCGGTGGTGCTGCCGGGCGGCTTCTCCTACGGCGACTACCTGCGCTGCGGGGCCATCGCCCGCTTCGCGCCGGTGATGACGGCCGTAGTGGACGCCGCCGGTGGCGGCCTGCCGGTGCTGGGGATCTGCAACGGCTTCCAGGTGCTCTGCGAGTCCCACCTGCTGCCCGGCGCGCTGATCCGCAACGACCACCGCAAGTTCAACTGCGTCGACCAGGAGCTGGTGGTCGAGAACACCTCGACGCCGTGGACCTGGGACTACTCGATCGGCCAGCGCATCGTCGTACCGCTGAAGAACGGCGAAGGCGGGTTCGTCGCGGACGACGCCACGCTGGACCGGCTCGAGGGGGAGGGGCGGGTGGTCGCGCGGTACGCCGGGGACAACCCGAACGGGTCCTACCGCGGGATCGCCGGGGTCTGCAACGAGCGCGGCAATGTGGTCGGCCTGATGCCGCACCCCGAGCACGCGGTCGAGTCGATGACCGGTCCGAGCACCGACGGCCTGGCCTTCTTCACCTCCGTGCTGACGTCGCTGGCCGCTGCATGAGCGAGACGGTCAAGGACGCGGAGGCGTCGCCGGAGGTCGAGCAGCCCTACCGCGAGCTGGGGCTCAGGGACGACGAGTACGCCCGCATCCGCGAGATCCTCGGTCGCCGCCCGACGAGCTCCGAGCTGGCGATGTACTCGGTGATGTGGAGCGAGCACTGCTCCTACAAGTCGAGCAAGGTGCACCTCCGCCAGTTCGGCGACAAACAACCACCGACCGACGCGCTGTTGGTCGGCATCGGCGAGAACGCCGGTGTCGTCGACATCGGCCAGGGCTGGGCGGTGACGTTCAAGGTCGAGTCGCACAACCACCCCTCCTACGTCGAGCCCTACCAGGGTGCGGCCACCGGAGTCGGCGGCATCGTGCGCGACATCATGGCGATGGGCGCCCGGCCGGTCGCGGTGATGGACCCTTTGCGCTTCGGGCCGGCCGACGCTGACGACACCCGCCGGGTGCTGCCCGGTGTGGTCGCCGGGATAGGGGGCTACGGCAACTGTCTCGGACTGCCCAACATCGGTGGCGAGGTCGTGTTCGACCCGTCGTACGCGGGCAACCCGCTCGTCAACGCTCTCTGCGTCGGAGTGGTCCGGCATAGCCGGGAACAGCCAGGCATCAAGCTGGCGCACGCCTCCGGTGCGGGCAACCTCGTCGTCCTGTTCGGCGCCGCGACGGGTGGTGACGGCATCGGCGGGGTGTCGGTGCTGGCGAGCGAGACATTCGACGATGCCAAGACGAGCAAGCGACCGGCGGTGCAGGTCGGTGACCCGTTCATGGAGAAGGTGCTGATCGAGTGCTGCCTCGAGGTGTTCGCCGCCGACCTCGTCGTCGGCATCCAGGACCTCGGCGGGGCCGGCCTGTCGTGCGCGACGTCCGAGCTCGCCTCCAGCGGTGACGGCGGGATGCGGGTGTGGCTGGACCGGGTGCCGCTGCGTGACGCGACTCTGCGCCCCGAGGAGATCCTGATGAGCGAGTCGCAGGAACGGATGTGCGCGGTGGTCGAGCCGGACAACCTCGACGCGTTCCTCGCGATCTGCGCGCGGTGGGACGTGCTGGCGTCTGTCGTCGGTGAGGTGGACGACAGCGGCCGGCTCACCGTCGAGTGGCACGGCGAGACGATCGTCGACGTCCCGCCGCGCACTGTCGCCCACGACGGACCGGTGTACGAGCGGCCGTTCGCCCGGCCGTCGTGGCAGGACGCGTTGCAGGCCGCAACTCCCGACGCCCTCGCGCGTCCGCGGACCAGCGCCGATCTGCGCGCGACCCTGCTGGACCTGGTGGCCTCGCCGAACCTCGCGTCCAAGGCGTGGGTGACCGACCAGTACGACCGCTACGTCCGCGGCAACACGGTGCTCGCCCAGCCGGAGGACGCCGGCGTGATCCGTGTCGACGAGACCACGCACCTCGGAGTGGCGCTGGCGACCGACGG
>JAJAYQ010000171.1 GCA_026786145.1 Spirochaetaceae bacterium | reverse complement strand
TGGATGCTCGGCTGGGGGTGGCTGTCAGTGCGCAGGCGGGACCATGCCGACCATGGCGCTGCCGCCGTCGAGTTCGCCCTGGTGGTGCCGATCCTGCTGATGCTCCTGTTCGGCATGATCGACTACGGCCTGTACTTCAGCAACCAGCTCGGCGTACAGCAGGGTGCCCGTGACGCCGCTCGCCAGGCGGCCGTCGGCTCGTCGCTGGGCAGCACCTCGAGCTGCGGCATGGTCTGGTCGACCACCCCCAACACCGAGGGCAGGAAGCTCGGGTGCCTCGTCCTGAGCCGCACCGACCCGGCCGTCGGCACGACCTACGTGAAGATCAAGGTTCCCGCCGCCGGCTGGGCCAAGGGCAGGATCCTCACTGTCTGCGAGATGGTGAAGACCGACGGGCTCACCGGCTTCGTGCCGATGCCCAACAAGGGCATCGTCTCGACAAAGGTGGAGATGTCGATCGAGCAGGAGGTCTCCTCGCCCCCTAACTCGGGTCAGCAGGCGCCTCCCACCGGGGCGAGCTGGTCATGGTGCTGACCGGCCGCGGCGCTGTGCGGGAGAGGCGGGACGGGCGCGACGACAGCGGGGCGATCGCGATCCTCGCAGCGATCTTCGCCGTCGTGATGTTCGGTTTCGCCGCTGTCGTCGTCGACCTCGGGGCCGCTCGCGCCACCCGGGGGTCGGCCCAGAAGTCGGCCGACGCCTCGGCCCTCGCGGCGGCCAATGTGCTCTATCCGCCCGCCCAGACGGCTGCGGACATCCCGGCTGCCGTCCAGGCTGCCAAGCAGTACGCCCTGGCCAACTACGGGACCGCAGCGGGTGAGTGGGCGGGCTGCGCCGACACCGGGCGGCTCTCCCACGTCCCACTGGGAGGCACCAGCTGCATCTCTTTTGACGCGGCGGGCACGCCGACCCGGCTGCGCGTCCGGATCCCGCCCCGGGACGTGACGAGCTTCTTCGGCGGCATCGTGGGCTACGACGGGCTGACGATCTCCGCGGTCGCGGAGGTCACGGTCGACGAGCAGCCCCCCGACTGCGTGCTCTGTGTCATCGAGCCGGTGAACCACAACTTCGACAAGGACGACCTCCGGGTCGACGACGGGAGCGTCTGGGTCAACGGGAACGTCGACCTCGGGGGCTCAGGCAGGATCAGCACGACCGGGGCTGGGGTCACCAACGTCGAGGGCACCCTCACCCCCGCCAGTCGGGTGACCGGGATGCTCAAGCAGGGCGCTGGTGCGGTCACCGACCCGCTCGCCGACGTCGCGCCGGGATTCCTCTCCGACCTTGCGAGCTACCCGACGACACCGGTGAAGACCAACCCGTGCTCCGACGGCCCCGGCTACTACGCCGCGGTCACCCTGCCCACCAGCGGCGGACCCTGCACCCTGTCCCCGGACCCGGTCACCGGGGCGAACCTCTACATCTTCCGCGGCACGCTCAACGTGCCCAAGGCGAGGACGCTGGTCACCTCGGGCGTGACGCTCTACTTTCCCTGCGGGACCGCGGGCACCTGCGCCAGCGCGGGGCAGGGCAGGCTCGATCTTCGGACCGACAACTTCGCCCTCACCGCCCCGACGACCGGCCCCCGGACCGGTCTCGCAGTCCTCTACGACCAGTTCAACAACGCTGCGCTCAAGCTGGCCGGCAAGGACGCCGCGGGCGACATCACCGGCACTGTCTACGCACCCGCGGCCGGCCTCGACATGCCCAAGTCATGCGCAGGCACGACGTTCGACGCGATGGTGATCGTCGGCGAGATCACGTCGAAGGACAACTGTCTCTCGCTGTCCTACGACGCCGCCAGGAACGTACCGCTGAACAACAGGAGCACCGGCCTGTCGAAGTAGCTCCTCGTGCGTGAGGTAAGAACTGCGCGTGAACTCTTCATCTGCCGAGCTGCGGGTCCTGTCCTGGAACATGCACGGACTGCGCGACGACAGAGCAGCCCTCGCCCGCGTCGTCCGGTCCTGTGACCCCGACGTCGTGTGTGTCCAAGAGGCGCCCAAGTACTTCCGGTGGCGCGCAAAGTGTGCCGAGCTCGCGCGTCGTTGCGGCCTGCTCTACGTCACCGGTGGCGGGACGACCGGCGGGTCCGCCCTGCTCGTCGACCTGCGGGTGGACGTGGAGGTCGCCGCAGAGGTGTGCCTGTCCCGTCAGTGGGGCTGGCCGGCGCGAGGCGTGGCGTCGGCCGTGGTCGCCCGGTCCGGTGCCCGCCTCGCCGTCGCGAGCGTGCACCTTCCCCTGGACCTGGAGACGCGCCTCGAGCACGCGCACCAGGTCCTGCAGGTGCTCGCGCGCGCCGGAGCACCGCACGCGCTGACGGCCGGGGACATGAACGAGCGGCCGGGGCATCCGGCCTGGGAGGCGTTGCACGAGGGGGGGCTGCGCGACCTGGGGCCCGGCTCCGGGGCGACGTTCCCGGCCGTGGCGCCGACCAAGCGGATCGATGGCGTCTTCGCCACGGAGGGTGTCGAGACGGTCGACTACCGGGTGGTCGACGAGCCGGGGGTAGAGCAGGCGAGCGACCACCGACCGATCCTGGTCACCGTCCGAGTGCCCGCAGGGTAAGTGGTTCCACCACCGCGAACCCGGCAGTGCCCCCGGCGCTCGGGCCGGCCGTGTACGTCCCGTCGAAGGATCCCGTCACGCGCCACCTGCCGAGACCGGCTGGCCGGTAGTTGGCGGTGGCCCGGCCGGACACGAGGGTCGGACGCAGCGTGGTGTCGAACAGCCAGCCGTCGATCGGGTCGAACCGCTCGAAGAGCAACGTTGCGGGCCGTGTCACGGATGGCGTGACCCGCAGCGCCAGCCGCACCTCCTGCCCCATTCCGACGACGGCCTTCCGGAGGCCGTTCGCCAGGGTCTTCGTCGTCGTGATGGCGCGCGCGTGTCGGCGCAGCGTGTACGCGCCGTCCGCCCCGTCGAGAGCACCCACAGCGAGGTAGTAGCGCCCAGCCGGCACAGCCGTCTTTTCTGCAGGTCTACGAACCACGGGTCGTCGGGGTCGGCGAACCGGTCCACGGCCCCGTTGATGCCGGCGGCGGGCAACCGGTCGCCGGGAGAGGCCGCCGGCTCGTCGGGGGCCACGACCCGCAGGGTGAACCGGTCGGCGACGGACACTGTGGGATTCATCGCCTTCACGGCGATGTCGGTCAGGTGTCCTCGCCCGGCCGGCTCCCCTCGCGGTAGGCCGGCGCGAGCTCGAGAGCCAGCTGCTCGAGGAACAGGCCGATGTCGGTGACGATGCCCCGGGCCTGGGCCGACCCGCGGTCGGCGAGCTTGGTGACTGTCGCCGGGTTGATGTCGACGCAGACCAGCGGGATCGACGCGGGCAGGATGTTGCCGGTGGCCACTGAGTGCAGCATGGTCGCGACCATGATGGCGAAGCCGACGTCTGTGAGGCCCGCGCGCATCGCCCGCTGCCCTTCGATCACGTCGGTGTAGACGTCCGGGAGAGGACCGTCGTCGCGGACGGACCCCACGAGAACGAAGTCCTTGCCGTGGCGCACCAGTGAGTGCATGATCCCCGACGTGAGCAGGCCGCTCTCGACGGCCGCTGCGATCGACCCGGCCTTGCGGATCTGGTTGATGGCCCGGATGTGGTGCTCGTGCCCGTGCTCGACACCGCGACCCTGCTTCAGGTCGACGCCCAGGGACGTCCCGAACAGCGACGCCTCGATGTCGTGGGTCGCCAGCGCGTTCCCGGCGAAGAGCACGTCGACGTACCCGGCCTCCACGAGCGCCACCATCGCCGGGGCTGCGCCGGTGTGGACGACCGCGGGGCCGCCAACCCACAGCACCTTCTTGCCCTCGGCCTTGACCTCGCGCATCTGCTGGGCGATCTGGCGCACCAGCAAGGCTTGCGGCTTCTCCGAGGACACCTCGGAGTTCATGAACTCGAAGCCGCCGGTGCTTCGGTCGATCGCCGGCAGCGGGACGACCTTCACCCCGCCCGCACCGCAGATCACCCGGTCGCCCGCCTGCACGTCGCTGACGGCGATGGTCCGGGCCCGGTCGCCGGTCACGACGATGCCGCAGTCCATCTCAGGGTTCTCGACCGGCACCCAGTGCCCGTCCAGCCGTACGACCGTCTCGAGGTTGGTCGTGGAGTAGAAGTCGTCCGGGAAGACCCCCTCGGTGTCCACCTCACGAAGGAACGCCTCACCCGGGTCGGTCGGGTTCACGCCATGGGTCTGCAGCCGCATCACCAACCGGGCCAGCTCGTCCTCGTTCACCGACTTCACGGTGAGGTGGGCGTAGGACTCGTCCAACGGGCTTCGGCCGACCTCGAACCTGTCGATCGAGTAGTCCCCGCCGTACTCCAGGATGTCGTTGAGCACCCGGGACAGGACCCCCGAGTCGATCAGGTGGCCGCGCACCTCGACGGTCTCGCTGTGCACTGTTGACGCCCTTTCGGCTCTGGCTCTAGACGACGGCTCCGTCGTCGGACCCCGAGTCCGTCGGTGGACGGTCCTTCATGCGGGCCACGAGCGTGACGAAGCCTGCCATGAACGCGACCAGGGCGAGGAACCCGACCCAGCCGGAGGGCGGCAGCCCGGCCAGCGCAGCGAGCACCAGGACGACGGGTCCGCCCAGCGCGCCCGCCCAGGCGAACCGGGTGACCGGGTCGACCGACGGCAGCGGCGGCGGGGCAGGCGGCTCGAAGTGGTCCTCCCGGGGCTCGAGGTCACGGTGGGGAACGGGCTCCGACAACGGTGCGGCGCGGCCCTCACGCAGCGCCTCGAACGACGTGGCCCGCGGCTGGTCCGCCGGCGGCAGGTCGTCGTCAGCGTCGTCGATGTCCTCGCTGACCGGCCACCGGGGGACCTCGTCGACCGGGTCGCGGTCGAAGTCCGCGACGATGCCGGCCCATGCCATCTCGGCCGCCATCTCGTCGAGGTAGGAGTCGGCCACCTCGCGGGCCCGGTCGCGCCGCCGGCTGTCGACGTAGACGCTGTCGCTCGGGCCCAGCGGCGGCACCGTGTCGCCGTACGGGCCGCGCCGCCCGACGGTCGGCGCGCTGTAGGCAGCCACGTCCTCGTCGCGCAGGCGCTCGAGCAGCCCGTCGACCAGATGCGTCTCGACGTCGGTGAGCCGGTCGTAGGACGTCGCGTGCAGCCCGTTGTCGCGCCGGGGGGTGGCACCGCTCATGGCGTCCGGGCCAGGCGGCGCACGAAGTCGAGGCTCCCCTCGAAGATGGTCGGCGCGTCGTTGTCGAGCGTCGCCACGTGGTAGCTGTCCTCCAGCAGGACCTCGCGGACGTCGCTCGAGGCGACCTTGTCCCGGAGCAGCGCGCTGCTGTCGGGCTCGACGACGTGGTCCTCCGTCGAGCGGAAGACGAGGATCGGCTGGGTCACCCGCTCCAGGTCGGTGCGGGTGGTCAGCCACAACCGGCTGAGCTGGTAGGCCGCCTTGACCGGGATCCGGTCGTAGGCCAGCTCGACCGACCCCTCCTTCTTGATGTCGCTCGCGATGCCCTGCCAGGTCGGCGCCACCCAGCGCAGCACCGGCAGCAGGAAGCGGTCGGGTCGCTTGGTGAGCAGGCTGGGGTTGACGAGGACGAGCCCGGCGACGTCCGGCCCGCGCTCCTCGGCCAGCCGGATCGCCAGGGTGCCGCCCATCGACAGACCCATCACGAACACGTCGTCGCAGCGCGCCTTGAGCTGCGTGAAGTGACGGTCCAGCTCGGCGTACCAGTCCTCCCAGTGGGTCAGGTTCGCCTCGGCGACCGAGGTGCCGTGGCCCGGCAACCGGGGGAGCGCGACGGTCAGCCCGGCGGTCGCGAGGTGCTCGGCCCAGGGCCGCAGGCTCTGCGGCGTACCGGTGAAGCCGTGGCACAGCAGGGCACCGGTCGGCCCCCCGTCGTGGTGGAACGGCTCGGCGCCGGGCATCACGGGCATGCGCGCATCGTCGCACGAAGCGGGGGTATCCCCCAGCGAAGTCCCGCTAGTGTTCGGCTCTCGGCCCGACAGGTGCGGGTGACGGAACCCCGGAGGGAGGGCTCGTTTGTTCTACTGGTTCCTCAAGCGGATCGTCCTCGGCCCGGTCCTGCGGCTGGTGTTCCGCCCCTACGTCATCGGTCTGGAGAACGTCCCGGCCGAGGGTGGCGCGATCTTCGCGAGCAACCACCTGTCTTTCTCCGACTCGATCTTCCTGCCTCTGGTCGTGGAGCGGCGCATCACCTTCCTCGCCAAGGCCGACTACTTCACCGGGCGCGGCATCAAGGGCCGGCTCACGGCCGGGTTCTTCCGAGGCGCGGGTCAGGTGCCGGTCGACCGGTCCGGGGGCAGCGCGTCGGAGGCTGCGTTGCGCACCGGGCTGCGAGTGCTCGGCCGCGGCGAGTGCCTGGGCATCTACCCCGAGGGGACCCGGTCGCCGGACGGCAGGCTCTACCGGGGCAAGACCGGGGTGGCCCGGATGTCGCTCGAGGCCGACGTCCCCGTCCTGCCTGTTGCGATGATCGACACCGAGAAGATCCAGCCGCCCGGGCGCAAGATGCCCAACATCGGGCGCCGCGTCGGGGTCAAGATCGGTGCCCCCTTGGACTTCTCGCGGTACGAGGGGATGGAGGGCGACCGCTTCGTCCTGCGGTCGATCACCGACGAGATCATGTATGAGCTGATGGACCTCTCCGGGCAGGAGTACGTCGACGTCTATGCGCAGGTGGCCAAGGACCGCATGAAGGCCGAGGCCAAGGGTGACAAGGGCGACAAGGGCACAGCGGTCCCCGGGCTGCCCGCCGACCACGATCGCGACGGCCACGCGCCCGCCGCCTGAGTGGCGCGCCGACGTGGGGATCGAGACCGCGGTCTGGCGTGCGCTGGCCGTGTTCCGCACGCTCGGGCTGGTCTACGCCCTCGCCGTCTACCTCCGGCGCTACGACGAGTACGCGCACCCGATCGGCGGCTGGGTCGTCCTCGGCCTCATGGCCGGCTGGACGGCCGTCACCGCCATTGCCTACGGCCGCCCTCACCTCCGGCGCTGGCCGCTGCTCGCTGCTGACCTCGCCGTCGCCATGTCCACGGTCGTGGCGACCCGGTTCATCGACGACTTCGACCGCATCGAGGCCGGTGCCCAGACGCTGCCCGTGGTATGGGCTGCAACACCCGTGCTCGCCTTCGCCGTCCGCGGTGGCTGGCCGGGCGGCGTCGGGGCCGCGTGCGGTGTCGGCGTCGCCGATCTCGTTCACCGGGGTGCGCTGACGGTGCCGACGGCCAACAACATCGTGCTGCTGCTGCTGGCGGGCGCCGTCGTCGGGTACATGATGTCCCTCGCCCGCCGCGGCGAGCTGGCGCTGGCCCGCGCACTCGCTGTGCGGGCCGCGGGCCGGGAGCGCGAGCGGCTGTCCCGCGACATCCACGACAGCGTGCTGCAGGTGCTGGCCCTGGTCGGGCGACGCGGCCAGGAGGCCGGGGGAGAGGCCGCCGAGATCGGCCGGCTGGCCGCCGACCAGGAGCGCGCGCTGCGGGCGCTGGTGAGCGCCGCTCCCGAGACGGTGGACGGGGAGCTGGACCTCCGGGCGCTGCTCTCGGCGTACGCGACGTCCTCGGTCACGGTCTCCACCCCGGCGACCCCGGTCGTGCTTGCGGCCGCGCGAGCGCGCGAGATCGCCGCAGCGGTTGGTGCGGCGCTGGCGAACGTCGCCGCGCACGCCGGGGAGGCCGCACGGGCCTGGGTGCTGCTCGAGGACGCCGGCTCCGAGGTGGTCGTCAGCGTCCGCGACGACGGGAACGGCTTCGACCGCGCTCGCCTCGAGGAGGCGCGGGCCGAGGGGCGGCTGGGCGTCGCGGCGTCCATCGAGGGTCGGGTGCGCGACCTGGGCGGGACGGCGGTGCTCGATTCAAGGCCCGGAGCAGGCACCGAGGTCGAGCTGCGGGTGCCGCGATGACGAGGGTGATGGTGGTCGACGACCACCCGATGTGGCGCGAGGGGGTGGCGCGCGACCTCACCGAGGGTGGCTTCGAGGTGGTGGCCACGGCGGGCGACGGCGGTGAAGCCGTACGCCGTGCGCCGGCTGCCCGACCTCAGGTCGTGGTGCTCGACCTCCAGCTCCCGGTGCTGTCCGGGGTCGAGGTGACCCGTCGGCTGCTCGCCGCCGACCCCGCGGTGCGGGTCCTGGTGCTCTCGGCGAGCGGGGAGCATGCCGACGTGCTCGAGGCGGTCAAGGCGGGGGCGACGGGCTACCTGGTGAAGTCGGCCTCACGGGAGGAGCTGCTCGACGCCGTGACGCGGACGGCTCAGGGGGAGGCGGTCTTCACCCCGGGGCTGGCGGGGCTCGTGCTGGGGGAGTTCCGCCGACTGTCCGCGTCGCCGACGGTTCCAGCCGGCCCGGCAGCGCCGCGGCTGACCGACCGCGAGACCGAGGTGCTGCGGCTGGTGGCCAAGGGCCTGTCGTACAAGCAGATCGCTGAGCGCTTGGTCATCTCCCACCGGACAGTGCAGAACCACGTCCAGAACACCCTGACCAAGCTGCAGCTGCACAACCGGGTCGAACTCGTGCGATATGCCATCGAGCAGGGCCTCGACGACGAGCTGAGCTGACGCGCGTTGGGCAGTTCACCAGTTCAGGCGCAGCCAAGGCGGTGCCGTCCTGGAGGAACAATTTGGTGCACCGCACCTCAGGCCGCTCGTCGGTCCGCGGGCGTTCGGGCTTGTTCCTCCGAGATCGCACCGTGGTCGCCGATGGTGTCGCGGACCGTCTCGAGCACCCACTCGGGGCGGAACATCACCTGCTCCCAGGTGAAGCGCAGCGGCCGCCAGCCACCGGACACCAACAATGTGAAACGCACCAGATCCTTGACGAACGCGTCGCGCCCACCGTGCGTCTCGAAACCGTCGCACTCGATCACGATGCGCCGGACCCGATCTGCCAGGTCCACACGTCCCACCCACCTGCCACGGTGCCGGATGGTCACCTGCGGCTCGAAGCCGGTGACGCCGGCCGCGATCAGGATGGCGCGGGTACAGGACTCGAAGGCGTTCGCGGCGCGGGCGTCCAGCTGTCGTAGGCGGGTCCGGGCAACGGCCGAGCCCGGTCCGCGCAGTGCACTGACCGCCCGGTCCAGGTCCTGCCAGGTCACCACACCGCTGGCCAGTGCGGAGTCGCCGACCGAGAGTGCCACCCGCAACGACTCGTCCCGCAGGCAGTCCACGACGGTGCGCAACGGCGACGTGACGTCGCCGACGCAGTCCTCCTCGCCCAGATGCCGGTAGCGGAGCATGACGTCGTCTGGCACGTCGTCCCGGTGGGCGTTGGCGGGCACGGTCAGGTGGACGGTCTCGACCGAGGCCGGCGGGAGCGCGAAGCGCCAGAAGGCGGCGGCCGTCGTGTGGGACCGGACACCGCGCAGCCGCAGGGCCATGACGCGGTCCGTCCCGGTGCCGACCAGGTGATAAGCGCCGTCCCGGAACTCGACGGCGCCGGCGGCCCGGGCCCGCTTGATAGCACGCCAGCCGACGTGCCCGCGCAGCGACTTCCACCGGGCGGTTCCGCCCAGCGCCCGCAGGGCGTCCGTGACCTCCATGCCGCCGAGCCTGCCGCGCCCGCCCCGTCGCGGCGACGGTCCGGGCGCCTTCTGTGGACGACGCCGGGATGGGGACAGGTTGCGTTCCTGGAGGACCGATGCGCCGGCTCCGGGCGCCCGACGCTCGAGTCCCCAGCCACCTGCGGGGTCGGTCCTCCGTGGCAGCACCGGACGGGGGCACGCTGGAGGAGGTCAGGCGGGGTCCCAGCCCTTGGCGCGATCGACGGCTTCCCGCCAACGTTCGTACGTCGTGTCCTCCGGTGAGCGTTCGCCCGGTTCGAACCGGTCGTCCAGCCGCCATGTCGAGGCCAGCTCGTCGGTCGAGGCCCAGACACCGGTGCCCAGACCGGCCAGCAGAGCCGCGCCGAGGCCGGTCGTCTCGAGCACCTCCGGCCGCTCGACCGGCATCGAGAGGATGTCGGCCTGCAGCTGGAGCAGCAGCGTGTTGGCTGCCGCGCCGCCGTCGACGCGCAGGGTGCGCACGTCCGGGAGCAGCTCGACGACGTCGCGCACCTCGAAGGCGATGGCCTCCAAGGTGGCCCGGACCAGGTGGGCCCGCGTCGTGCCGCGGGTGATGCCGAGGATCGTCCCGCGGGCGGCCGGGTCCCAGTCCGGAGCGCCGAGGCCGGTCAGCGCCGGGACGAAGACCACGCCGCCGCTGTCCGGCACGGTCCGCGCCAGAGCCTCCGTCTCGGCCGCGGCCCCGATGATGCCGAGCCCGTCCCGCAGCCACTGCACTGCCGACCCGGTGACGAACACGGCACCCTCGAGGGCGTACGTCACTTCGCCCGACGGCGCCATCCAGGCGACGGTGGAGAGCAGCCCGGCGTCGGAGCGCACGACGTCGGACCCGGTGTTGACCAGGACGAACGAGCCCGTCCCGTAGGTGCACTTGGACTCGCCGGACCGGTAGCACGCCTGACCGAACAGCGCCGCCTGCTGGTCACCGGCGATCCCGGCGATGGGCAGGTCGAGGCCGAGGAAGGCGTCAGGCGAGGTACGCCCGACCTCGCCGTAGGACGGCACCACCTCGGGCAGGGAGGCGCGGGGGACACCGAAGAGCTCGCACAGCTCGTCGGACCACTGGGCGCGCTCGAGGTCGAACAGCAGCGTGCGGGAGGCGTTGGACGCGTCGGTCACATGCAGCGCACCGCCGCTGAGCCGCGCGAGCAGGTAGGAGTCGACCGTTCCCACCACCGTCGAGCCCGACGTGACCCCCTCCCATGACTTGCCGTCGTGCTGCGCGAGCCAGGCCAGCTTGGTCGCGGTGAAGTAGGGGTCGAACCGCAGTCCCGTCAGCTCGCGGACGCGGTCCTCGTGCCCCTTCGCGCGCAACCTTTCGCAGATCGCCGCCGAGCGCCGGTCCTGCCAGACGACGGCACGCCGCGGTGCAGCCAGCGTGGAGCGGTCCCACAGCACGGCGGTCTCGCGCTGGTTCGTGATGCCGACGGCGGTCACCGACCGGTCGACCAGCGCCTGCTTGCAGGCCGACAAGGTCGCCTGCCAGATCTCCTCAGGGCCGTGCTCGACCCAGCCGGGTCGTGGAAAGTGCTGAGGGAACTCCTCGTAGCCCCGCGCGACGACCCGGGCCTCCTCGTCGACGACCAGCGCCGTCACGCCGGTCGTCCCGGCGTCGATGGCCAGCAAGCTCACGGCGCTGCCTCGCGCAACTTGGCCAGGACCAGCGGGTCGATCCGTCCGGGCACCATCCGCTCCTCGTAGTTCTCCACGCCGGCCCAGTCCTCGAGCGACGCGAAGCCGAGCTCCTCGAGGCGTCGCGCCACCTCGTCGGCCAGCTCACCCTCGAGGTCCAGCAGGGTCGCGGGGTCCGGAGCGCCGAAGTACAGCCGGTGCAGGTCGAGCATCCGCTGCAGCTCGCCGACAGGCTCTGGGTGCTCGTCGGACCGGAGGTCGATCTCGACGTCGCCCTGCCCGCCGTAGCCCGCACCTGCCCGTACGACGAGGAGCGCCGCGCTCTGCCGGCCGCGGCGGTCGCCTCCCGCCCCGTCGCCGGCGGCCAGCGTGGCCAGCAACCGGTCGGCGAGGTCGCCGCCCCCGGCCGCACCCTGCCACGACTGCCACTGCCGCTCCATCGCCTCGACCACCTCCGGCCCGGTGAGGATGTTGCCCTGGATGGCGTAGTCGTTCCCGGACCGTCCGCCGGCCCAGTCGTGGCATCCGGAGCCGGTGAAGGTGGCCGAGCGCCCACCGAAGTCCACGATGCCCGCCTGTCGCTGGTCGCGTTCGTCGTCGGCCGCCGTGAGCGCGTCGAGTGTCTCCGCGGCGCTGTGACCGGCGCGCAGCATCGCGAGGCCGTCGGGGCGGTAGGCGAGGTTGGCGTAGGACTGGGTGGCGATCGCGCCGACACCGGCCTCTGCGGCCGGCACGGCGGAGCCCACGGCGAGAAACTTCGACGCCACGGCGACGCCCAGTGCGTCACCCTGACGTCCGACGACTGAGAAGGTCATGTGGCGGACCCTAGCCGGGGTCATAGGGTCCTCAGCATGCGAATCGGAGTGCTCACCGGTGGTGGCGACTGTCCCGGCCTGAACGCGGTCATCCGTGCGGTCGTCCGAAAGGGGGTCAAGGCCTACGGGCACGAGTTCGTGGGGCTCCGCGACGGCTGGCGCGGTCCCATCGACGGCCTGACGATGCCGCTGGACATCGATGCCGTGCGCGGCATCCTGCCCCGCGGAGGCACGATCCTCGGCTCCTCGCGGACGAACCCGTTCAAGATCGAGGGCGCCGTCGAGAAGATCGAGGCGAACCTCACGTCGATGGGCATCGATGCGCTCATCGTGATCGGTGGGGAGGACACGCTCGGTGTAGCGACGAGGTTGCACGAGCACGGGGTGCACGTCGTCGGGGTGCCCAAGACGATCGACAACGACCTCAACGCCACCGACTACACGTTCGGCTTCGACACTGCCGTAAACATCGCCATGGAGGCCATCGACCGCCTGCACACCACAGCCGAGTCACACCACCGGGCGCTGATCGTCGAGGTGATGGGCCGGCACGCCGGTTGGATCGCACTGCACGCCGGCATGGCCGGCGGGGCCAACATCATCCTGATCCCCGAGGTGCCCTTCGACATCGAGAAGGTCTGCCAGTGGGTCGAGTCCCGCTTCGAGAGCCACTACGTGCCGGTCATCGTGGTGTCCGAGGGTGCGACGCCGGCGGAGGGGACGCTGGCGCTGCAGAGCGGTGAGCTGGACTCCTTCGGCCACGTCCGGCTCGGTGGCATCGGCGCCGTGCTGGAGAAGGAGATCGAGAAGCGCACCGGCAAGGAGGCGCGGACCACCGTCCTCGGCCACATCCAGCGCGGTGGCACGCCGACGGCACGTGACCGCTGGCTCGCGACGAGGTTCGGTTTGCACGCCATCGACGCGGTCGAGGACGGCGACTGGGGAAAGATGGTGGCGCTGCACGGCACCGAGATCGAGCGCGTGCCGCTCGGCGACGCGACGACGGTCCTCAAGCTCGTCGACCCGCACCTGTACGCCGAGGCGGAGATCTTCTTCGGCTGACGGTCCCGGTCCCTTGCAACAACAGG
>JAJAYQ010000170.1 GCA_026786145.1 Spirochaetaceae bacterium | reverse complement strand
GTGCTGGCGGGGACGCCGATCGGTGACCCGGCCGACGCCTCCCCTCGGCTGGCGCGCGAGCTCGCAGGCGCCGACGTCGTGGCGGCTGAGGACACCCGCCGGTTGCGGCGGCTGACCCGCGAGCTCGGGGTCGAGGTCGCCGGCCGGGTCGTCTCCTACTACGACGCCAACGAGGCCGCCCGCACCCCCGAGCTGGTCGAGGCGCTGCTCGCCGGGAGCCGCGTGGTGCTCGTCACTGACGCCGGCATGCCGTCCGTGTCCGATCCCGGCTATCGCCTGGTCGCCGCCGCCGTTGCGGCCGGCATCGCCGTCACGGCCGTCCCCGGCCCGTCCGCGGTCCTGACGGCGCTCGCCGTGTCGGGGCTGCCGGTGGACCGGTTCTGCTTCGAGGGGTTTCTGCCCCGCAAGGCCGGCGAGCGGTCGCGGCGGCTGACCGAGCTCGCTGCGGAGCCGCGCACGATGGTGTTCTTCGAAGCGCCGCACCGACTGGCCGCCTGCCTTGCTGCGATGGCCGACGTCCTCGGTGACGACCGGTCCGGAGCCGTGTGTCGTGAGCTCACCAAGACCTATGAAGAGGTACGCCGGGGAGGGCTGCGCGACCTCACCACCTGGGCGGCAGACGGGGTCCGGGGGGAGGTGACGGTCGTCGTCGCAGGTGCGGCGCCGGCCGACGTGCCCGAGCAGGGCGCTCTGGTGGATCAGGTCCAAGCCCTCGTCGAGGGAGGGACCCGGCTCAAGGACGCGACCGCCGCGGTGGCCGCCGCGCACGGAGCCAACCGACGCGAGCTCTACGACGCGGTGCTGGCTGCCCGCGCCTCCCACTAGCCTGACGCGATGGAGTTCCGCCGGATCCCTGGGCTGCCGCCGTACGTCTTCACGATCATCGACGGCATCAAGCGAGAGGCGCGCCGGGCGGGTCGCGACGTCGTCGACCTCGGCTTCGGCAACCCGGACCTGCCGTCGCCGCCGATCGCGGTCGAGAAGCTCTGCGAGGCCGCGCACAACCCCCGCAACCACCGCTACTCCGCCAGCCGCGGCATCCCCAAGCTGCGGGAGGCCGTGGCGGCGCTCTACCTGCGCAAGTTCGGCGTCACGCTCGACCCCGACACCGAGGTGCTCTCCACGATCGGGGCGAAGGAGGGCTTCAGCCACCTGATGTGGGTGCTCCTTCAGCCCGGCGACTCGGCGCTGGTGCCCTCCCCGTCGTACCCGATCCATATCTGGGGCCCCTACTTCGCCGGCGCCGACGCGCGCCAGGTGCCGGTCGGGGTCGGCGAGGACTACATCGCCAACGTGATGGAGGCCTGGGAGCTGGGGTGGCCCAAGCCGCGCGTGGTGGTGCTGTCCTTCCCGCACAACCCGACGACGGCGACCGTCGAGCTGGCCGACCTGCAGCGGCTTGTCGACTGGGCCCGCGAGCGCGACGTGGTGCTGGTGCACGACTTCGCCTACGCCGACGTGGCGTTCGACGGCTGGACGCCGCCGTCGATCCTGCAGTGCGAGGGCGCGATGGAGTGCGCGGTCGAGCTCTACTCGATGACCAAGTCCTTCTCGATGGCCGGCTGGCGGGTGGCGTTCCTGCTCGGCAACTCCGAGGTCGTCGCCGCGCTGACCAAGCTCAAGAGCTACCTGGACTACGGCACGTTCCAGCCGATCCAGATCGCGGCCACCGTCACGATGAACGAGGCCTCGGACTACCCGGCCGAGATCAACGCGGTCTACCAGTCGCGCCGCAACGCCCTCATCGACGGCTTGGCGCGCATCGGGTGGGCCGTCGAGCGGCCGCGCGGCACCATGTTTGCCTGGGCGCCGGTCCCCGAGGCGTACGCCGACATGGGCTCGATCGACTTCGCGAAGCTGCTGGTGACCGACTGCGACGTGGCGCTCTCGCCGGGCATCGGGTTCGGCCCGGCCGGCGACGGCTACGTCCGCTTCGCCCTGATCGAGAACGAGCAGCGCATCGTCCAGGCCGTCCGCCAGATCAAGCGGGGCCTCCCCAAGCTCGGCTGACGGCCAGTTTTCATGATCGTGAGGGGGAACGGCACTGTTTCGGGCCGCAATCCCCTCACGATCATGAAGGAGGGGAGTGCGGAAGTCGGTTGATCGGCGCCCATAGGCTGGAGCGCATGGCCGAGCAGCAGAAGAAGGCGTACTACGTCACGACGCCGATCTACTACGTCAACGACGCGCCCCACATCGGCCACGCCTACACGACAGTCGCGGGCGACATGCTGACCCGCTGGCACCGCCAGCGCGGTGAGGACGTCTGGTTCCTCACCGGCACCGACGAGCACGGCCAGAAGGTGATGCGGGCGGCGGAAGCCGGAGGCGTCTCCCCCCAGGAGTGGACCGACCGGCTTGTCGAGACCGAGTGGAAGCCGGTCCTGCAGACGATCGACGCGGCCAACGACGACTTCATCCGCACCACGGACGAGCGTCACAGCGAGCGGGTCCGGGAGTTCTGGCAGACCCTCTACGACGCCGGCGAGGTCTTCGAAGGTGCCTACGAGGGTCCCTACTGCGTGCACTGCGAGGAGTTCAAGCTCCCGGGCGAGCTGGTGGACGGTGAGGACGGCGCCAAGCTCTGCCCGATCCACAACCGGCCGGTCGAGATGCTCTCGGAGAAGAACTACTTCTTCCGGCTCTCGGCGTACGCCGACAAGCTGCTCGCCTTCTACGAGGCGAACCCGACGTTCGTCCAGCCCGAGAGCGCCCGCAACGAGGTGCTGGCTTTCGTGCGCCAAGGACTGCAGGACCTGTCCATCACCCGCTCGACGTTCGACTGGGGCATCCCCGTCCCCTGGGACGACTCGCACGTCCTCTATGTGTGGATCGACGCGCTGCTCAACTACGCGACCGCCGCCGGCTACGGCACCGATCCAGAGCGCTTCGCGCACCTCTGGCCCGCCGACGTGCACCTCGTCGGCAAGGACATCCTGCGCTTCCACGCCGTCATCTGGCCGGCGATGCTGATGGCTGCCGGGCTCGAGCCGCCGCGCCAGGTCTTCGCCAACGGCTGGCTGCTCGTCGGCGGGGAGAAGATGAGCAAGACCAAGCTCACCGGCATCCCCCCGCGGCAGATCATCGACGTCTTCGGCTCGGACGCCTTCCGCTACTACTTCCTGCGGGCGATCCCGTTCGGTCAGGACGGGTCCTTCTCATGGGAGGACATGGCCGCGCGCTACAAGGCCGACCTCGCCGACCAGCTCGGCAACCTCGCGTCCCGGCTGACCTCGATGGTCGGCCGCTACCGCGACGGCGCGCTCCCCGCGCCGGTCGACGAGCCCGCCGTCCGCGAGGCAGCCGAGCACGCTGTGACCACGGCCGAGGCCGCGATAGACGTCATCGACCTCCAGGGCGCGATCATCGCCGCGATGGACCTGGTGCGCGTCGTCAACAACTACGTCAGCGAAACGGCGCCCTGGCAGGTCGCCAAGGACGAGACGCGCGCCGCGGACCTGGACCGGATCCTCTACGCGACGGCCGAGGCCCTGCGGGTCGCCGCGGTCCTGCTCAACCCGGTGATGCCGAAGGCGTGCGCCATCCTCTGGGGCGCGCTGGGCGCCGAGGTGACGCTGGGGCCGATTGCCGACCAGCGGGTGCAGGAGGCCGCGACCTGGGGCCGGCTGCCGGCCGGCGCCACCGTCACCAAGACCGAGCCGATGTTCCCCCGCATCGAGGACGAGTAGTTGACCGACCGGTCCCGGCCGCCGGCTCCGGAGCCGCTGCCGGTGGCGGTCGCGGACAGCCACTGCCACCTCGACCTGGCCGGTCCGGCGGAAGCGGCCCTGTCCGTCGACGAGGCGTTGGCGACGTCGTCCGCTGTCGGGGTGACCCGCATCGTGCAGATCGGCTGCGACCTGCCCGGCGCGCGATGGGCTGTCGACACCGCGAACCGGCACCCGCAGATCGTGGCGGGGGTCTCGCTGCACCCCAACGAGGCCCCGCGGCTCGCCCAGCACGGCACCCTCGACGAGGCCCTCGCCGAGATCGACCTCCTTGCGGCGCACCGCGTCGTGCGCGCCGTCGGGGAGACCGGTCTCGACCACTTCCGCACCGGGCCCGAGGGACGGGCCGACCAGGAGGCGTCCTTCCGCGCGCACATCGAGATGGCCAAGCGGCACGGCAAGGTCCTGGTGATCCACGACCGGGACGCGCACGAGGACGTCCTGCGGGTCCTGGAGGAGTCGGGTGCGCCCGACCGCGTGGTCTTCCACTGCTTCTCCGGCGACGTGGCGATGGCCGCTCATTGCGTACGCCGGGGGTGGTGGCTGTCCTTCGCCGGGACGGTCACGTTCAAGAACGCCGTCGGGCTGCGCGAGGCCCTGGCTGCCACCCCGCTGGACCGGCTCCTGGTCGAGACCGACGCGCCGTACCTCACGCCGATGCCCTACCGCGGCCGGCCCAACGCCTCCTACCTCGTGCCGCACACCGTCCGGGCCATGGCCGAGGTGCTCGAGGTGGGCGAGGACGCCCTCTGCACGGCGATCGCGGCGAACACGGACGCGGCCTTCGGCTCCTGGTAGCCCAAGATCCCCAAAGCTGCATGATCGCCGGGGAGGGAGTGGGCGCACCAGGGGAGTTGCAGGGGTTTGGGGCGGTTGGCTACCGTCGCTTGCCTGATGACCCGCGACCGGCTGCCTGCGCTCCTCCTGCAGGGGGCCGTCGTCCTCGGGCTGGTGGTGGCGACGACGGCCTTCGTCACCTCCGACAAGACGGTGACCGTCTCCGTCGAGGGCAAGACCCGGGAGGTCCGCACCTTCGCCTCGACCGTCGGCGACGTGCTCGCCGACGAGGGCCTCGCCGTCGACACCGCGCACGACCTCGTCATCCCCACGTCTGAGCAACAGCTGCGCGACGGCGAGACCATCGTGGTCCGCTACGGCAGACCGGTGCTGCTGACCGTCGACGGGCAGACCCGCACCGTCTGGACCACCGCCGACAGCGT
>JAJAYQ010000169.1 GCA_026786145.1 Spirochaetaceae bacterium | reverse complement strand
GGGTCGCGCCACCGGACTTGATCGTCCCGGCCGACGCGTCGGCGCCGCGCATGAACGACACCGGCCCGGAGGCCGTGCCGCCGGAGGAGAGCAACTCCTTGGAGGAGCGGATGCGGGAGAGGTTGAGCCCGGCCCCGGAGCCACCCTTGAAGATCAGGCCCTCCTCGCGATACCAGTTCAGGATCGAGTCCATCGTGTCGTCGACCGCGAGGATGAAGCAGTTGTGCACCCGCAGGTTGCCGGAGAGGTACTCACCCGACTCGGTCTGGATGTCAAAGACCTCCATCGCACCTAGCGCCTCGACTCGAGCGATCTCGAGTCGCTTGACCGGCTTTGAAGCACGGCCCGGCTTGGCGAAGCTACGTGCGAGCTTCTCGGCCTTCACCGGGTCGATGAAGCCGATATGTGCCTGGAACGTGTCCCGGTCACCTTCGTTCTGGATCCGAAGCGTCCAGCAACCCAGCCGGTCCACCCGCGCGTCGCGCTTGAACCCGACCCGCGCGAAGATGCCGAATCGCAGCAGCAACGACTGCATGCCGCGAATCAACTTCTCCGAGACCATGTCGACCTCGACCACGGTCGAGGTCGACCGTTCGGACACGAAGCCCTCAGCCTGGAAGACGCTTCGCAGATACGCCGACACGACGGGAAGCGGTGCCGTGAAGAGGTGGGCAGGCACCTCCATGTCCACCCCGCGGGCCATCAGGGCCCACTTCGCGATGAACGGCTCGAGGTGCTTTCCGTAGAGCCGGGTGCGACGGCAGTCGAGCTCCTGGCTCTGCGTCACGACGAGACGCTCATGCCGGTGAGCCTCGGGAAACACCTCATCGAGCGCAGCGGTGACCCACGCCAGCTCGGCGTCGGTGACCGTCATGGCCTCCAACGTCAGTGATTTGTTGGTGCCCGTGGCGTACTGACCGACGAAACCGTCGGACTGCATCCAGCCGGCGAGTGCAGCCTCGGCCTGCTCGACCTGGACGAACTCGGACTCACCGAAGGAGTCCCGACGGTGCCATTCGAGCTGGTCGCCCGGCTGCAGCGTGCCAGCCTCGACAAAGCGGCCAGTGCCCTCGGACGTCGACTTCCACACCAGGTGGTCTGCAGTGACGTCAAGCGTGTAACCGGCCTTGGCGTGCAGTCGCAGCACGTCCTTGACCCCATTGGCCTTGGTGGCGACGACGCTGGTCAGCCCGTGCGCGTCGTAGACCTTGGTTCCGACCGCGTCATCCTCGACCAGCTTGCCGATAGGCACCAGACCGGCCGGCGTGGACACCAGCGCCTCATAGGGCTGGCATGCCGACACCTGCTGAGGGGAGGACGTGCCGACGTTGAACCAGACGGGAGAGTTGAACGAGAAGACCTGGTGGAGCAGCGCCCAGGTGAGCTCGTGCTCGAAGATCTCGGCGTCGGCTGGGGAGGCGAAGTAGCCGTGCTGCTCGCCCGCCGCGCGGTAGGTGAGCACGACCCGGTCGAGGAGCTGGCGCAGGCTGACCTCGCGGGCCTCGGTGCCCAGCGCCCCGCGGAAGTACTTGGTCGTGACGATCGTCGAGGCGTTCACCGACCAGAAGTCGGGGAACTCCACCCCGCGCTGCTCGAAGATCGTCTCGTTGGTCTTCCAGTTCTGCTGGACGACGTCGCGACGCTCCCAGGTCACCTCGTCGTAGGGGTGCACCCCGGCCGTGGTGTAGACGCGTTCGATGGTGAGGCCCTTGGCGCGCGCGCCACCCTGACGAACGACCTGGGGCTTGTGCTGCGACGTCTCCGTCATCCCTGCTCCTCCCGAATCCTGCTCTGGATACAACACGTCTGCACCGACAGAAACTCCACGCCCGGACCCGCCGGCGGGGGCCTCCCGGCGTACCTCTAGGGGTTGTTCTCGTACGGCGCGGCCAGCTGCTGTTCTGCCCGCAACAGGGCGATCTCGGCCTCGAAGGCCTGCAGGTCCTCGAAGGCCCGGTAGACCGAGGCGAAGCGCAGGTAGGCGACCTCGTCCAGCTCGCGCAGGGGCGCCAGAACTGCCATCCCCACCTCGTGGGCCTCGATCTCGGCTGCCCCGCTCGCGCGCACCGACTCCTCGACCCGCTGAGCGAGAAGGGCGAGGTCGTCCTCGCTGACCGGACGCCCCTGGCAGGCCTTGCGGACGCCGGTCAGGACCTTGTCCCGGCTGAACGGCTCGCTGGCTCCCGAGCGCTTGGTCACCGACAGGGAGGCCGTCTCCACGGTGGTGAAGCGCTTCGCGCACGCGTCGCGCATGCACTGGCGGCGCCGGCGGATCGAGGTGCCGTCGTCCGACGCCCGGCTGTCGACCACCCGGCTGTCCGCGTGACGACAGAACGGACAGTGCATGAGCGGCGCTCCTCTCCGGGATACGCCCAGCTGCCCTGTGGACCGGTCTGTGCACCGGCTGGGGACAAGCTGGGGACGGGCTGTGGACGAACTACATCGGTGTCATTCACAAGATGTGGGGGTAACTATGACCCTCGACCACCACATGTGCAAGGGATTTGTCGAAATCGCCGACGGCGGTTTCCTCGGTCCGCATCGCTGCAGGTCAGGACGTTGTCCTGGCTCCCGGGCGGCGTGTCGACGCAACGTCCGCGCCACCGAACTCTGGGCAAATCGCCTGTGGCACCCCCGCGGCGGATAGCGTCTACCCCACCGTGCCCGCGACCGAGCCAGCTGAGAGCCCACCCATGTCGTCGTCGCCGTCGCTCGACGTCACCACCGCCCTCGCCGGGCTGCGGCACACCTCGCCCCAGGAGGTCGTGGCCGCACTGATCGACGCCGGCTCCCCGCTGGCCCGCGATCTCGTGCTGTACCTCGTGGACTTCGAGCAGGAGATCCTGCAGCCCCTCGTCGACGGGTCGGAGCTCGAGGTGATCCTGGAGGAGTCGCTCTCCTCCACCCTGGCCGGCCGCGCGTACAGCAGTGGTGAGCCGGTGCTCGCCGAGCGGCCGGACGGCACGCGCGTCTGGGTGCCGGTCTTCGAGCACTCGGTGCGCACCGGTGTGCTGGCCATGACGGTCGACGAGGCGGGCCCGGAGGTCCTCACGCACTGCCGCAGCCTGGGGATGCTCGCCGGCCTGCTGGTGTCCAGCGCCGCGAGGTACACCGACCTCATCCATGTGCGCAAGCGCGGTCGCGGCATGACGCTGGCCGCCAGCATGCAGTGGGACCTGCTGCCCCCGTTGACGATGCGGGCCGACCGGATCGTCGTGGCCGGGCACCTCGAACCGGCGTACGAGGTCGCCGGGGACGGCTTCGACCACAGCATCAACGGCCACCGGGTGGACATCGCCCTCTTCGACGGCATGGGTCACGGGATCGCGTCGACCCTGCTGGCGACGCTGGCCATCGGCACCTACCGCCACCAGCGCCGCGACGGCCGCGGCCTCGACGCGATGCACGACACCATCGACAGCGCGATCTCGCTGCAGTTCGAGGACGCGTTCGTCACCGGGGTCCTGGCCAGGCTGGACACCACCACCGGTGTGCTCCAGCTGACGAACGCCGGGCACCCGGCCCCGCTGCTGCTGCGGAACCGGCGCGTCGTGGCCGAGATCGAGAGCGAACGCTGCACGCCGTTCGGCGTCGCGAGCCGGTGCGAGCACGTCGCGGAGATGGCCCTGGAACCGGGTGACACGGTGGTGTTCTACACCGACGGGATGGTGGAGGGCCGCACGCGCGACGGCGAGGAGTTCGGAGTGGTCCGCCTCGGGGACCTGCTCGAGCGGCAGGCCGCGTCGGGCCGACCCGCCGAGGAGATGCTGCGCCACCTGGTCCGCTCGGTCCTGACCCACCAGGACGGCGCCCTACGCGACGACGCCACGATCGTGCTGCTGCAGTGGGAGGGCCCACCTGCCCCCGATGTCATCCCGGCCCAGGTGGGCGTCGGCGAGAGCTGACGCCTCAGCGCGCCGGCAGCAGCAGGACACTGCCGGCCACGACGGCCGACGACTCGAGTGCGTTGAGGTCGAGGATGCGCGCGATCGTCTCCCTCGGGTCGACGTCCGGCGCCTCGCGCTCGGCGATGGCCCACAGGGTCTCCCCCGGACGGACCGTCACGCGCTCGGCCGGGACCGTGACGCCCCCCGGCGAGCCTGCGGCGGCGGGGGCTCCACCAGACATCAGTACGGCGGCCACGACCAGGAGGACCAGGGCGAGCGCGCTGAGCACCAGGCGGCCCCGGCGGGTGAGCCGGGCCGGGCCTACGCCGGCACGAGCGGCGGACCTCGGCCACGGCGCGGGAAGACCGGCGCTCATGGTCCCAGCGCTGATGGTGAACGTGCTCATTGCTCCTCCTCGGCGGTCGTGCTGCACACGCGGTGTCGAACACCCGTTCGATCGAACGTCTGTACGAAGTTGTACCCCATCGTGGCGACAAAATCCACGACATCTTCGAACAGGTGTTTGAATCGAGGGCCGAATCTCGCTACGGTTCGAGCCAGCGCAGCTTGTCTGGGTGGTCACGTCGGCAGCATGCCGAGGGGGCCGGACACAACCCGGTCGCACCGACCGGACCGAGGAGGTAGCCGTGGCACGCAAGGACTCCGGGACGGCCCTGGGCCCCAAGGCGGGCACCGCAGGCACAGGGGGGGCGTCGGTGTCCGAGATCCCCGACGGCCCGGCCGACTCCACGGGGCTCACCGCCCGTCAGCGCCGGGTGCTCGACGTGATCCGTGACGCCGTCGAGCGCCGGGGCTACCCGCCCAGCATGCGGGAGATCGGTGAGGCCGTCGGCCTGACCAGCTCGTCCAGCGTCTCCCACCAGCTCGCCATGCTGGAGAAGAAGGGCTACCTGCGCCGCGACCCGAACCGCCCGCGCGCCATCGAGGTGCGCAGCCCCGACGGTGCCCACGGCGGCGGCCACGATTCCCACGACAAGCACGACAATGAGACCGGCAGCGGCGACGCCCGGCCTGACGCCGCCTACATCCCGGTGCTCGGCCAGATCGCGGCCGGCGGACCGATCCTGGCCGAGCAGGCCGTCAGCGACGTCTTCCCGCTGCCGCGGCAGGTCGTGGGTGAAGGGACACTGTTCATGCTCCAGGTGCGCGGTGACTCCATGGTCGACGCGGCCATCTGCGACGGGGACTGGGTTGTCGTGCGACAGCAGCAGGTCGCCGAGAACGGCGACATCGTGGCGGCGATGATCGAGGGCGAGGCGACTGTCAAGACCTTCAAGCGCCGCGACGGGCACGTGTGGCTGATGCCGCACAACCCGGCGTACGAGCCGATTCCCGGCGACGAGGCCACCATCCTGGGTCGGGTCACCGCGGTGCTGCGCAGCCTGTAGGCCTCTAGGTCTCGCGGCGCACGTCGTCCGGGGTCTTGTCGTCGCGCAGGCCCCGCCAGGTGGGGTGGCGCAGGCGGCCATCCCGGGTCCACTCGGTAAAGGCCACCTCGCCCACCAGCGTCGGCGTCACCCAGCGCGCCCCCTTGGCGTGCGGGCGCGGGACCTCGTCCGCGAACGGCGGTGTCTTGCGCTCGAGCCTCCCGAGCCGCGCGCCCAGGACCTCGAGCACCGCTGCGGAGAAGCCGGTCCCCACATGCCCGGCGTACACGAGGCGTCCCTCGTCGTCGTTGACGCCGAGCAGGAGCGAGCCGATGCGGCCCGCGCGGTTCCCCTCCCCCGGTGACCAGCCGCCGACCACGACCTCCTGCATCCGGATGTGCTTGACCTTCACCCAGTCCCGGGACCGCCGGCCGGGCTGGTAGGCCGCCGATCGCCTCTTCGCGATCACCCCCTCGAGCTCCTGCTGCCGGGAGACCTCCATGGCGGTGGCGCCGTCGCCCTCGAAGGCGGGCGGGGTCGCCCAGTGCGGCCCGTCCAAGCCGAGGTCCTCGAGGACAGTTCGTCGTCCGTCGTACGCCGTGGCGAGCTGTGACTGCCCGTCGAGGTGGAGCACGTCGAAGGCGAGGAAGCTGATCGGAACCCTCGCGAGGAGCGCGGCGCCGGGATGCTGCACGTGCATGCGCGCCTGCAGCTCGCCGAAGCTCGGTCGGCCGGCGGCGTCGAGGGCCACGATCTCGCCGTCGAGGACCACCCTGCGCCCGGGGAACGCGGTCGGGAGAGCCTGCAGCTCGGGATAGGTAGCGAGCACCTCGCGGTCGTTGCGGGTCAGGACCCGCACCGCCTCGCCGTCGACGTAGACGACCGCGCGGACCCCGTCCCACTTCATCTCGAAGGCCCACTGGTCCTCGCTCGCGGGTGACGGGAAGTCACCCGGCGTAGCCAACATGGGCCTGATGAGCCGGGGCAGGGTCGTGTCTGCCATGTCCAGGACTTTGCCCCCTGTTCTTTCCCCCCACGCTTGCGGACCGTCACCTACGCGGACAAACGTTCCACTCGGCTCGATGCGATGGAGCAGGAGGGTGCCGAGTCCTGACGGCTCGGCCTGGTCGATGATCCGATCAGCTGGCGGTCTCTGCGGCCGCGTCATCACCCGATGGCGCGGCCGCTGCCAGTCTTCGTAAGGCCCCGAGCGCGACATCGCGGTCGGTGGTGAACCAGAACGGCGGCAAGGACGAGCGCAGGAAACTGGCGTAGCGCGCGGTCGCCAGCCGCGAGTCGAGCACGGCCACCACCCCGCGGTCGGCCGAGGACCTGATCAGCCGGCCAGCGCCCTGGGCCAGCATCAGCGCCGCGTGCGTCGCCGCCACGGACATGAAGCCGTTGCCGCCCGCGTCGGCGACTGCCTGCGACCGAGCAGACATGAGCGGGTCGTCCGGTCGGGGGAACGGGATCCGGTCGATGACCACCAGCTGGCACGCCTCACCCGGCACGTCCACGCCCTGCCACAGCGACAGGGTCCCGAACAGGCACGTCGCCGGGTCGTCGGCGAAGGCCCGCACCAGCGCACCCGTGCGGTCCTCCCCCTGGCACAGCACCGGCACGTCCAGCAGCGACCGCATCTCCTCGGCCGCCACCTGCGCCGCCCGCATGGACGAGAACAGGCCCAGCGTGCGCCCGCCGGCTGCCTCGATCAGCGCCGCCAGCTCATCCATGGCTGCCGGTGACGCGCCGTCGCGGCCGGGCGGCGGCAGGCGGCGCGCGACATAGAGGATGCCCTGGGTCGGGTAGTCGAACGGTGAGCCGACGTCGAGCCCCTCCCACTCGGGCGCGTCCTCACCGGTGAGCCCCACCTGTCGCGCGATGGGTTCGAAGGACCCGCCGAGCTCGATGGTGGCGCTTGTCAGCACGACGGACCGCTCGCCGAAGAGCGCCTCCCGCAGCAGGCCGTTGACGGCGAGGGGCGCGACGCGCAGCGACGGTCCGCGGCGCGCGTCGGCCACGGTCCACGTCACGTCGTACGGCGAGTGGGCGGCCAACCGCTCCGCGGTGTCGAACACTGCGCCCACCGCCGCCTGCGCCACCTTGCGGGCGCCGTCGTCGGCCTGCTTGGCCCGCCCGATCTCGGACAGGACGTCGCGCGCCGCGTCGCGGACCAGGGCCAGCGCAGCTGCCAGCTGCTCCGGGAGGTCGACGACCCGGCCCTCCGGCGTGACCGCCAGAGCACCCAGCAACGCGTCCCCTGCATCGGCCAGGTCAGAGCTGTCGTCCACGATCCGCCGGGCCCGGGCCGCCGCGCGGTCCACCATCGCGGGGATGAGCTCGTCGGTCGCGACACCGGTGACCCTGTCGACCAGCTCGTGCGCCTCGTCCACCACCACCACGTCGTGCTCCGGCAGGACCGGGAAGCCCTCGAGCGCGTCGATCGCGAGCAGGGCGTGGTTTGTCACCACGATGTCCACCGCCCCGGCGCGCGCCCGGGCCAGCTCGGCGAAGCACTCGGCGCCGAACGGGCACTTCGCCGCGCCCAGACACTCGCGAGCGCTCACACTGACCTGTCGCCACGCGCGGTCGGTGACGCCCGGCTCGAGCTCGTCGCGGTCCCCCGTCGGGGTCTCCTCGGCCCACTCGCGCAGCCGCACCACGTCGCGACCCAGGTCCGTCGTGGGCGACGGGTCGAACAGTGCGTCCTCGGCGTCGTCGGGCATCCCCCCGAAGACCCGGTTGCGGCACAGGTAGTTGGAGCGGCCCTTCAGGATCGCGTACGTCGGGCGGCGCCCGAGCAGCGGTTCCACGGCGTCGGCCAACGCGGGAAGGTCCCGGTCGACGACCTGGCTCTGCAGCGCGATCGTCGCGGTCGCCACCACGACGGTGTCGTCGTGCAGGAGGGCGGGGACGAGGTAGGCCAACGACTTGCCGGTGCCGGTGCCGGCCTGGACGAGCAGGTGGCGGCCCTCGTTCATCGACCGCTGGACGGCCTCGGCCATCGCCACCTGGCCCGGGCGCTCGATGCCACCGATCGCCTCGACCGCCGCCGCCAGCAGCTCGCGCAGGCTGGGCCTGACGGTCTCCCCGGTCACCTCCCGAGGCTAGTCGGCGACCAGGACTGCCCGGGGCGCCCTGTGGACGGGGGAGGCCGGGTCAGACGACTCAGGCGCCTGCGGCCGCGGCCGACACGGCATACGGCGCGAGCTCCGCGGCCAGCGCAGCCGTCACCCTGGCCCGCACCCGGGTCCCCTCGGCGACGTGCTCCTGACCCACCTGGTCACCCTCGTCGTGTACCCGGGAGACGAGGTCCCCACGGTCGTAGGGCAGCAGGACGTCCACCGCGATGGCCGGGCGGGGCAGCTCGCGGGCGACGATCGTCTCCAGCTCGTCCATCCCCTCGCCGGTGCGGGCCGAGACGACGACGAGGTGCCTCTCCTGCAGACGCAGGCGGGAGATCACGACCGGGTCGGCGAGGTCGGCCTTGTTGACCACGACCAGCTCGGGGACCTTGTGCGCGTCGACGTCGGCGAAGACCGCGCGGACTGCCGCCAGCTGCGCCTCCGGGTCGGCGTCGGAGCCGTCGACGACGTGCAGGATGAGGTCGGCCTCGGCGACCTCCTCGAGGGTCGAGCGGAACGCCTCGACGAGCTGGTGCGGGAGGTGGCGCACGAAGCCGACCGTGTCGACGAGGGTGTAGTCGCGGCCGTCGGGGGTCTGCGCGCGCCGCACCGTCGGGTCCAGCGTCGCGAACAACGCGTTCTCGACCAGGACACCGGCACCGGTGAGCCGGTTGAGCAACGAGGACTTGCCGGCGTTGGTGTAGCCCGCGATCGCGACCGAGGGCACCTCATGGCGCTTGCGCTCCTGACGCTTGGTGTCGCGGGCGGTCTTCATCTCCTTGATCTCGCGACGCAGCTTGGCCATCTTGGTCCGGATGCGCCGGCGGTCCGTCTCGATCTTGGTCTCACCCGGCCCGCGCGTGCCGACACCGCCGGAAGCCGAGCCGCCCGCGCCACCGGCCTGACGCGACATCGACTCACCCCAGCCGCGCAACCGCGGCAGCATGTACTCCATCTGCGCCAGCGAGACCTGCGCCTTGCCCTCACGACTGCTCGCGTGCTGGGCGAAGATGTCGAGGATCAGCGCAGTGCGGTCGATCACCTTGACCTTGACCACGGCCTCCAGCTGGCTGAGCTGACCGGGGGTCAGCTCACCGTCGGCGATGACGGTGTCGGCGCCTTGCGCCACGACGATGTCGCGCAGCTCCTTGGCCTTGCCGGAGCCGACGAACGTCGCGGCGTCGGGCTTGTCGCGCCGCTGGATGAGGCCCTCCAGCACCTGCGACCCGGCGGTCTCGGCCAGGGCCGCGAGCTCGGCGAGGGAGTTCTCGGCGTCACGCGCCGACCCCTCGGTCCACACCCCGATGAGCACGACCCGCTCGAGCCGCAGCTGGCGGTACTCGACCTCGGTGACGTCCTCGAGCTCGGTGGAGAGGCCGGCGACCCGGCGCAGGGCCTGGCGGTCGGCGAGGTCTAGCTGGTCGCCGTCATCGAGGTGATTGTCGCGCGGGTCCTGCTCGTATCGCGGTGCGTCGTCAGCTGTCATCGCTGTCCAGGGTGTCACGGGAAGGGCGGAGATGTCGCCGCTCTTTACGGCTCGGCCGGGAAGGCGGCCGCCTGCGCACCGCCGAGCAAGGTCATCAGCTCGTCGGCCGAGGTGTGGTCGAGCACGGCGTACGCCGGGGCGACGAGCTCGTCGGTCAGCTCCTCGGCGCGGGCGCGACGGGTCCGGAGCTCGTCCGTCGCCTCCGGCAGCGGCTCCGACCAGCCGAAGAACGCGGCATTCCGGCCACCGCCGGGGCCGGCCACGATCGCCTCCAGCGGGGTGAGCCGGCCGGTGCGGACCGCGACCAGGTGGGCCCCGCCGCGGTGCTCCCGCAGGACGTGGAGCAGCTGGGCGGCCCGCCCCGGAGCGTCGGCGGGGAGGGGGACGGCCCGCCACCCGGCGTACAGCGCCCAGCCGGACGCGTCGGCGGCGTCGTTGACCGCGCCGAGCAGCTCGGCGAGCCGGCCGACGCCCGCGAGGCCGGCCCACCGGTTGCGCCCCCAGTCACGGCAGACCTCGGCGTAGCGCGCGACCGTCTCGGCCACGGGGGCTTTCGCGCGCCCGGACTCCCAGGCGGCCGTGACCAGCCCCGGCTCCCAGAAGCCGAAGGAGGCCACCACGGCGGCCGGGGTCGCATCGCCGATCGCCCCGCCCCGGCCGACGACATAGAGCTCCCGGCCCCGGAAGCCGCCGTCCTTGCCCGCCGCCCGCGCCTCGGGGGAGATCATGAACGCCCCGCCCATCCCCGCCACCGTCGGTCCGGCGAGATGCGCAAGCCGCACTGACCCTTCGTCGCTCGGGCTCACGCGCCGGCCAGCCAGGTCTGGTCGAGCGTTCCCTCGGCGACGAGGACCGCCGGGCCGGTCAGCTCGAGGTGTCCGTCGGCCCGCTCGGTGACCGTGAGGCGGCCACCAGGGACGTCCACGACGTACGAGAGACCGTCGGGGCCCCCAGGGGTGTTGACTCCGTCGCGTCGGGCCGAGGCGACCATCACGGCGCAGGCCCCGGTACCGCAGGACCGCGTCTCGCCGACGCCGCGCTCGTGCACCCGGAGAGCGACGTGGCGTGGCCCCCGGTCGGCGACGAACTCGACGTTGACCCCGCCCGGTAGGCCGGGCTCGACCGTCGGCGCCTCATCGAGCGGGCCGGCATCGGCCAGGTCGTCGAGGAAGACGACGGCGTGGGGGTTGCCGACGTCGACCTCGACGGCCGGCCAGCTGCGGGCACCCACGGTGACCTTGCGGTCGCTGCCGGGCAGGTGGGCCGGGCCCATGTCGACGGTGACGTCGCCGACAGGCCCCAGCCGGACGGCCTTCACCCCGTCCCGCGTGGCGATCGACATCTTCCCCGCGGGTGCCAGACCCTCCGCGACGAGGAACCTGGCAAACACCCGGATGCCGTTGCCGCACATCTCGGCCGCGGATCCGTCGGCGTTGCGGTAGTCCATGAACCACTCGGCCCGGTCTGCCATCGCTGTTCCGTCCGGGTGCGCGGCTGCGCGGACGACCCGCAGCACCCCGTCTCCCCCGATGCCCGCCCGCCGGTCGCAGACGCGCCGGACGAGAGCATCGGTGAGGTCCAGGGTGCCGTCGGGGTCGGGCAGCAGCACGAAGTCGTTCTCGGTGCCGTGGCCCTTGACGAAGCGGATCACCCGCCCAGCGTACGAGTCGCTCTGGGAACGTCCAGCGCGACCTTGTCGGGCAACACGCCCGCGCGTCTGCACCACAAGGTCGCTGACGATCAGGGAAGTGGCCGGACCACCCCCGCGCTGCCGCCGCCACGGCGCACCGGCTCGGCGACCGCGACCATCCGGCCCTTGCCGCGGAGCTCGATCGCCGCCACCGCCCCGATCTCACCGGGCGCCGCCGGTGCGAGGAAGGTGTGGCCGAGGGTGGTGAGCAGCGTCTTGTCGTACGCCACCTCAGCCTGCACGTCCTTGGTGTTGCGCTGGCTCGCCCTCGGCGCCGCCACCGCCTCCGGCAGCGACATGCCGAAGTCGAGGCGGTTGAGCAGCACCTGCAGCACCGTGGTGATGATGGTGGACCCGCCGGGCGACCCGAGTGCGAGCAGCGGCTTGCCGTCCTCCAGGACGATGGTCGGCGCCATCGACGAGCGCGGGCGCTTGCCGCCACCCGGGGCGTTCGGGTCACCCGCTGCCGGCGCCAGGGTGAAGTCGGTCAGCTCGTTGTTCAGGAGGAAGCCCCGACCCGGGACGGTGATGCCGCTGCCGCCGGTCGATTCGATCGTGAGCGTGTAGGCAACGACGTTGCCCCAGCGGTCGGCGGTCGTCAGGTGGGTCGTCGACAGGCCTTCGCTGTCGGCCGCGGAGACCTGTCGGTCGTCGGTGCCGTTGCAGTCGGCGTCGTAGCTGCCGTCGGGGGTCCCCGCCGGGACCGGCTTGGTCGCCGCCCGGGCCGGGTCGATCCGGCAGCTGCGCTCTGCGGCGAAGGGCTGGGAGAGCAGCTGGCCGAGCACCCCCGCCTGCATCGAGACGGGGGCACCGACGTACGTCCCGCGGTCGGCGAATGCGAGCGCGCTGGCCTCGAGGTAACGGTGCTGAGCCTGCGTGCGGTCGGTGGCATAGGTCGCACCCAGGTCCGTGGTCTCCAGGATGTTGAGCGCCTCGCCCACCGTCGAGCCACCGCTGGAGGGCGGCGCCATGCCCTTGACGGTCAGGCCGCGGTAGTCGACGGAGGTGGGCGCCCGGCGGGGTGCGGTGTAGCGCGCCAGGTCGTCGGCCGTCATCAGGCCGGGACGGACCTTTCTCGTCGCTGCCGGGTCGACCGGTGGCGCCTGCACGGTCGCCACGATGTCGCGGGCGAGCCGCCCGTCGTAGAGCCAGCTCACCCCCTTGCGGCCGAGCCGGGTGTAGGTCTGCGCCAGGTCGGGGTTGCGGAACACGGATCCGACCACGGGCAGCTGGTCGCCCGGCAGGAAGAGCGCGCGGGTCGGGGTGATGTCGCGGAAGCGCGCCTCGTTGCTC
>JAJAYQ010000168.1 GCA_026786145.1 Spirochaetaceae bacterium | reverse complement strand
GCCCGGGGGGTGGGGGGGGGGGCGCGGTCTGTGGGGGCCCCCCTGGTGCCCACAACGCGCCGCGGGTGGGGGGGGGCGCCGCCGGTCGTCATCGGCGGCGACGACGCCCAGTCCATGCCGTTCCCGGACGACCGCTTCGACGCCGCCCTGTCCACCTGGACCCTGTGCGGCATCCCGGACGCCGAGGCAGCGCTGCGCGAGATCGCGCGTGTCCTCAAACCCGGTGCGAGCCTGCACTTCGTCGAGCACGGCCGGTCTCCCGACGAGAAGGTGGCCCGCTGGCAGCAGCGGCTGAACGGTGTGAACCGGCGCGTCGCGGGCTGCCTCCTGGACAAGGACATCGTCTCGCTGATGAACGCGTCGGGCCTGACGGTCACCGCGCTCGACACCTACTACGAGAAGGGCGCACCCAAGCCTTCGGGCTACCTGTTCGAGGGCCGTGCCACGGCCTGACCGCGGGCGGTCAGGGGGCAGGGCAGTCCGACGCGGCCACTGGCTGACCCGGCCCGATGACGGCGAGCACCATGGCCTGCACGGCAGGGTCGGTCGGCAGCTGGCCGTGCGCCACCTTCCGGCCCGGGCAGCGGTCCTGGACCACGACGTCCAGCGCGCCCTCCAGCCGGGCGCTCGACGGTGGGGTGACGACCTCGTCGTCGGTGGTCCAGATGCTCACCCACACCGGGCCCTCGGGTGACTCGTCGCCGCGGTTGAGCCGCCCGAGCAGGTCACTGTCCGGTGCGAGGTCGCGACAGGCAGCGGGACAGGACGAGGGGGCGAACACCTGGGCGAGACCCGCGACGTCGGTGCCGTGGTGGGGGGATCCCAGCGTCACCACCCGCCTGGCGAGCGAGCCGCCGTCCTGCTCGGCGACCCACAGCCTGGCCACGACGCCGCCCGCGGAGTAGCCGACGACGTCGACCGACGGTGCGCCGGAAGCCACCGCAGCCGCCGCAGCGGAACCCAGCACCGCCGCCTGGTCACCCAGCGCTCCGGTGCCGTCGCCGGGCAGCTGCAGCACCGTGGCCTGTCGTCCGGCGGCCTGCAGCGCGACCGCGAGCCGCCCGAGCGCGGCCGCGTCCCCGCCGTAGCCGGGGACGAGCAGCACCGGGCCGGGCAGGCTCTGGCGCACCGGCACGACATCGCCGCCACCAGCCGACCGCAGCCCGACCACGGCGAGGACCCCTGCAACCACGAGCAGCAGCACAGCGGCGACCAGCACGAGCCGGCGACGGGGGCTCATCGCAGCGCGCCGGGCACGCGCTCGTCCGTCACCCGAGCAGGGAACGGATCTCGATGGTCTCGGCGCGCCCCGGCCCGACGCCGATGGCCGAGATGGGGGCACCCGACATCTCCGCGAGGGCGTGCACATAGACCTGCGCAGACTTCGGCAGGTCCGCGAGCGAGCGCGCCGAGGTGATGTCCTCGTCCCACCCGTCGAACATCTCGTAGACCGGCTTGGCATGGTGGAAGCCGGTCTGGGTCATCGGCATCTCGTGCACGCGCTCGCCGTCCACGTCGTAGCCGATGCACACGGGGATCTTTTCCCACCCGGTCAGGACGTCGAGCTTGGTCAGGACGAAGTCGGTGACGCCGTTGACCCGGACGGCGTAGCGCGCGACGACCGCGTCGTACCAGCCCGTCCGCCGGGGCCGGCCCGTCGTGGTCCCGAACTCGGCCCCGTCGGTCCGCAGCCGTTCACCAGCGGCATGGTCGGCGTCGCGCAGCTCGGTCGGGAAGGGCCCGGACCCGACCCGGGTCGTGTAGGCCTTGACGACGGCGATGACGCGGTCGATGCGGGTGGGCGGGATGCCCGACCCGGTGCAGGCCCCGCCCGCGGTGGGGTTCGAGGACGTGACGAACGGATAGGTCCCGTGGTCGACGTCGAGCAGGGTCGCCTGGCCGCCCTCGAGCAGGACGGTGCGGCCCTCGTCCAGAGCGTCGCCCAGCACGAGGGTGGTGTCCGCGACCATCGGGCGCAACCGCTCGGCGTACTCCAGGAACTCCTCGACGACCTCGTCGACGGTGATGGCGCGCCGGTTGTAGACCTTGACGAGCAGGTGGTTCTTCAGGTCGAGGGCGCCCTCGACCTTCTGGCGCAGGATCTTCTCGTCGAAGAGGTCCTGCGCGCGCACCCCGACGCGCGACATCTTGTCGGCGTACGCCGGGCCGATGCCGCGACCGGTCGTGCCGAGGCGGGCACTCCCGAGGAAGCGCTCGGCCACCTTGTCGATCGTGCGGTGGTAGGGACCGATGAGGTGGGCGCTCGCGCTGACGAGGAGGCGGGACGTGTCGACCCCGCGGGTCTCGAGAGCGTCGATCTCACCGAAGAGCACCTGGAGGTCGATCACGACGCCGTTGCCGATGACGGGGACGACACCGGGGGTCAGGATCCCGGACGGGAGCAGGTGCAGGGCGTACTTCTCGTCGCCGATGACGATGGTGTGGCCGGCGTTGTTGCCGCCGTTGTACTTCACGACGTAGTCGACGGAGGAGCCGAGCAGGTCGGTGGCCTTGCCCTTACCCTCGTCGCCCCACTGGGCGCCAAGGAGGACGATGGCGGGCATGAGCGAAGGTTACGGGACATCGACCACCCGGTTGCTGGTGGTGACGAACGCGGCGGCGGGCAGCACGGACGACGAACGGGTCGACTCGGCGCTGGCCGTGCTGCGAGAGTCTTCCGACGTACGCGTGGAGAGTTGCTCCGACCCGGACGACCTCGGCCGGATTCTGGCCGGGCGGGACGGGCGTACCCCCGTGCTGATGGGCGGGGACGGGTCGGTGCACACCGCGGTCGCTGCGCTGCGGGGTCGCGGCGAGCTCTCGGCGGACCTGCCACTCGGGCTCATCCCGCTTGGCACCGGCAACGACCTGGCCCGCACGCTCGGGATCCCGCTCGACCCGGCCGAGGCGGCCCGGGCACTGCTCACCGCTCGGCCGCGGGCGCTGGACCTGATCGTCGACGACGCGGGCGGGCTCGTGGTCAACGTCGTTCACCTGGGTGTCGGGGCGGAGGCGGCCGAACGGGCCGGCGCCCTCAAGGACAAGCTCGGAAAGGCCGCCTACGCCGTAGGCGGTGTGCTGGCCGCGGCCACGACGACGGGATGGGGCCTGCGCGTCGAGGTCGACGGCGCAGCGCTGGAGACGGACGGGCCGGTGCTGATGGTCGGCATCGCCAACGGGCGCACGATCGGTGGTGGTGCCGAGCTGGCACCGGACGCAATTCCCGACGACGGCCTGCTGGACGTGGTCGTGGCGACCTCGACCGGACCGCTGGCCCGGCTCGGCTTCGGCGTCGCGATGCGCGAGGGCGAGCACGTCGAGCGTGACGACGTGCTCTCTGCGCGAGGGCGGACCGTGACGGTGAGCGGCGAGGCGTTCCCGCTCAACGCCGACGGCGAGCTCGACGGCCCGGTCTCGGCGCGGACGTGGACGGTCGAGCCGGCCGCGTGGTCGCTGCTGGTTCCCGGAGGTGGCCCTACATCCAGCGGCGGATCGGACTGACCGCCTTCTCCAGGGCCCGCTGCCGCGCCGGCCGCGCCCGCCAGCGGGTCAGGTCGATCTCCTCGCTGCGTTCGAAGTCGTCGTCGAGTTGCTTGTCGAGGGTGGCCACGAGGTCGCGGTCGAGGGCGATGAGCACGACCTCCTCGTCGTGGTCGAGCGAGCGGCGGTTCATGTTCGACGAGCCCACGACGGCAACCTGACCGTCGACGGTCATGACCTTCGCGTGCATCATCGACGGCTGGAACGTCATGACGCGCACGCCGCTGTCGGTGAGCCTTTCGTAGGAGCGCTCGCTGGTCAGCTGGGACACCCGCTTGTCGGCGTGGGGTCCCGGCACCAGCAACTCGACCGTCACCCCGCGGGACGGAGCTGCGCACAGGGTGCCGAGCAGCTCGCCGTCCGGGGCGAAGTACGCCGTCGCGATGCGCAGCCGCTCCTGCGCCGAGGACAGGATCACGTGGAAGGCCGACCGCATGTCGTCCCAGCCGAGGCTGGCCGACCCCCGCACGATCTGCACCACGGAGCTGCCGGACTGGGGCTGTACCGGGAACTCGTCCATGTCGTCGTAGATGGGCCGGCCGCTCTCGGCCCAGTCCTGAATGAAGGCCGACTGCAGCCCGTCGACCGCCGGGCCCTCGACCCGCAGGTGCGTGTCGCGCCACTCGGTCTGGTCGCGCGCGTCCCCGCACCACTCCTCCGCGATGCCCACGCCGCCGGTGAAGCAGACGCGCCCGTCGACGATGCACACCTTGCGGTGCAGGCGGTGGTTGGACTTGAACGGCGACTTCAGCAGCGGCTTGCGAAACCACTCGACCTGCACGCCGGCGTGGTCCATCGCGTTGACGAGGTCCTTCTCGATGAGCCGGCCGCCCAGGGCGTCGATCAGCAGCCGGACCCGCACCCCGGCCCTGGCCCGTTCGGCCATGGCGTCGGCGAACTCGTGGGCGATGTCGCCCTGCCAGTAGACGAAGGTCATCAGGTCCACAGTCGACTCGGCGCAGCGGATCGCCTCGAGCATCGCGGGGAAGATCTGGTCGCCGTTGCGCAGGACCGTGATGCTGTTGCCCTCGGTGAAGGGGGTCCCGACGATGACCTCGAGCCGCCGGCGCAGCACCTCTGTCAGGTCACTCACCCTCGGGCCTGCCCCCTAGCTCCGTGACGGCGGTCGGGCTGCAGTCGGCAAGGAAGGTCCGGACCCGCTCGGACTCGGCCGTCTCGCTGATCTGCTCCGCCGCCGCGCCCAGGGCGGCCAGGGCGCGCAGGAAACCGCGGGTGGGCCCGTGCTCCCAGGGCACCGGTCCGTGCCCCTTCCAGCCGTTGCGGCGCAGGGCGTCCAGCCCCCGGTGGTAGCCGGTACGGGCGTACGCATAGCCCTCGACCGTGCGGCCCTCGGCCAGCGCGGTCTCGGCGAGGGTGGCCCAGGCCAGGCAGGACGTCGGGTGGGCGGCCGCGACCTCGGCCGCGGACCGCCCGGCGGCGAGCGCCTCACGGGGCGACGGCTCGTCGGGCAGGTGGGTCGCGGGCGTCTCGCCGAGCAGGTTGGGGTGCGTCATCCCGCGATCCTCCCACCCAGGAGATTCGACCACGTTGGGTAGCCGTCGGCCCCCGACGACAGGCCTCGAAGCGTGCTTTCGGGGGCCTTTGCCTGTTGGCGTTGCTGTACGGGTCTGACGCAGGACGGTCTGCTGTGCGACTCAGGCGATCGACATGCTGCGGACGGTCGCGCGAGCGAGCGCTTCGCGCACCAACGCCGGAACCTTGCTGGGGACCAGCAGATCCGCCCACGTCCACCGCACAACCTCGAAGCCGAGGGCTCGCAGACGGTCCTCTCGCCGTTTCTCCCGCCACAGCGCGTCCGCGGGCGAGTCGGGGGCCATGCCGTACTTCGACCTGCCATCGAACTCACCGATCACGCGGTGGGGCAACCAGCCGAAGTCCCCGTAGCCGATGAACCCCTGACTGTCACGCACCAGCACCTGCAGCCCGCTCGGCTCCAGGCCAGCGTCGAGCAGCACCGCCCGGGACAGGCTTTCGCCCGGGTTGGCGGAGCGCTCGTCCCCGCATGCGACCGCTCGCGACGCCCCCCGCGCTCCCGGCCAGGATGCGCAGTAGAACAGCACGTTGCGCACCTGCTCCTCGGTGGCACCCGAGCGCCGCGCCGAGTCGACGGCCGCCAGACCGGCCGGGAAGTCGCGCGTCCTCGCGATGTCGACCGCGATGCGGGCGGCCGTGGTCTGGCGGACCCCTCCAACCTCGTGCACGTGCCCAGCCGGCAGCGAACCCGGATGATGATGTACCCCGGCCTCCCGTCGGGATGCCTGCAGCTCGGGCCTGGTCAGGTGCAGGAGGTCGAGAACGGGGGTCAGCAACTCCAGGCCGGACCAGACCGCGGCCGTCTCGTGGCTCAGGGCTGCCGGAGCGGCGACCGACAGCAGGAGCGCCTGGGTGTCGACTCGGTGCTTCTCCATCGGACCGAGCGCAAGGTAAGGCTCGCGCAGCGCGTACACGCCCCGACGTACGGAGTGCAGGATCTTGGCAGCTCTGAGCAGCTGGACTTCCTTGTGGTTGTGTCCTGCGGCGTAGGCCTGTTCGGCAGTGAACGTGCCCAGCTGCGCCGCCATCCGTCCGGCGAGTCCGGGACCGGGGGAAAAAGGGTTCTCTCGCATGTCCGCAGGATCTCCCGCGTACCCGCCTGCCGGACGCCTGCCCGGAGCCGCTGTGGAACTGCGGGGGCAGACCGCGCCCTGTGCATGATCGCTGATGGCGAGCTCAAGAACAGGCGCTGCCCCCCGACACGAGGCGTCGATACCTGTCGTCGGGGGCCAGCGCCGACCTAACGTGGTCGAATCCGCTTCAGACGGCCGGGGGGACGACGGGTGCGACGACCACAACCGGGACGGAGGCGTCCGTCGGGCTGGCCGCGACCCGGTGCACCGTGGCGGCGACAGTCACCGTCGTGGTGGGGACGGTGAGTGCCAACGGGTCCGCCGCAGCCGTGAGAACCGAGAAGGTGAAGTCCCGCGACTTGACCACGACGTGGTCACCGACGAGGACTGCGGCGAGCAGAACAGGAACGCCCTCGACGGCGCCTTCGCGGGTGATCTT
>JAJAYQ010000167.1 GCA_026786145.1 Spirochaetaceae bacterium | reverse complement strand
GGCGGCCCACTGGCCCCCCTACGGTGAGATCCAAGGAGACCCAGCTGTGACGATGCCGTTCGGTTACGTGTCGCCCGAGCAGGTGATGAAGGACCGTGCCGACTACGCCCGCAAGGGCATCGCCCGCGGTCGCAGCGTGGTCGTCATCGCGTACGACGGCGGCATCCTCTTCGTGGCCGAGAACCTCTCCCGGGCGTTGCACAAGATCTCCGAGATCTACGACCGCATCGCTTTCGCGGCGGTCGGCAAGTACAACGAGTTCGAAAACCTGCGGATGGCAGGTGTCCGCTACGCCGACCTGCGCGGCTACTCCTACGACCGCCAGGACGTCACCGGGCGCGGCCTCGCCAACGTGTTCGCCCAGACGCTGGGCAGTATCTTCACCGTCGAGTCCAAGCCCTACGAGGTGGAGATCGTCATCGCCGAGGTAGGGGAGAGTCCCGAGGACGACCAGATCTACCGACTGACGTACGACGGGTCGGTCGCCGACGAGCGCGGGTTCGTGGCGATGGGCGGGTCCGCCGAGAAGATCACCGAGGCGCTCGAGGAGCGCTACCGCGACGGCCTGACGCTGCGCGAGGCGCTGTCCACAGCGGTCGAGCTGCTCGGCCGTGATCCCGTCACCGGCGACCAGCGCTCACTCACCGCCGCCCAGCTCGAGGTCGCCGTGCTCGAGCGCGACCGTCCACGCCGCAAGTTCCGCCGCCTCGGCGGGGCGGCGCTGGCCGACCTGCTCGGCGTCCCCCTCGGAGGGTCGGACGGGGAGGCGACCGGCCGCCCCGACCCCGGAGAGCGGGACTCGGCGGCTCCGACGGCCCTCGCCGGAGGCTCGCACGAGCCCCCGGGGCCAGAGCCGGCCGAAAAGGACAAGGAGAAGCCGGAGGCGTGAGTGCCCTGGGGGAGGGCGACACGTCGCGCCAGGTAGTGGCATGGGAGCTGCTCTCCGAACGGCCGCGCACCTTCGGTTGGCTGCCGATCACGACCCGCACCTACCGGATGCCGGACGGATCCGTGTCCGACTGGGACATCCACAACGGCCTGCGCACCGTCGCTGTGCTGGCCCTGACCGAGGAGGGCAGCGTGGTCCTCGCCCGTCAGTTCCGACCCGGCCCGTCGGCCATCGTGCTCGACCTGCCCGGCGGCATCGTGGACCCCGGGGAGGACGTCCTCGCCGCCGCCGCCCGCGAGCTGCTCGAGGAGACGGGCTACGCCGCGGACACGGTCGAGCCGGCCGGGTCCACCTGGGCGTTCGGTGCCTCGACCTGGCGCCGGGAGGTGGCGATCGCCCGCAGCGCCCGGCCGGTGGCAGCGGTGACGTCGTGGGGCGGTGACGAGTACTGCGAGGCGGTGGTTGTGACGGTTGCCGAGCTGCGAGACATCGCCCGTCGCGGCGAGACGACCGACACGGACCTTGTCTATCTCGCGCTCGACCATGCTGGTTTACTCTAGTCAAGGCGCAAGCCTGGACTACTTTCTGACAACAACCAGTTCTTGACCGCCACGGACGCCGTCGACGCACCCCATCAGGAGATCTCGACCGACTGAGGTGCAGCCCGATGCCAGCCACCCGAGGTTAGGCTGGCTCGGGACCGTGAACCGGCGGTCGCGACAATACGGGGACGGTTACGTGAGCGGCACGACGACATCAATGGTGCGCGCCCTGGTGGTGGCGACAGCAGCCGGGGCCCTGGCGCTCGGCTCAGCAGGGCCGGTGGCGGCCGCGCCGACCAGTTCGGCGGCACCGGGCGGCAGTAAGACCGTCACCTTCAGCGGGGTGTCGGTCAGCGTCCCGACGAGCTGGCCGGTGGTCCGGCTCGCCGGCCGGGCGGGCTGCGTGCGCTTCGACCGCCACGCCGTCTACCTCGGCGACCCGACGCGCAGCACCTGCCCGCCGCACCTCGTCGGGCGCACCCGAGCCGTGCACGTGACCGCCGCCGGTGTCCAGGGAGTCGTCCGCCCCGACCTCGTGGTCCGCTCCGAGAAGTCGCGGGTCAAGGCCGTCGTCACGGCCGGTGGCAGGCCCGCTGCAGCTCGACGGATTGCCGCCACGGTCTCGTTTGCCCGCTCATCCGCACAGGTCACGGCCCCTTCCGGCCGTTCCGGAGCGCGGACCTTTGCCGTCTCCGGGGACCGCACCCTCTCGGCCGGGCGCGTACTACGTGATGCGGTGTTCACCGGCCAGGGGTTCGACGCCTGTACCGCCCGATCCCTCTCCGAGCTCAGCGCCTGGTACGCGTCCTCGCCCTACAAGGCCGTGAACATGTACATCGGCGGTGCGAGCCGTGGCTGCTCCCAGCCGAACCTCAACGCTGCTTGGGTGAGCGGCGCCGTCGCACAAGGGTGGGTGCTGATCCCAACGTACGTCGGGTTGCAGGCTCCTTGCCGCGATTACCCCAACCGCATCGACCCCGCCAACGCGGTTGCCCAGGGCGCGGCCGCGGCGGATGACGCGATAGCCCAGCTCAACGCGCTGGGGCTGGGGATCGGGAACCCGATCTACTTCGACATGGAGGCGTTCTCCATGGCCGACGACGGCTGCCGGCAGGCCGTGGTGGGTTTTCTCGACGCATGGACCGCGCAGCTGCACGCCCGGGGTTACGTGTCCGGTGTCTACGGCAGCGCCAACTCCACGATCCGTGCCCTGGTCCAGCAGCTGCCCAACCCGGCGTTCGACCAGCCGGACCATCTCTGGATCGCCCGCTGGTGCGACAAGGACCCGGCGGTGCCGTGCGACTCGTCCACCAATGACCCGGAGGTCCCGGCCGACCGGTGGAAGAACCACCAGCGGATCCGTCAGTACCGCGGCGGCCATCTGGAGACCTGGGGCGGAGTCACCATCAACATCGACAACAACACGGTGGACGCCGCCGTGGCCCCGACGGACCTGGCGGCCGAGAGCGCCTTCGTGCAGGTCGCCGGCCACACCGACCTGTACCGCATTGCGGGCGGCGCCCCAGTGTTCGTCAGCTCCTGGGAATCGGTGAACCAGGGCCCGCAGCCGGTGCAGACCCTGTCGCAGACCCAGTTCGACTCGTTGCCCGACCGCCCCGAGGACGGCACCTTCCTCACCGGAGGCGCCAGTGGCGCCATCTACCGGGTCAGCGGCGGGATCGCGTCGCACGTGCCGTCATGGACCCCGTACGGCGGCCCGCAGCCGACGACGACCGTCGACCAGGCAGCGCTGGACAACGCCGGCACCGGGGGAGTGTGGAACCAGCTGTCCAGCGGCACGCCGACCGTCAGCACGACCGGCCCCACCACGTTGGGCAGCATCGCCAGCGGGACCCGGTTCACCTGGGCGGGCGGTGTGAGCTCCAGCGCCGTCGCCAGCTACGACGTCCGCTGGCGCCGGGCCCGATGGGACGGTCGGTACGACGCGTGGCGGCTCCCGGCCAGCTGGCAGGCCACCGCGAACCTCGACGCACCGCTGGGCATGAAGGCCGGCTACACGTACTGCGTCTCGGTCCGCGCCAGGAACCGAGCCGGACAGCTCTCGGCCTGGACCGGCAGCCGGTGTCTCAGCCGGGCACTCGACGACCGTCGGTTGGCTGCATCGGCCGGCTGGCGCACCCGCTCGGGTGGCATGTACTACGGCGGGACATTCCGGGCGACCACCGTGAAGGGGGCGACGCTGACCCGGATCGGAGCCAAGCTCAAGCGGATCGGCGTCGTCGCGACAACGTGCCGGGTGTGCGGGGTGGTCAACGTCCTCGTCGACGGAAAGAAGGTCGGCAGGCTCGACCTCGCCGCGCCGTCGACGCGGCGCCGTCAGGTGCTGATGCTCCCGGCGTTCACCAGGCAGTCCGGGACCATCACCGTGAAGGTCCGCTCGAGCGGGAAGCGGGTCCAGATCGACGGGATCGTCGTCAGTCGCGCCTGAGCGGGGCAACTGGCGGGAGGGTCAGCGCCCGTCCTCCATGTGCATGGCGCCCTCCTCGGGCGACTCGTCTCCGCCGTCGCGGCCGACGTCGGTCGCGATCATGTCCTTCTCGGTGTCGGTGTGGGCACCCTCGTCGGGCTCCACCAGGCGGCCTGCTCCTTCGAAGGCCACATCGCCCTCGCCGTAGGCGTCGGCGAGAACCTCGTCGTCGGTCTGCTCGGCCTCCACCCCGTCTCTCGCGAAGACCGCTGGGTCGTCCGCCACGATGTCATCGACCGGGTCGTGAGCCCCTGCCTCGGGCATCTCCTCGGCCAGCCGCATGTCGAGGGGGGCACCTTCTTCTGCTTCTGAGTGGGTCGTGCCGAACTTCTCGGACCCGAGCGGACGGTCGGACGCCTGGTTGCCACGGTCCATCGGCATAACCTCGGGATCGTCGTCGCGCAGGGTCTCTGGTGTCTCGACCATGTGGTCGGACTCGGTGTCGTGCTCGGAGAGGTTGTCGGGTTCGCTCATGCCTGTGCCGTTACCTCCGATGGGCGCGGGCAAACGCGAATCCGCCGGCGTCCGGCGTACGGTGACGGGCATGGACCGCCGCATCTTCGGGCTGGAGAACGAGTACGGCGTGACCTGCACGTTCCGGGGACAGCGCCGGCTCTCCCCGGACGAGGTCGCCCGCTACCTCTTCCGACGCGTCGTGTCCTGGGGTCGCAGCAGCAACGTCTTCCTGCGTAACGGCGCCCGCCTCTACCTCGACGTCGGGAGCCACCCGGAGTACGCCACCCCCGAGTGCGACGACATCCGGGAGCTCGTGGTCCACGACAAGGCCGGCGAGCGGATCCTCGAGGGCCTGCTGGTGGATGCCGAGCGGCGGCTGCGCGAGGAGGGCATCGCAGGGGACGTCTACCTCTTCAAGAACAACACCGACTCGGCGGGCAACTCCTACGGCTGTCATGAGAACTACCTGGTCGGCCGGCACGGGGAGTTCGCCCGGCTCGCCGACGTCCTGATCCCCTTCCTCGTCAGCCGCCAGATCATCTGTGGCGCCGGCAAGGTGCTGCAGACCCCACGGGGGGCTGTCTTCTGCGTCAGCCAGCGCGCCGAGCACATCTGGGAAG
>JAJAYQ010000166.1 GCA_026786145.1 Spirochaetaceae bacterium | reverse complement strand
GCGGATAGGGACCGAACTGTCTCACGACGTTCTAAACCCAGCTCGCGTGCCGCTTTAATGGGCGAACAGCCCAACCCTTGGGACCTACTCCAGCCCCAGGATGCGACGAGCCGACATCGAGGTGCCAAACCATCCCGTCGATATGGACTCTTGGGGAAGATCAGCCTGTTATCCCCGGGGTACCTTTTATCCGTTGAGCGACGCCGCTTCCACCTGCTGGCGCCGGATCACTAGTTCCGACTTTCGTCCCTGCTCGACATGTCTGTCTCACAGTCAAGCTCCCTTGTGCACTTACACTCGCCACCTGATTGCCAACCAGGCTGAGGGAACCTTTGAGCGCCTCCGTTACACTTTAGGAGGCAACCGCCCCAGTTAAACTACCCATCAGGCACTGTCCCTGATCCGGATTACGGACCTAGGTTAGACATCTAGTACGACCAGAGTGGTATTTCAACGTTGACTCCACCCCCACTGGCGTGAGGGCTTCACCGTCTCCCACCTATCCTACACAAGCCGAACCAAACACCAATACCAAACTATAGTAAAGGTCCCGGGGTCTTTCCGTCCTGCCGCGCGTAACGAGCATCTTTACTCGTACTGCAATTTCGCCGAGTCCATGGTTGAGACAGCGCCCAAGTCGTTACTCCATTCGTGCAGGTCGGAACTTACCCGACAAGGAATTTCGCTACCTTAGGATGGTTATAGTTACCACCGCCGTTTACTGGGGCTTAAATTCTCCGCATCGATCTTACGATCTAACAGGTCCTCTTAACCTTCCAGCACCGGGCAGGAGTCAGTCCGTATACATCGTCTTACAACTTCGCACGGACCTGTGTTTTTAGTAAACAGTCGCTTGGGCCTGGTCTCTGCGGCCCTTCACGCATCCCCCAGCAAGTGGGTTCACGCTCCGGGCCCCCCTTCTCCCGAAGTTACGGGGGCATTTTGCCGAGTTCCTTAACCATGGTTATCTCGATCGCCTTAGTATTCTCTACCTGATCACCTGAGTCGGTTTGGGGTACGGGCGGCGCGTAGCTCGCTAGAGGTTTTTCTCGGCAGCATAGGATCACCCACTTCACCAAAATTGGCTCCGCGTCACGTCTCAGACACCACACTCAAGTGGATACCGCGGATTTGCCTACGGTACGTCCTACACGCTTGCCCACAGACAACCATCGCTGTGGTTGGGCTGCCTTCCTGCGTCACCCCATCGCTTGACTACTACCAGTTCGGGTCCCACGCTCCGCACGCACGCCTCGCCCCGAAGGGTCCGGTCACACGTGTTTCGGGTGGTTAGCATCACCAGGTTCGTCATGGGCGCTACTTTGCCGGTACGGGAATATCAACCCGTTGTCCATCGACTACGCCTGTCGGCCTCGCCTTAGGTCCCGACTTACCCAGGGCAGATTAGCTTGACCCTGGAACCCTTGATCATTCGGCGCACGGGTTTCTCGCCCGTGATTCGCTACTCATGCCTGCATTCTCACTCGTGTGGGCTCCACACCTGGATCACTCCGGCGCTTCACTGCCCACACGACGCTCCCCTACCCATCCAGCACACTGAACACCGAACGATGTCGATGCTGATGTAATTGCTGAATGCCATAGCTTCGGCGGATGACTTGAGCCCCGCTACATTGTCGGCGCGGAATCACTTGACCAGTGAGCTATTACGCACTCTTTCAAGGGTGGCTGCTTCCAAGCCAACCTCCTGGTTGTCAATGCGACTCCACATCCTTTTCCACTTAGTCACCGCTTAGGGGCCTTAGCTGATGGTCTGGGCTGTTTCCCTCTCGACTACGGAGCTTATCCCCCGCAGTCTCACTGCTGCGCTCTCACTTACCGGCATTCGGAGTTTGGCTAACGTCAGTAACCTTGTAGGGCCCATTAGCTATCCAGTGCTCTACCTCCGGCAAGAAACACGCAACGCTGCACCTAAATGCATTTCGGGGAGAACCAGCTATCACGAAGTTTGATTGGCCTTTCACCCCTATCCACAGGTCATCCCCTCAGTTTTCAACCTAAGTGGGTTCGGTCCTCCACGTCGTCTTACCG
>JAJAYQ010000165.1 GCA_026786145.1 Spirochaetaceae bacterium | reverse complement strand
GGGCCCCCGGGGGGGGGGGGGGGGGGGGGGGGGGGGGGGGGGGGCGCGCCGGCGGGGGCGGGCCCCACCGGCGCCACCGGCGCTACTCCGGGCCGCGGGCGACCCAGGACCTTGCCGTCGGCCAGGCGGATGAACGCCGGGTTCACGCTGCGCACCATTCCCAGTGCCTCGGCCCTCGCCGCGAGCCGGCGCGGGGAAGCCGCCCGGGCCACCTCCTGCTGAAGCGCCTGCTCGCGGTCGGTGAGCCCGGCGGACCTGTTCTGCAGGTCGTGCAGCCGGAAAGAGTCCTCCGCCAGAGCGGTGTGCAGGAAGAGCAGCCCGGCCAGCCCGGCGGTGAGCAGGGCGCCGAGGAGCATGACGAACGGGGCCCGCGGGGTGTGGACGGGCGACGGCGCTACCAGCGCGAGCCGGTGCCCGGCCGGCGTCCGGACCGAGGTCGACGGCCTGGCAGCTACCGACCTCGGCGACGGCACGGGTCGCGACGCCGCGCTGCGCGCCGGGGCCGGGCTCATGCGGCGTCTCGCAGGCGTTCGGCTGCGCGGAGCCGGGCCGAGGCGGCGCGCGGGTTGGCGGCCACCTCGGCCGCACCCGGCACCTCTGCCCCGCGGGTCAGCAGGCGCAGGACGGGCTCGTGCTCGGGGAGCACGACCGGCAGCCCGTGGGGCGCCGTGCCGGCGGCACCGGCGACCAGCGCGCGCTTGACCAGGCGGTCCTCGAGGGACTGGTAGGACAGCACGACGATGCGCCCGCCGACGGCGAGGGCGTCCGCAGCCGCGGGCAGCGCGTCGGCCAGCGCCGTCAGCTCGGCGTTGACCTCGATGCGCAGCGCCTGGAACGTGCGTTTGGCCGGGTGACCACCGGTGCGCCGGGTCGCCGCGGGGATCGACGACCGCACCAGCTCCGCCAGCCGCGCGGTGCCGCTGAACGGCTCCCGCTCGCGCTCCCGGGCCACCGCGTCGGCGATCCGGCGGGCGAAGCGCTCCTCGCCGTACTGCTTGAGGACCCGCGCCAGCTGCGCCGGCTCATAGGTGTTGACGACCTCGGCCGCCGTGATCCCCTGCGACTGGTCCATCCGCATGTCCAGCGGAGCGTCCTGTGCGTACGCGAAGCCGCGGCCGGCGTCGTCGAGCTGGAGGGAGGACACCCCCAGGTCGAAGAGGACTCCCTGGACCCGGTGGACGCGGGCCGAGGCGAGCACCGCGGCCAGCTCGTCATAGACCGCGTGCACGAGGGTGGTGCGGTCGGCGAAGGGCGCGAGCCGCTCGGCCGCCAGGGCCAGCGCCTCGGGGTCGCGGTCGAGCCCGATCAGGCGCAGGTCGCCGAACTGCTCGAGGAGCGCGGCGCTGTGCCCGCCCATACCCAGTGTGGCGTCGAGGACGACGGCCCCGGACCCGCCCAGAGCGGGGGCGAGCAGCTCGAGGGTGCGGGCCAGCAGCACCGGGACGTGCCGCTCCGTGGTCACGGTCAGCCGCCGGACCCGGTCGTGAGGACCAGCAGGGCGACGGCCACCATCCCCATCAGCCCGAGTGCGCCGAGGAGCAGGAACACCGACTGGCGGATCTCCTCGGCCAGCGGGTCGACGGCGTCCATGACCTCGCCGACGGGGTCGACGGCGTTGACCATGCGTGCTCGGTCCATCTCGACCCTTCATGGAACGTGCGGTGCGAACTGACAGCTGTGCGGGCTGTTCGGGCTGTTCGGCCAAAGCAGCCGGTGCGGCCGATACGGCCAGGTCTCCAACCGCTCGCAGGTCTGGCACCGGGGAAGGTGAGCCAGGTCCGCGTGAGCGGGTGGAGACCTCGCCGTACGACGACGAGGTATTTCGAGAGACAAGCGGATGGGATGGGTTGGGACAGCTCGGTTGTCACATGAACCCGGGCAGCACCTCCTCCGACAGGTCCGCGAACGGGCCTTCCTGCGCGGCGAGGTAGCTCGCCCAGGCCTGCGCGTCCCACACCTCGACGCGGGCTCCCGCACCGATGACGACGCACTCCCGGGTCAGGCCGGCGTAGTCGCGCAGCGGCGGCGGCACCGTGACCCGGCCCTGCTTGTCCGGAGTCTCGTTCGAGGCGCCGGAGAGGAACACCCGCTGGTAGTCCCGGGCGGCGCGGCTGGTCACCGGCGCCTGCCGCATCTGCTGGTAGAGGCGCCCGAACTCCTCGTCCGGGAAGACGTAGAGGCAGCGCTCCTGCCCGCGGGTGATCACGAGACCCGCGGCCAGCGGCTCGCGGAACTTGGCCGGCAGGAAGAGCCGGCCCTTGTCGTCCATGCGCGGTTGATGGGTCCCCAGAAAGGCGGGGACGCCCGGTGCCGGCGCGTCGGCTGTGTCGGCTGCTGGCACATCGACTCCCCTCCTCCCGCCATTCGATAATCTAACTCCACTGCGCGCCACTGTACTCCACTTGCCTCCACCGTCAACCTGTTTCGGCACATCGCCCCCACCCGGTCCCTCGATCGGCCCATCGCGGGCTGATGACCTCCGGCCGGCTTCGGGCACCACGATGACGCCCCCGATGACCCCGGGCACTGGTTGGATGACCGGCATGCACGGCGTCGACGACACGGGGTCCGACGTCGCCGCGAAGCCCTCTCCTGCAGTCCGGGGCCGGGCGGGCGGGGTCCTGCGGGCGGTCCTGGTCGTGGCGCTCGTGGCCGGGGCGGCCCTGACCCTGTCCGCGCGCGACGGGCTGGACTGGGAGCAGCTGGCGGACCCGCTCCAGGTGCGCTGGGCCCGCGTCGTGGTCGGCACCGTGGCCGTCCTGCTGCTGGTGGCGCTGGCCCGCGGCCTGCTGCGCCGGATCCTGCGCGCCCGGCGCCCGGCTCCCGGAGGCGGGCGTGCCGAGCCTGAGGCTGAGCCGTTCCCCGCCCTGCTGCGGGTACTGGCCGTCGTCCTGGTCCTCGCGACCATCGCCGTCGTCTGGTGGGTCATCGACGCGGTCGCCCCCGACGTGCCCGACCCCCGGCTGGCCCCGCCGTCGACGGAGGACCCCGGGTCGGACCCGCCGCTGCCGGCGCTCGGACCGGACTGGCCGACGCTGCTCGTCGTCGGGGTGGTTCTCGTCGTGGTGGCCGTAGTGGCGCGGCTGCGCGCCGTACGCGGGGACAAGCCCACCCATGACGAGGACGTCGTGGACAGCGAGGACAACGTCGTGTCCGACGTCGCCGAGCTGTCGTCCGCGGTGGCTGCCGGCCAGGCGGAGCTCTCCGGTCAGGGGGACGCGCGGGCAGCCATCCTCGCCGCGTACGCCGCGATGACCGCGCGCATCGAGTCCGGCCTGGCCACCGGGGGCCGCTCGGCAAGCGCAGCGGACACCCCGACCGAGCTGCTCGCGCGCGCGGCCGCGGCGGGGCTGGTGGACGGGAAAGCGGCCGGGACGCTCACTGCACTGTTCCGCGAGGCGCGCTTCAGCCGCCACCCGATGGGCGAGGCTGCGCGCCGCGACGCGGAGCTGGCCCTGGCCGCTGTCCGTGACGAGCTGGTGGCCCGGCGTGCGTGACACGTTCGGCCTGCGGGACGATGCCGCCGCTGCCGCCGCTGCCGCTGATGCCACCGCTGACGCCGACCAGCCCCCGCGGCGCCTCTCCCTCGTCGCGCGGACGACCATCTCCATCGCCTCCGCCGTGGTGGCGGTCGCCGTGGTCGTCGCCGGGGCTGCCGGGCTCCTCGTCGCCGTGTCCGGCATCGCTGTCGTGACCACGGTCGTCCTGCTGCTCCGCACACCTGCGGCGCCACCACCGAGGAGGCGCGCCAGACCGGGGCCGCCCGTGGAGAACGCACCGTTCCGGGCGTACCGCCAGGTCGCCGAGGCGCTCTCGTGGGCCGCGGTGTCACCTCGCCACTACGACCTGGTCACGCGGCCCCTGCTCACCTCGCTGGCCGCGGCGCGCCTCGCCGACCGGCATCGGGTCGACCTGCACGGCGACCCGGACGCCGCGCGAGCCCTGGTCGGTGAGGACGTCTGGCACTGGATCGACCCGGCCCGGGAGGCCTCGCGCGACAGCCAGCCGCCGGGGATCGGCCCTGGCACCCTGACGTTGATCGTCGGCCGACTGGAGAAGATATGAGTCTGAGGACCACGGAGACGGCGGCGCTGGCGAGCCGGGTGATCGACGAGATCGAGACCGTGGTCGTGGGGCGCCGGCGTGCCCTCGAGCTGGTGCTGCTCGGCATCCTCGGCCGCGGGCACGTGCTGCTCGAGGACGTCCCCGGGCTGGGCAAGACGATGATCGCCCGCTGCTTCTCCGAGGCGCTCGGCCTGACATTCCACCGGGTCCAGTTCACCCCCGACCTGCTGCCGGCGGACCTCACCGGCCTCTCGGTGTTCGACCCGTCGACCAACAGCTTCGTCTTCCGTCCCGGCCCCGTCTTCACCCAGCTGCTCCTGGCCGATGAGATCAATCGAACGCCGCCCAAGACACAGGCGGCCCTGCTGGAGGCGATGGCGGAGGAGCAGGTGTCCAGCGACGGCGAGACCCGTTCCCTCCCCCAGCCGTTCATCGTGCTGGCGACCGACAACCCCATCGAGTACGAAGGCACCTACTCCCTCCCCGAGGCACAGCTCGACCGTTTTCTCCTCCGCGTGTCCCTTGGCTACCTCGGGCTCGTGGACGAGCAGGAGCTGCTGCGACGCCGGCTCTCGAGCGGCTGGGCACCGCCGCGACTCTCCCCCGTCGTGGACGCCGACACGGTGCTGGCCATGCGGGAGAGCCTCGAGCTCGTGCAGGTCGAGGCGCCCATCCTGCGCTACGTCGTGGAGCTTCTCGACGCGAGCCGGAACCATCCCCAGGTGACCGTCGGCGCCAGCCCGCGGGGAGGCCTCGCGCTGGTCGCGCTCTCGCGCGGGCACGCCGTCCTCGACGGGCGCGACTACGTCACGCCGGAGGACGTGAAAGCTGTCGCGGTCGTCGCGCTGGCGCACCGGATCAGCCTTCGCCCCGAGCTGTGGGTCCGCCGCGTCACCGGTGCGGACGTCGTCAACGAGCTGCTGTCCACGGTGCCGGCACCACGGTGACGATCGACCTGTCGTTCACCCCGACGGCGCGGCTGCGCAGGCTCGCGCTCGTGGCCGCCCTCAGCATCATCGGGGCGGTGGTCACCGCGCAGGGGCTGCTGCTGGTCCTGGCCGTCGTCCCTCTCGTCGTGCTGGTCGCCACGCCCCGTGCCCAGCTGCCGGCGACGGCGGTCGTCGTCACCCGGCTGAGCCCCCTGCGCTGCGTCGAGGGTGACGAGCTCGTCCTGGAGCTCGAGGTCCGGGTCGCCGGGGCCGACCGGGTCGGTGCCGAGCTGACCCTGCCACCCCAGACGGAGGCGACGTTCGAGGGCGGCAGGGTCAGTGCGGCCACGTCACCCGGCGGGACGGCGACCACCACAGTGCGCTGGCTGCTCGTCCCGCAGCGGTGGGGGCGGCACCGCGTCGGCCCCGTGCAGGTGCGGGTGGTCGCAGGGGGAGGCTGCTACGCCGCCCGGCTGCGCCTGGAGGTCGACGACATCGTCGTCTACCCCGCCGCGGGCGCCCTGGCCCGGTCCGTCGCCCCGCTGGAGCTGGCGGCGCCCCTGGGCGAGCACCCGAGCCGCACGGCCGGGTCCGGTGTGGAGTTCGCCGGGGTCCGCCCCTACCACCACGGGGACCGGCGCCGCGACATCGACTGGCGCACGTCCGCGCGACACGGCGGGGTGTTCGTCCGGCAGTACGCCGACGAGCGGGCGTTCGACCTCGTCCTCGTGCTCGACACGACGGTCGACGCCGGCCCTGCCGGGCGCTCCACCCTTGACCTCACCGTGCGGGCCGCGACCGGTCTTGCCCAGACCTACCTGCGCTCCCACGACCGGGTCGGCCTGGTCACCTTCGGGGGGCCGCTGCACTGGCTCTCCCCCGCCGCAGGCCCCCTGCAGCTCTACCGCGTCTGCGAGGCGCTGATGTCCGTGCGCCCCGACCAGGCGGAACGCGACGCTGGCTCGGTGGGGTTCGGGCTGGAGAACCTGCCCCGCCGGATGCTCCCGTCGCGTGCGTTCGTCTGCCTCGTCACCCCGCTGCTCGACGACCGTCCGCTCGAGGTCGTCCAGCTCCTGCGCGGCCGGGGCTTCTCGCCCCTGGTGATCGACGTGCTCACCAGCGAACCGGAGGTGGCCGACCGCTCGCCGGCGCACCTGGCGGTGCGCACCTGGCGCATGCAGCGCGAGGCGCTCACGGTCGAGCTCGGCACTCTCGGTGTGCCGGTGCTGCCGTGGGACGGCGAGGGGGACCTGACCGGTGCGCTGCTGCACGCCATGCGAAGTGTCCGACCCACGACACGCACATGACGACGGCCGGGGTGCCGCGTCCCGTGGCCCGCGTGCTGTGGCGAGTGGTGGTCGTGGTCACGGCCGGGCTGTGCGCACTGGTCTCGGCGCTTCCCGACCCGAGCCGCCCGGTCGTGGTGGCGGCCGTCGTCGCCGTGGTCGCGGCGATGGTGTCGACTCTCTCCGGGACCCCGGGCTGGCGGCCGGCCGGTGACGCGACGGTGGCCCTGGTGGCGGTGGCCGTCCTGCTCGCGGCCGCCCTCGACGACTCCGACCTGCGTCCGGTGCAGGTGGTGCTCGCCGGGCCGCTGGTCCTGCTGCTGGTCACTGCGCTGGACCGGGGGGCGACGGCCGAGCGGGGTGAGGTCACCGTGCTGAGGGCGTCGGCCGCCTCGAGGCTCGCGACCGCGACGGCAGCGACCGGGGCGGCGGTGCTGGTCTCGGTCACGGCGGCCCAGCAGGTCGTACCCTCGGTGACGTTGGTGCTCGTCGGACTCGCCGCAGCCGTGGCGGCGATGGTGGTCGCCACCCGGGCCCACCGGAAGTAAGCCGGTCACCCGGACGTCTGGATCTACCAGGCGTACCAGGCGTACCAGGCGTACAGAATCGTTACCTGTCAGGTCCCCCGCCGGACCTGCTCGATGGAAGACTCCCGCTCCACAGGGGAACCCCCCACCAGGCGCGGGTCGCAGCCGAGGAGGACCTCTTGACCGTAGGCGAGACAACCGACCAGCGGCCCGACGGGTCCGACGGCTCAGGTCGCTCCGGTCCGGGCGTCGACAAGGCGGATCTCGCCGCACTGGCCGACACGACCACCCGGATCAGGCGGGCGATCGAGGGGGTCATCGAGGGCAAGCGCGACGTCGTCCGCGTCGCCATCACCGTGATGCTGGCCGAGGGGCACCTGCTCATCGAGGACGTTCCCGGTGTGGGCAAGACGATGCTGGCGAAGTCGCTTGCCCGCTCGCTCGACTCCTCGGTGCGGCGCGTCCAGTTCACCCCGGACCTGCTCCCGAGCGACATCACCGGCGTGTCTGTCTACAACCAGGAGGCGCGCGAGTTCGAGTTCAAGCCGGGCGCCATCTTCGCCAACATCGTCGTCGGCGACGAGATCAACCGAGCCTCGCCCAAGACGCAGTCGGCGCTGCTGGAGTGCATGGAGGAGCGCCAGGTCACCGTCGACGGAGTGACCTATGAGCTCGCTATCCCCTTCATGGTCGTCGCGACGCAGAACCCGATCGAGATGGAGGGCACCTACCCCCTCCCGGAAGCGCAGCGCGACCGGTTCATGGCCCGACTGTCCATGGGCTACCCCAACGAAGCGGCCGAGCTGACGATGCTCGACACCCACGGGCGTACCTCCCCACTGGACGACATGGCGCCGGTGTCCGACGCCACGGAGATCGCCCACCTCATCAAGGTGGTCCGGGACGTCCACGTCTCTGACCAGGTGCGCCGCTACGCGCTCGACCTCGTGCTCGCGACCCGGTCCTCCCCCGAGCTGCGGCTGGGTGCCTCACCGCGAGCCACGCTCCACCTCATCCGGGCCGCGAGGGCTGCAGCCGCGCTCGACGACCGCGACTACGTCCTGCCCGACGACCTGCAGGGCTTGGCCGTGGCCGTGCTGGCCCATCGGCTGCTGCCGACGGCGGAGGCGCAGATCGGCCGTCGCACCACCGAGGACATCGTGACCGACATCCTCGCCGCAGTCCCCGTCCCGGGTGACGCTCGAGGCCGCCGGAGCAACGGCTAGTGCGGGACGCACTCCTCGGACTCACCACCCGCGGGCGCTCCTTCGTCGCCGCGGGTGTGGCAGTTCTCGCGGCGGCGACTGCGACGTCTCAGGACGACCTGCTGCGCATCGCGGTCCTGCTCATCGCGCTGCCCGTGATCAGTGCCCTCGTGGTCTCCCGGACGCGCTACCGGCTGTCGTCGGGCCGGCGGCTCGCCTCGCCGCGCACTGCTGCCGGTCAGGAGAGCGCGGTGACGCTGCGGCTAGACAACATCTCGCGCCTCCCGACCGGGCTGCTGCTGGTGGAGGACCGGATCCCCTACGTCCTGGGCTCGCGCCCGAGGTTCGTCCTGGACCGCGTCGAGCCCCGCGGGCGGCGAGAGGTCACCTACACGGTGCGATCCGACGTGCGCGGCCGCTACCAGCTGGGCCCGTTGTCGCTGCGTCTCACCGACCCGTTCGGCATGTGCGAGCTGCACCGCGCGTTCACGAGCCAGGACACCCTCATGGTCACCCCTCTGGTCCATCCGCTTCCTGCCGTGTCGCTGTCCGGGGAGTGGACCGGCAGCGGCGAGAGCCGGTCACGCGCCATCGCCAGTGCGGGCGACGACGACGCCGGGACGCGGGAGTACCGACAGGGGGACGACCTGCGCCGGGTGCACTGGCGCTCGACGGCGCGGCTCGGCCAGCTGATGGTGCGCCGCGAGGAGCAACCGTGGCAGGCGCGGTGCACGTTGCTGCTGGACTCCCGGTCCCGGGCCCACGGCGGCGAGGGCCCCGGCTCCTCGTTCGAATGGGCCGTCTCGGCGGCTGCCTCTGTCGGTGTCCACCTGGTCCGTCATGGTTACTTCGTCCGGCTGCTCACCGACACCGGTGCCCATGTGGCCGGCAGCGACCCGGGGCTGGACGGCGGCAGCAGTGACGTCGAAGGTTCGCTGCTCGACGCTCTTGCGGTAGTCACGACGTCAGAGAACACCTCGCTGCGCGACGCCGGTGCATCGCTTCGTCGTGGTGGCGGTGACGGCCTTCTCGTCGCCGTCCTCGGATCCGTCGACCCCGAGGAGGCGCACCTGCTGGCGCGGCTGCGGCACGGCTCCACCGCCGCCATCGCCGTGCTGCTCGAGACCGACACGTGGACGGCGGCATCCACCCGTGCCCGCGCCGCTGCACGTGCGTCGTACGAGGGGTCCGCTGCCCTCCTGCGGGCCTCGGGGTGGCGGGTCATCTCCGTCCGGGCCGGTCAGTCGCTTCCCGACCGGTGGCAGGAAGCCGCCTACCAGCACAGTGCCTCTGTCCGGGCGGCCGCTGTCCCCGCGCCCTCTGTCCCGGCCGCCTCGTCTCTCAGTTCGGGCGGGCGGTCGTGAGGACGCTGAGCGGCTCCCTGCGCATGCCCGCCTTTGCGGCGATCGCCACCATCACGGCGGCGGTCTGCCTGGGACGCACCTTCCTCACGGGGGCCTGGTTCTTCCCGTCGGTGCTCGCCGTGGTGATCGTGGCGGTCGGGTGCGAGGTCGCCCGCCGCGTCTCCACCTCGCGGTGGGTCGTCCCTCTGGGCGGACTCGTGGGCCTGCTCGCCTACCTGCTGGTGCGCTACGGCCACAGCGAGTCCATTCTGCACATCGTTCCGACGGGTTCGACGCTGGATCGCCTCGGCGAGCTCAGCAGCTCGGGACGCCAGGACATCGCCCGCTACGCGGCACCGATCGGCGTCTCCCCCGGCATCGAGCTGCTGACGGTCGCCGGCGTGGGGCTCGTCGCCCTTGTGGTCGACACGCTCGCGGTGACCTGGCGCCGGGCGGCGCTGGCCGGCCTGCCGCTGCTGGTGCTCTACACCGTGCCGACAGCGGTAGCCCCCGCCGGCGTCAACTGGGTGGCCTTCGCGGTGGCAGCCATCGGGTTCCTCTCGCTGCTGCTCGCTGAGTCCCGTGAGCGGGTCAGCCGCTGGGGCCGGCCGATGCGCTACATCGTCGACCGGCCGAACCTGCGCCGGGACGTCCAGACAGCACCGCTGGGACAGGTGGGCCGGCGGGTCGGCGCAACGGCTCTCGGGCTCGCCCTCGTGGTGCCCGCTGTGCTGCCCGACCTGAGCACGAGCGCATTCGGCTTCGGCAGCGGTGGTTTCGGCAACGGCGGTGGGAGCGGGAACCGGGTGGCCGTGGTCAACCCGATCCTCGACCTCGGCCGTAACCTGCGCCGGTCCGAGGACCGGCCGGTCATCAGCTACCGCGGCCGCGCTGACTACCTGCGTCTCGTCGGTCTGGACGAGTTCACGGGAGCGCAGTGGAAACCCAGCGACCTCGAGGTCTCCCGCAACGACAACGACGTCGAGGACGGGCTGCGGGCCCCGCCGGGACTGGGCACCGAGGTGGCCACGAACAACCGGCGGTACAGCATCAAGATTTTCGACCTGGAGCAGACCTGGCTGCCGCTGCCGTACCCGACCAAGCGGGTATCCATCGACGGCACTTGGCTCTATGACGCATCGACGTTCAACGTCTTCGGCGAGAACACCTCGACCCGCCAGCTGGAGTACGAGGTCCGCTCGCTGAATGTCACACCGACGGCCGACCAGCTCCGTGACGCGCCCGACGCACCGGACTCCCTGAAGCGCTACCTGCAGCTGCCCGGCGACCTCCCGAACAAGGTCGAGATCGAGGCACGCAACGTCATCGGCGACCGGATCAACAACTACGAGCGAGCCCTTGCCATCCAGGACTGGCTGCGCAGCGACGAGTTCACCTACTCCACGGAGCTGTCGAACACCGTCGGCGATGACAACGGGTCCGCGGCGATCGTCGAGTTCATCGCCAGCAAGCGGGGTTACTGCGTCCAGTTCGCGTCGACGATGGCGGTGATGGCACGGGTCCTCGACATCCCCGCCCGCGTCGCCATCGGGTTCACACCCGGCACTGCTGACGGGGCAGGAGGACGGACCGTCGGGCTGCACGACCTGCACGCGTGGCCAGAGCTCTACTTCGAGGGGGTGGGCTGGACACGCTTCGAGCCGACCCCCGCCATCCGCACCGGAACGCCCCCGCCCTGGGCCCGCGCGGACGCCAACGGCGGCTCGGCCGCCTCCACCACCCCTTCGGAATCCGCATCCCCTGGCGCCGGGTCACCTCTCGACCCGAGTGGCTCGAACCGCGAGCCCCTCCGCGGCCTCGACGAGGCGCGCGGGGCCGGCGGCGGCGGCATCGGGGCCGGACCGATCCGGATCCCGGTGGTGCCGCTGCTGGTGTTCCTCGCAGCCCTGGTGCTGCTCGCCGTGCCCGCAGCGACCCGCTTCGTGGTGCGTCGTCGCCGCTGGTCCGCGGCGGACACCCCTGGGCAGCAGGCCCGTGCGGCGTGGGCGGACCTGCAGGACACATTGGTCGACTTCGGCTACGCGTGGCGCCCGAGCGACCCGCCGCGGCGCGGCACCTCCCGCCTCGTTCGGGACCGCGTGCTCGGCGAGACGGCCGCCGAGGCCGCGCACCGGCTGGCCGGCGCCACCGAGCAGGCGCGGTACGCACCGGTGATGGCTACCGAGGTCGGCGACCTGCGCAGCGACGTGGACACGGTCCGGGCTGCCCTGTCCGAGTCGGCCGGCCGGTGGGGTCGCTGGCGTGCCCGGCTGCTGCCCCGCTCGACTCGGGCGGTGTCCAGAGCGCTGGCCGAGCGCTTGGCCGACGGCTTGGACGCGCTCGATGCGGCAGTCGCTGGGGTGACCAGCCGGCTGCGCCCACGACGGGGCTGACGCTCAGTCGCGGGTGAGCCGCCACCTGGTCAGGATTCAGCAGGATTCAGCAGGATTCAGCAGAGGTTAAGGAGAGTTCAGCGGCCGTTCTCGTCGCGACGGCGGCTCCAGCGCTCCTCGAGGCGGCCCATCAGCCCACCGCCGGCCCGCCCGCTGCCGCGTTGCTTGCGGGGGGCGGCGCGCGGCTTGCGCACCCCTCCACCGTCGACGACGCCGAGCTGGGCTGCGGTGCCCACTGCCCGGTAGCTCGTGACGGCGAGGAAGACGCTGAGCAGCATCGCGACGAAGCCCAGGACGCTGACCAGCGGCATCTTCGCGACCAGGCCGGTCATGAGCAGGACGATCCCGACCAGGAAGCCGATGGACGCGAGCAGGACGCGGCGGCGGAAGTTGCTCCGCGGGTCCTTGCCGCGCAAGGAGGTCGCGAACTTGGGGTCCTCGGCATAGAGAGCCCGCTCCATCTGCTCGAGCAGTCGCTGCTCGTGCTCGGACAGCGGCACGGACACCTCCTCCAGCTCAAGAGACCCGATGTGCTCACCACAGCGGCTACGCCGTGGATCCTGTTCCCTTCAGGGTATGCGCCGGAGGGGCCTGACGAAACCCGACTGCGAAACCCGATCGCACAACCCTTCGGAAGGGTGGGTGCGAGTGGACTGCCGTGCTGATCTGCTGACCATGTGACCCTGGCGGCGCAGGGCTCCGTCAGGAAGAACGGCCGGGCGGGGAAAAAGGTTGCGTCCCCGGAGGTGCAGCCGGAGCCGGTGGCGTCCCCTCCCCGACGAGGCTGCCGGGCCGGACGGCACCGCTCCCGAAGCGGCCGGCGGCCCGGTCAGCGGCCTGCTCGGCCTCCCGGCGCCCGGCGCTGCGCTCACCGAGCTCCAGCTGATGGGGCGCGGTCCCGGACTCGACCAGCTGCTCGACCCGTATCCCCACCAGCCGGAGACGCGCGCGGTCGAGGCCGAGGGCCTCGAACAGGCCCCGGGCCGTGGCATAGAGGATCGCGGCGACGTCGGTCGACTCGTGCAGGGTGCGCGCCCTGGTGATCGTGGTGAAGTCGGCGAAGCGGACCTTGAGGCTCACCGTGCGCCCGGCCAGGCCCGCCGCGCGCAGCCGCCCCGCCGTGCGCTCGCAGAGCCGTAACAGCTCGCGCAGCACGACCTGGGGGTCGTCGACGTCGCTGGCGAAGGTCTCCTCCGCCCCGATGCTGCGCTCCGGCTCGTGCGGGACCACCACGCGCTCGTCCCGCCCCCACGACAAGGCGTGCAGGTGGGACCCGGCGGCCTGGCCGAGGGCGCGCACCAGGGTCGACACCGGTGTGTGCGCGATGTCGCCGACGGTGCGCAGGCCGAGCCGGGTCAGCTCCGCCTCGGTCTTCTCCCCCACCCCCCACAGGGCGCCGACCGGCAGTGGGTGCAGGAACGCGACGACCTGCGCGGCCGGGACCACCAGCAGGCCGTCGGGCTTGGACCGGGTCGAGGCGAGCTTGGCGACAAACTTGGTGGTCGCGACCCCGACCGAGCAGGTGATGCCCTGCTCGTCGGCGACCCGGTCCCGGATCAGCCGGCCGATCTCGGCCGGTCGTCCCAGCCGCCGCAGTGCTCCCGACACGTCGAGGAACGCCTCGTCCAACGACAGCGGCTCGACCATCGGGGTGACCGAGCGGAACACCTCCATGACACCTGCGGACACCGTCGAGTAGAGGCCGTGACTGGCCGACACCACGGTGGCCTGCGGGCACAGCCGGCGGGCCCTGCTCATGGGCATCGCTGAGTGGACGCCGTAGCGGCGCGCCTCGTACGTCGCGGACAGGACGACGCCGCGGGTGCCTCCGCCCACGATGACGGGCGTGCCGCGCAGCTCGGGACGGCTCAGCAGCTCGACGGAGGCGTAGAAGGCGTCCATGTCGACGTGCAGGACGGTGCAGCCGCTGTCGTCACCGGGCGCGCCGGACGGAGGCCCCGGCCGGTCGAGCTGCTGGCTGCGGCTCATGGCTGCTCTGCCTCAGGTCGTCCGGGTCGCGAGCACATGCAGCTGGGTCGCGACCGCGCGGAACTCCGGCAGATTGGCGGTCGCCCGCTCGAGGTCGACCAGTGCCTCGGCCGCCCCCGGCTCGGAGTCGACGAGGCCGCCCGGGACGAGGTCGGCCACCGTACGGACGCCGTGGACACCGCCCATCCGCAGCCCCGCCGCGGACAGCACCTGCGCCAGCCCCGACTCGGTGAACCGGCGCGGCAGCGGGTCCCCGGGACCCCATCTGCCGTCGGGGTCGTCGAGCGCGTGCCGGGCCTCGGTGAAACGTCCCGCCACCGCCCGGGCGAGCACAACGGCGTTGCGGGACGCCGCCAGGACACTGAGAGTCCCACCCGGCCGCAGCACCTCGACGAGAGCCCGCACCGCGGGCCCGACGTCCTCGACGTGCTCCAGGACACCGTGGCAGAGCACGAGGTCCGCCGACCCGGCTGCGACGACGTCGAGCAGACCGGCGGCGTCTCCCTGAACGGCACGGACCTGGACGTCGGCCTCGCGGGCGCGGCGCTGCAGTGCCGCGAGCGCGTCGGGATTGGGGTCGACGACGGTGACCCGGTGACCGAGAAGCGCGAGCGGCACGGCGAACCCCCCGGTGCCGCCCCCGACATCGAGCACATCCAGCAGCTCGAGCCCTCCGGACCGGTCGCCGACTGCCGCGGAGACGGCGTTCCGCAGGACGTCCCACACCACGGCGGTACGGGCGGAGTGCGACGGGGCCGCGCGGTCGGGGAGCACCCGGTCAGGTTAGTCATCCCCCTGAGCTGCCCGGGCTCGAGTGCCACAGCTTGCGCGGGGCTTTCGCACCCTCCTTGCGGGCGGCGGTCTTCGCGTCGTCACCGGGGGGCTTGATGTCGGCGTAGGGCGACTGCCGGAACCCGCTCGGGTGCACCAGCACGCGGCGGGGCTGTGACATGCCACCACCAGCAGGCTTCCCACCGAGCTCTCGTGGCTCGTAGACCTCGGCGGCACTGCCGACCGGAGGGCGGGTCATGACCGGCCGGCTGGACCGGCTCTGTGCGGCACCAGCCACTGACAGATTGGTCAGGTCGGTGACCGGGCCAGTCAATGCATCGAGGGCCATCAGGTAGGCAACAGCGTCCAGGCCGCCGTGCCGCCATGCCTCGTGCAGCTCGGTCAGCTCCCAGGCCCCGGTGGCCCGCATCGAGACCCCGCGCGGCCCGGTGCGCCGGACCTGACCGCGGATCACCAACAGCCACGAGTGGAACAGCGTCGCGGCGTAGGGGCCCTGCGCGTCCTCGAAGAACGTTGCGTCGATCGGTCCGCGGGCGTCGTCGAGGGTGACGAAGACGACCCGCTTCCCGGAGCGGATCGGCGGGGTCTGGGTGGCGACCTTCACCCCCGCGACGAGCACCTCGGCCTTGCTGCGGCACCGGACCAGGTCCGGCGCCCGGGTGGCGCCGATCGCGGCGAGGAACGGCTCGTAGAAGTCGACGACGTGCCGGCTCGCATCGAGACCGAGCACCTCGAGCTCAGCCCTCACCCGCTCGGCCCCGGTCATCTCGGGCAGCCCGCTGGGCACGACCGAGTGCGGCGCGTCACCGAGGTCCAAGGCGAGCTGGACCGGAGCCACCTCCACCGGGCGGGCCGCCTGGGACTGGCGGGCGGCGAGCTCTCGCACACCGGGTCCCGACGGTCCCCCCGGCCGGTCGACGGCGGCGGCCTCTTTCGGCGTACGACGGGAGCGGCCGCCCGACCGGGAACTCCGGGACACCGCGCGCGACCACCGTTCCAGCTCGCGGACCTGCAGCAGCAGGTCGCGGCGGGTCAACCGGGCGCGGGTGCTGCCGGCGACCCCACCGGTCCGCAGCGAGTAGAGATCGTCGAAGGCGCCGATGAGCACCAGCCGCTCGACCACCGGCCGGGACACCGACGCGCGGTGCCAGAAGTCGGAGAGCGAGCCGTAGGGCCGGCCGGCGACCGCGCGGGAGACCTCGGCCTCGGAGATCCCCTTGACCTCGGACAACGAGAGGCGGATGCCGTAGCGCCGCGCGCGGTCCCACGGTCTGGTCACCACGGACGGCACCTCCGGCGCTTCCGGCGCTTCCGGCGCTTCCG
>JAJAYQ010000164.1 GCA_026786145.1 Spirochaetaceae bacterium | reverse complement strand
GCCACAGGCCGAGCCCGCGGAACAGCCGAAGGCCGAATCCGAGACGGCGCCAAAGCAAGAGGCGCCGCCGCAGCAGGGGGAGGCGCGCTCGGCACCGCAGCCGGAGCCGCAACAGGAGGCGCCGGCCCCCGCGCAGCAGGAGGCGCCGGCCCCCGCGCAGTCCGAGGCGCCGGCCCCCGCGCAGTCCGAGGGCGGCGGCGGCGCGACGTACGTGACGCCTCTCGTGCGCAAGATGGCCACCGAGCACGGCGTCGACCTGTCCTCGCTGCGCGGTACGGGCGTGGGCGGGCGCATCCGCAAGCAGGACGTCCTCGAGGCTGCCAAGGCCCGCGACGCCGTGACCGCTGCCCCCGCCGCGACCGCCGCGACCGGCGCTGCGGCACCGGCCCCGGCTTCCGAGTCGCCGTTGCGCGGCACGACGGTGAAGATGTCGCGGCTGCGCAAGGTCATCGCCGCGCGGATGGTCGAGTCGCTGCAGGTCTCGGCGCAGCTCACGACCGTCGTCGAGGTCGACCTGACCAAGATCTCGCGGCTGCGGTCGCGCGCCAAGGGTGACTTCGAGGCGCGGGAGGGCGTCAAGCTGTCCTTCCTGCCCTTCCTTGCCAAGGCCGCCGTCGAGGCGCTGCGCGTTCACCCGATGCTCAACGCGAGCATCGACACGGACAAGGGCGAGATCACCTACTACGCCGCGGAGCACCTGGGCGTCGCCGTCGACACCGAGCGCGGCCTGCTGGTCCCCGTGGTGAAGGACGCCGGTGACCTCAACATCGCCGGCCTCTCCCGCAAGATCGCGGACCTCGCCGAGCGCACCAGGAGCAACAAGGTCACCCCCGACGAGCTGGGCGGCGGGACCTTCACGCTGACCAACACCGGCAGCCGGGGTGCTCTGTTCGACACCCCGATCATCAACCAGCCGCAGGTGGCCATCCTTGGGACGGGGGCGGTCGTCAAGCGTGCGGTCGTCATCGATGACCCCGACCTCGGGGAGACGATCGCGGTGCGCTCGATGTGCTATCTCGCCCTGTCCTACGACCACCGCCTCGTCGACGGCGCCGACGCCGCCCGCTTCCTCACTACGATCAAGGCGCGGCTCGAAGAGGGCGCGTTCGAGTCCGATCTGGGGCTCTGACCGGAAGAGAGCACATGAAGGTCGTACTCACCGGGGCCTCCGGGCTGCTCGGGCAGGCTCTCGCGACGTCGTTCGTGGCCGGCGGTCACGAGGTGCTCAGGCTGGTCCGCCGGCCCCCGTCGTCGCCGGACGAGGCTCGGTGGGACCCGGCCGTGGGGCAGGTCGACCCTGGTGCCCTGGACGACGCCGGCCTGGTCGTGCACCTGGCGGGCGCCGGACTGGGCGACCGGCCCTGGACCCCGGCACACCGTCGCGAGGTGATGGACAGCCGGGTCGAGGGGACGACGACCATCGCTCGCGCCGCCGGCGACGCCGGCGTCAAGACACTCCTGTCGGCGTCCGGGGTGGGTTACTACGGCAACCCCGGCGACCGGGAGCTCGACGAGTCGGCACCGCGGGGCAAGACCTACATCGCCGAGATCGCGGCCCGGTGGGAGGAGTCGACCGCCCCGGCCGTCGACGCCGGAGTGCGCGTGGTGCCGATGCGCACGGCGGTGGTGCTCTCCGCCAAGGGAGGCGCGTACGGCCGGCTGCTGCCAATCTTCCGGCTGGGGCTCGGCGGGCGGCTGGGGTCAGGACGCCAGTGGTGGAGCTGGGTGGCCCTCGACGACTACGTCCGTGCCGTGCGCTTCCTGGCCGACCACGACGACATCTCCGGACCGGTGAACATCAGCGCCCCGGTTCCTCTGACCAACGCGGACATGACCGCCGCGATGGGACGGGTGCTGCACCGCCCGGCCGTCACCTGGGTGCCGGGGTTCGCCCTGCGGCTGCCGCTGCGTGACTTCGCGGAGGACCTGCTCGGCGGGCAACGGGTGGTTCCCCGCCGGCTCCTGGACGCGGGCTTTTCCTTCGCCCACCCCGAGTTCGAGCCGGCCCTGCGCGAGACCCTCGCTGCCGCTCACTCGCGCTCCACGTCGTAGACCAACCACCGGTCCCCGTCCCGCTCGAGGGTCACCGTCCACCGGACCCGACCGCGACCGGGCCGGCTCTCGACGACCGACCCGCTCCTGTCGACGAGCTGGTAGGCCGGCATGACGTCCTCGACGCGGAGCCTCACCTGCCGCGGGGACGCGGCGCCCGCCTCGACCTCGACCGCGACCTCCACCGGCGTGAGCCGCAGTCCGCGGGCCCGTAGCCCAGCCCCGGCAAGCCGGTCGAGGACGGGGAGGTCACGACGCAGGGCCGGTGCGCCCGGAGCGTAGACCTCGATGAGCCGCGTCTTGTCCGCGGTCGCGAAGGCGCGGGAGCGGGCCACGTCCAGCGCGGCGAGCCTCATCGCCCAACTGTCGGGAGTGGGCGCGACCGTCCGGCCAGTCCGCTCGGTCGCCGGCGCCGACGGGTCCGACGGCACCGTTAACCGTTCCGGGGAGAAGACCCCTCCGACCACCGTCGCCAGCGCGATGACACCCAGCAGCACGACGAGCCCCCGCCGCCACGTCCGCACCCGACGGCGAACGGCCGCGGCAGCTCGCTCGGCACCCGCCCGGTGGGCACCCCGTGCGCGCAACGGGCTCCGCCTACCCGCTGGTGACGGCTCGACCGGTCCGGCAGGCACCCGCGCAACCCGATGGGTCACTTGCGGCACATCAGCCTTCGTCCAGGCGACGCGGTCCGACGACCCGGGACCCAGCCGCACCGGCTCTGCTGCCGCGACCTCGAAGACGGCGGCGGCGAGCTCGGCTGCCCCGGGTCGGGCGGCAGGGTCCGGCGCCAGCGCCGACTCCAGCGCGGCCGTGAGAAGGGTGCTCTCGCCGGGGAGCGGAGCACGGCACCCGCTCTCGTCGTACGCCGGGTAGCCGGCGAGCGCCGCGAGGCAGGTGGCTGCCAGGCCGTGGACGTCGGCGGCCGGCCCTGCCTGGCCCCCCGCGAGGACCGCCGGGTCGAGGAAGCCGGGGGTCCCCCCGACGTCGTTGTGCGGGGCGCCGAGCAGCCTGGAGACGCCGAGGTCGCTGAGCACCGGCCGCCCGTCGGCGGTGAAGAGCACGTTCGCCGGCGTGACGTCGCCGTGGACCAGGCCCTGGGCATGGATCGCGGCCAGCGCCTGGGCGAGCGGGACGGCGATCGTCACCACCTCACCGGGGGTGAGCCGACCGCGGGTCGCCAGGAGCCGGGCGAGGCTCCCACCCGTCGCCAGGTCGAGGACCAGCACCAGGGACTCCCCCGCGCCGACGACCGACCGCAGCCGCAGCACGTGCGGGTGGTCGATGCCGGCGAGCACGGCAGCCTCGCGACGCAGCCGGTCCCGGGCGGCGAGGTCGGCGTCGGCATGCAGCCGCTTGAGCGCGACCGGCGAGCCGGTGGCCTGCTCCCGGGCCAGCCACACCTCGCCGCCCGAGCCGAACCCGAGCAGCTCGACCACGTCGTAGCCGGGGACGAGAAGTTCTGCCATCCCAGGAGCCTGCCGCAACCACTGCCGACCGCCGGGCCCGTTGTCCACAGGTCCGCGCTCACTAGGCTCGCAACATGAAGATCCTGGCGACGTCCGGCGGCTTCCTGCCCTCGGATTACGGCCCCTTTCAGTGGCGGCGAGGACCGATCATCGAGCACGCCTTCTCTCTGGCCGGCGCACCCGAGCGGCCGCGGATCTGTCACGTCGGCACGGCCCACGGCGACAGCGTCAACGGCATCGCCGGCTTCTACCGGGCCTTTGCGGGCTCGGACGTCCGGGCCTCCCACCTCGAGCTCTTCTCGATGCCCAACCTGCCGGACCTGCGGGAGCATCTGATGGCGCAAGACGTGATCTGGGTCGGCGGCGGGTCGGTCGCCAACCTGCTCGCCGTCTGGCGGGTGCATCGTCTCGACGAGATCATGCGCGAGTGCTGGGAGGCCGGCGTTGTCCTCGCGGGCGTGTCCGCCGGTTCGATCTGCTGGCACGTCGGCGGCACGACCGACAGCTTCGGGCTCGACCTGCGGCCGGTGACCAATGGGCTCGCGCTGCTCCCCTACGGCAACGGGGTGCACTACGACTCCGAGGAACGCCGCCGACCCCTCCTGCACAGGCTCGTCGCGGACGGCACGCTGCCGACCTCCTACGCCACCGACGACGGCGTCGGCCTGGTCTACGAGGGCACCGAGCTCGTCGAGGCTGTTGCCGACCGGGCAGGCGTCGCGGCGTACAAGGTGGAGGCCGTTGACGGTCGGGCCGTCGAGTCCCGCATCGAGCCCCGCCTGCTGGACCCAGACGGGCGCTGAGGGAGAGCGCGTTGCCGGCCGACGACGACGAGGAGGAGGTGCTGCCCGGAAACGTCGGGGGCGCGGTTCGGGTCGGAGCCACCGTCCACCGCCCGACCGGGCCCTGGACGCCCGCCGTGCACGCGCTGCTCGAGCACATCGCGTCCCGGGTGCCACACGTCCCGCGGGTGCACGGCTTCGACGACGAGGGTCGCGAGGTTCTCGACTTCCTGCCCGGACAGGTCGTCGACGTGAACATCGAGGCGCTCTCGGCGGCCAGGCTCGTCGCCCTGGTCGACTGGACCCGCAGGTTCCACGACGCCGTCGCCGACTTCATCCATCCCGGCCCATGGCGGTTCTTCGACGTCCCCGACGCGACGTCGGTCGGGCACAACGACCTCGGCTACTACAACATCTGCTTCGACGGTGACGACCTCGCGGGCGTCTTTGACTGGGACCTCGCCGGTCCCACCACGCCCCTGTTCGAGCTGGCGTTCCTCGCCTGGAACGGAGTGCCCCTGTGGCGCGACGACGGCCCCGACGTCGCTGCAGCGCGACTGCACCTGATCGCGGACACCTACGGCGGCCCAACCGCGCGCGAGATCCTGATGGCCGTCGCACCGCGGATCCAGCTCATGCTGGTCGGCATCCCTGCCCACGCGGCACGCGGGGACACCGGCATGGCCAACCTGATGGCCGCCGGCGAACCAGGGCGGTCCCGCGCCACGCTGGACGGCCTGGTCACTCGCATGCCGCTGATCGACCGAGCCCTCGGCTGACCTCAGAGCGCGACGACGACATGCTCCCGCGCCGAGCTACGGGCTGCGTCGAGCACCTCGACGACGGCCACCGCCTCGCTCGCGGTGACCGGCGGAGGCGACCCGGTGAGCACCGCGTCGCGGACGCCGACGTAGTAGTCGGCCCACTCCCCCGGCGCCCGACGCACCGGCTCGGACTCCTCGCCGCGGACCAACCAGCCACGGTGCTCGTCGTCGGGGTCGGTCCATGCGGCGTACGCCGTCGGGTCGCCGTCCACGTCGGCGACGAGGTAGGTCGCCTCCCGCCCGAGCAGCCGGGTCCGTGGCCCGGGAGCGCCGGCGAGCGAGGTCGCGCCGAGATGGCTCGTGACCCCCGACGCGTGGCGCAGCACCAGGAACGCGACGTCGTCACCGACGGTCGTCAGGGCCGCGAGCTCGGCGTAGACCGACACCGCCGGGCCGAACAGGTCCAGCGCCCCGTCGACGAGGTGCGGCTGAAGGTCCATCAGCACGCCGCCCCCGTCCTCACTTGTCGACTGCTCGCGCCAGCGGCTCTTCGGGACCGGGCGCCACCGCTCGTAGCGCGCCTCGTAGCGGACCACTTCGCCCAGGACGCCCGCGGCCAGCACCGACCGCGCCGTGAGGTGCTCCGGGTCCCAGCGGCGGTTGTGGAAGACGGAGACCACCACGCCGCGGTCCCGCGCCAGGTCGGCGACCTCACGAGCGGCTGCCGCTGAGGTCGCGAACGGCTTGTCGACCACGACGGCGAGGTCCCGGCGTACAGCCTCGAGGGCCTGGGCCGCGTGCACGTTCGTCGGCGACGCGAGGACGACGAGGTCGATCTCGTCGGCCAGCGCCCACAGTTCCTCGGCCGTTGCCACGACGCGCGCACCGGGGTTCTCGGCCCGGGCGGCCTCGGCCCGTCCGGCGTCGCGGGTCACCACGTGGGCGATGCGCAGACCGTCGACGCGGCGCAGCAGGGGCGCGTGGAAGTCGCGCCCGGCCATGCCGTAGCCGACGAGGGCGATGCGGAGCTCGCTCACCGCATCGTCTGTTCGCTCGTGCGCCTCGCTGGCGCTCGTCGCTCGCTCACCGCATTGTCTGTTCGCT
>JAJAYQ010000163.1 GCA_026786145.1 Spirochaetaceae bacterium | reverse complement strand
TCGACCCCACGATGTCCGGATACCAATCGGTGAGGCGACAGCTCGCCAGCGCGTGAAATGCACCCACAACGGCGACGGCGAGACGTTCCGCTTTACCGTGTGATCTGGCACGTTGTCCGACATGAACTGCCCGAAGTGCGCTCGCTCGCAGGAGGACGGCAGGAAGTTCTGCGGCGAGTGCGGTTCCCAGCTGGGCGTCGCTTGCCTCACTTGTGGCGTGTCGAACACGCCCGGCACGAAGTTCTGCGGTGAGTGCGGGTCGCAGCTGGGGTTGGCGGTGCCCGGCGCCGCTCTCCTGCCACTGTCCGACGGCGCCGAGACGGCGCCGAGCGCCGAGCGGCGGCTCGTGTCGGTGCTTTTCGCGGACCTCGTCGGTTTCACGACCATCTCGGAGTCTCGCGACCCGGAGGCGGTTCGGGAGCTGTTGGGCCGCTACTTCGACACCGCCACCGAGATCATCGGCACCTACGGCGGGACGGTCGAGAAGTTCATCGGAGATGCCGTCATGGCTGTGTGGGGCGCGCCGACCGCCCACGAGGACGATGCCGAGCGAGCCGTGCGCTCGGCCCTCGACCTGGTCGAGGCGGTGCGCCGCATGGGGGAGGAGACCGGTGCGGAGCTGAGGCTGCGCGCCGGTGTCCTGACCGGCGAGGCGGCGGTGACGCTGGGCGCCACCAACCAGGGCATGGTCGCGGGCGACCTCGTGAACTCCGCCTCGCGTCTGCAGTCGGTGGCCGCCCCTGGCACGGTGCTTGTCGGGGAACGGACCTACCACGCGGCGAGCGGGGCGATCGCGTTCGTGCCGGCGGGTGAGCAGGTGCTGAAGGGCAAGGCGGAGGCGTTGCGCTCGTACCAGGCCCTCCGGGTGGTGGCACGACGGGGCGGCGCCGGGCGCAGCGACCAGCTGGAGGCTCCGTTCGTCGGCCGGGCACGAGAGCTCCGGCTGCTCAAGGAGTTCCACGTCGCGACAGTCGCCGAGCGCCGACCGAGGCTGGTGTCGATCATCGGCCAGGGAGGGATCGGCAAGAGCCGGTTGCTGTGGGAGTTCCAGAAGTACCTCGACGGCCTGACCGAGGTCCTCTACTGGCACCAGGGCCGCTCACCGGCGTACGGGGAAGGCATCAGCTTCTGGGCTCTCGCCGAGATGGTGCGGAGCCGGGCCGGCATCACCGAGTCCGAGGACGCAGCGACGGCCCGGGGAAAGCTCGCCGCAACGCTGGCGGAGTGGGTCACCGACGAGGACGAGCGCCGCTGGCTCGAGCCGCGCCTCCTCCAGTTGCTGGGCCTGGAGACGAGCGAGGTGGAACGCCCGGAGCGGGAGTCGCTGTTCGCGGCCTGGCGCATCTTCTTCGAGCGGATCGCCGAGCGGGGCGTCGTGGTCATGGTGTTCGAGGATCTCCAGTGGGCCGACAGCGGCGTGCTGGACTTCATCGACCACCTCGTGGACTGGGCGAGAGACCGCCCCATCTACCTCATCACCCTCGCCCGCCCGGAGCTGCTGGACCGCCGCACCGACTGGGGCCTGGGGCGGCGCAGCTTCACCTCGCTCGGGCTGGAGCCGCTGAACGACGAGTCGATGCGCGAGCTCCTCGCGGGTCTCGTCCCCGGTCTGCCGGAGGCGGTTACCGGCCGTGTCCTGGAGCGCGCGGAAGGCGTTCCGCTGTACGCGGTCGAGACCGTGCGGATGCTGCTCGCCGAGGGACGGGTGACCGAGGTCGACGGGACGTACCAGCCGGTCGGAGACCTTTCGGACCTCTCGGTACCTGTTTCGTTGCACGCTCTGATCGCGGCTCGGTTGGACGCCCTCGACCCGGCCGACCGTGGGCTGCTGCACGCGGCATCGGTGATCGGCAAGACGTTCAGCGTCGAGGCCGCGGCAGCGGTGCACGGTCAGACGCCTGCAGAGGTCTCGCCGCGGCTGCGGGCGCTGGTCCGTCGCGAGATGCTGTGCCTGGAGGCCGACCCGCGCTCTCCGGAGCAGGGGCAGTACGGCTTCGTGCAGGGGCTCATCCGCGAGGTGGGCTACAGCACGCTGGCGCGGCGGGACCGTCGCCGATTGCACCTCGCCGCTGCTCGCTACTTCGAGACCTTGGAGGACGAGGGGATCGCGGGGGCAGTGGCCGAGCACTACCTGGCCGCCTTCCGGGCCCAGCCCGACGCCCCGGACGGCGAGGCGGTCGGCGACCTGGCGCGGGTGGCCCTGCGCGCCGCAGCCGACCGGGCGCGGTCCCTGGGCTCGTTCGCCCAGGCTTCTCGCTTCTTCGAGCAGGCGCTGGAGGTGACGGTGGACCCGGCGGAGGAGCGAGCGCTGCGGGCCGCCGCCGGCAGCGCGTGCCTCAACGCGGGTCTGCTGCCCGAGGCCACGGTGCACATGGACCGTGCCCTGGAGCTGGCCCGCGAGCTCGGGGACCGGCGCGAGGTGTTGCACGCTGTGACCCAGTCGGGCATCGCCCGCGGCATCAGGGGGCTGGTCGCCGAGTCGCTCGAGCTCCTCGAGCCGGCCCGGGGGGAGTACGCCGACCTCGTCGACACCGTCGAGTTCGTGCGGCTCAACGCGGAGCTGGCGCGGACGTACATGCTCGCCGCCCGGCCCGATGACGCCGTACGGGTCGTGGACGAGACGCTCCCTGCGGCGGAGCGGCTCCAGCTGACGCGGGAGATCCTGGAGCTCCTGATCACCCGCGGCCCGACGCTGGGCAACATGGGCCGGCTCCGTGAGGCCACCGTGACGCTGATCGGGGCGGTCACCGTGAGCTCGGGCCACTCCTTTCCGGAGGTCGAGCTGCGTGCCCGGGTCAACCTCAGCTACGTCGCTGCGGCCGACGACCCGATGCTCGCCTACCGTGCCGCACGCGAGGGCCTGGCGCTGGCACGGCACCTCGGGTTCCGAGGCTACGGCTTCTACCTGCTAGGCAACGCCGCCGAG
>JAJAYQ010000162.1 GCA_026786145.1 Spirochaetaceae bacterium | reverse complement strand
CGCTCGTCCAACTCCGTCGCGGCCGCGGCCGCCGCGGTGAAGGCCGGGTCGATGCGCGAGAGATCGAGCCATCCCCGACGCCGCATCGGTACGGCGGCCGCGCGCATGCCTGTCCCGTCCTGGGCGCACAGCGCGGCGCGCAGCGCGCGTGCCCCCAGCAGCGTCACGACGTCGCAGTCACCGATAGGTCGAAGCATCGGGTCCGTGCCCAGCCGCGTCGCGGCGAGCGCGCCCATCCGCTCCAGGTAGTCGCGAGCCACCGGCCACCACGGCCGCGGGTCGACACCGGCCGCGTCCAGCGCCCCTTGCGGGATCACGACGACCGCGTCGGGATCCGGACCCACCCCGACGAAGCCGAATCCGAGGTCGAGGCGGCCACCGAGCACCCGCTCCCTGACCCAGTCGAGCCCCGGGTGCAGAGGGTGATCGACCGGCAGACCCACCGGCCGGGCCACCTCACGCAGGTGGTCGGGGTGATGGTCTGCGGCTATCCGACGCCCGCGCAGCCAGGCGCTGACCCGCGCATGGGCCAGCCCGTCGACCGGGTCAGCGCCCCCCAACGCGCGCCGGATCTCGAGCCAGCTGACCTCGACCGGGGTGGCTCCGGTCAGCATCAGCCCGTCATCGAGGGGAACGATGTCGACGTCGTCGAGGACGGAGACTGCCAGAGCGAGGCGGCGCAGCTCGAGGGAGTCCGGTGCGCGCATGGGACGAATCTACCCAGGTGTGGGCGCCCAGCCACTCCTCCGCCAGAGTGACTTCCCACAGCGCTGCGTGGTGGCCGGTGACACATCACCCGTTTGCCACCTCAGCCCGGCAGGCTGGCCGCCCCGCGCGGCAGGAACCGCTGCCCGGTGACCCGCTCGGACACGCCCTGGCGGTCGAGGTACGGCGTGATGCCGCCGAGATGGAAGGGCCAACCGGCGCCGAGCAGCATCGCCAGGTCGATGTCGCGGACGTCCGCCACGACGCCCTCGTCGAGCATGAGGCGGATCTCCTCGGCCAAGGCGTCCAGCGCCCGACGCCTCACCTCCTCCGCGGACGAGGGGGACCCGCCCTGCTGGAACATCGCGGCGACCTCGGGATCCACGGTGGGCGTCGGGCCCTCCCACACGTAGACGCCCGGCTTGCCTGCGGCGACCAGACGGCCCAGGTTCTCCGAGACGTAGAAGCGGTCGGGAAACGCCTTGTGCATCGTCTCGGCGACGTGCAGGGCCACTGCCGGCCCCACCAGCTGCAGCAGGACGAACGGTGACATGGGCAGCCCGAGCGGTTCGAGCGCCTTGTCCGCCTCCTCGAAGGGGGTGCCCTCGTCCACCGACTTGGTCACCTCTCCGAGGAAACGGGTGAGGATCCGGTTGACGACGAACGCGGGCCGGTCGGCGACCAGCACGCAGGACTTCTTCAGCGTCCTGCCGACCGCAAAGGCTGTTGCCAGCGAGGCGTCGTCGGTCGCGTCGGCCCGCACAATCTCGAGCAGGGGAAGCAGCGAGACCGGGTTGAAGAAGTGGAACCCGACGACCCGTTCGGGATGCTCCAGCTCGGCGGCCATCTCGGTCACGGACAGGGAGGAGGTGTTGGTGGCCAGCACGCAGGCGGGGGACACCACGGCCTCGAGCTCGGCCATCACCTGCTGCTTGACCTTCATCTCCTCGAACACGGCCTCGATGACGAAATCTGCGTCGGCAAACGTCGACTTGTCCGTCGACCCGGTAACGAGTGCCTTGAGCCGGTTCGCCTTGTCCTGGTTCACCCGCCCCTTGCTGAGCAGCTTGTCGACCTCGGCGTGGACGTACCCCACACCCTTGTCCACCCGCTCCCGGTCGAGGTCGGTCATGACCACCGGTACCTCGAGGCGCTGGGCGAAGAGCAGTGCCAGCTGGGAGGCCATCAGCCCGGCGCCGACGACGCCCACCTTGCTCACCGGGCGCGCGAGGTCCCGATCGGGAGCACCTGCGGGTTTCTTCGCCCGCCGTTGGACGAGGTCGAACGCGTAGAGCCCCGCCCGCAGCTCCTCTCCGAAAGCGAGCCTCGCCAGCGCCTTGCGTTCTGCCGCGGTGCCTTCGGCGTAGGAGGCACCCCGGGCCAGCTCGAGCAGCTCGAGAGCGGCGTACGGCGCGGGGGCAGCGCCGTGGACCTTCATGTCGGCGACGGCTCGCCCCCTGGCCAGCGCCGCGTCCCAGGCCGGTCCCCGGTCGATCTCGGCACGGGCGACCATGATCTCGCCCCGGACGACCGCGGTCGCCCAGGCCAGGGACTGCTCGAGGAAGTCTGCCGGCTCGAACATGGCGTCGGCGATGCCCAGCTCGAACGCCTGTGGGCCCTTGAGCATGCGGTTCTGGTTCATCGCGTTCTCGATGATGACCGTGACCGCCTTGTCCGGGCCGATGAGGTTCGGCAGCAACTGGCTGCCGCCCCAGCCCGGAACCAGCCCGAGGAACACCTCGGGAAGGGCGAGGGCCGGGACCCCGGACGAGATCGTGCGGTAGTGGCAGTG
>JAJAYQ010000161.1 GCA_026786145.1 Spirochaetaceae bacterium | reverse complement strand
TAGTTAGCCGGTGCTTCTTCTGCAGGTACCGTCACTTTCGCTTCTTCCCTGCTGAAAGAGGTTTACAACCCGAAGGCCGTCATCCCTCACGCGGCGTCGCTGCGTCAGGCTTTCGCCCATTGCGCAATATTCCCCACTGCTGCCTCCCGTAGGAGTCTGGGCCGTGTCTCAGTCCCAGTGTGGCCGGTCGCCCTCTCAGGCCGGCTACCCGTCGTCGCCTTGGTAGGCCATTACCCCACCAACAAGCTGATAGGCCGCGACCCCATCCCTAACCGAAAAACTTTCCAGACCGTGTGATGCCACTCGGTCTCGTATCCGGTATTAGCTCCGGTTTCCCGGGGTTATCCCAGAGTTAGGGGCAGGTTGGTCACGTGTTACTCACCCGTTCGCCACTGATTCCCAGGGCAAGCCCTGGTTCACCGTTCGACTTGCATGTGTTAAGCACGCCGCCAGCGTTCGTCCTGAGCCAGGATCAAACTCTCCGTAAATGTCTTAGCGACAGCCGCGCCGAGGCGCTGCTGCCAACATTGTGAAGAGCGCCCGCGGTCTGGCGACCACGGGCGATCTGGCACCACAGACGTAACTAGCAAATAGATAGTTGTCTGTCATGTACCAAAGGAATTTCCGTCGGGACGGTGGAACGACTCGATCGAGTCGCCCATGCCGACCCGGACGGGGTTTTTGGCATTGACTTTTGGCACGCTGTTGAGTTCTCAAGGATCGGACGCGCACCGATGGAGGCCTTCCAGCCTGTTCTCGGGGCAACCGGTCAAACCTACGTCTACGCGTCAGGGGTGTCAAACCGACAACCGACCGGCCCGTAGCCCGCCCGTGCAGCATCTCCGCGGCAGGAGCCACGGTCGACCTACTCACGCTTGGGGCCACCCCGGGAACGGCCACCGGAACCGGTGTCCGTCTCTCCCCGCCGGGCGACGAGGAGAACAGTAGGCAACGGCGCGGGCCAATGCAAATCCGCTGGTCAGTCCTCTGTTCCGGGCTCGGCTGTGTCCACCGCGGCCAGGTTGCGCTTGCCCCGGCGCAGGACCAGCCACCGCCCCCCCAGCAGGTCGGCGTCGGCCGGATGCGCGTCCTCCGTGGTCACCCGGACGTTGTTGAGGTAGGCCCCGCCCTCCGACACGGCCCGTCGCGCCGCCGACCGGCTCGGCGAGAGCCCCGTCTGCGCGAGGAGCTCGACCACGGTGGGCCAGGACCCGTCCGCCGCGCGGACTGCTCGGGCCCGGGGCAGCTCCGCCAGGGCCGAGAGCAGCGTGGCCGGGTCGAGGTCGGCGAGGGCGCCACGACCGAACAGCGCCTGGCTGGCGGCCACGACGGCGTCACGCTGCTGCTGACCGTGCACGAGCGCGGTCAGCTCATCTGCGAGCGCGCGCTGCGCCTCCCTCGCGGCGGGACGCTTCGCAGCCGCCTTCTCCAGGTCCTCGATCTCCTCCCGGGTGCGGAAGGAGAACACCTTGAGGTAGGCCGCCACGTCACGGTCGTCGGCGTTGACCCAGAACTGGTAGAAGGCGTACGGCGAGGTCATCTCGGCATCGAGCCAGACCGTGCCCGACTCGGTCTTGCCGAACTTCGTGCCGTCGGCCTTGGTCACCAGCGGGGTCGCGAAGGCGTGCGCCGTACGACCCTCAACGCGGTGGATCAGGTCCAGCCCGGCCGTCAGGTTGCCCCACTGGTCGCTGCCGCCGGTCTGCAGGACGCAGCCGTGCCGGCGGTAAAGCTCGAGGAAGTCCATCCCCTGCAGGATCTGGTAGCTGAACTCGGTGTAGCTGATGCCGGCGTCGGAGTTCAGCCGCGCGCTCACGGCCTCCTTGGCAATCATCTTGTTGACCCGGAAGTGCTTGCCGATGTCGCGCAGCAGGTCAATGGCAGACATCGGGGCGGTCCAGTCGAGGTTGTTGACCATCACGGCCGCGTTGTCCCCCTCGAAGGAGAGGTACGGCTCGATCTGGGCCCGGACCCGCCCGACCCACTGGGCCACCGTCTCCGCGCTGTTCAGCGTCCGCTCGGCGTTCGGCTTGGGGTCGCCGATGAGGCCGGTCGCGCCTCCCACCAGCGCGAGCGGCCGGTGCCCGGCCTGCTGGAGGCGGCGCAGCGTGAGGATCTGCACCAGGCTCCCGATGTGCAGGCTCGGCGCGGTCGGGTCGAAGCCGCAGTAGTAGGTCACGGGACCCGCGTCCAGGGCCTCGCGCAGGGCCTCGAGGTCGGTGCTCACCGCGATCAGGCCGCGCCACTGGAGGTCGTCGATGAGCTCGGAGGCGTTGGTCACGTCGACAGCCTGCCCGATCCCCGGGGCAGGGGGCGACGCGACACCGCCGGACGATAGGTCGAGACGGTCGGCTCGTCCGCGACCCAGAAGCGCCACGGGTGCCCTGCCCCGTCCCCGGCGACGCCGACCCGGGGCCCACTCAGCACGCGGGAAGCGTCCACCGTCTCGCCCCGCCGCACGACCAGCGCCGAACGGGGCCCCGTCGCGTCGACACCGTTGCCCGTGCGGTCCACGCCGAGCGCCACGGTCAGCCGGGCCGGGCCGCGGGCGAGGTCGCGCGGCGACCACGACGTCGTACGCCGGGAGCGCGCCAGGTCCTCACCGACCACGACCTCCCCCGCCCGGAGCAGCACGGCCGCGGCCTGCCCCGGCGGTCCGCAGACAAGGTTCATGCACCAGTGCATGCCGTAGGTGAAGTAGACGTAGACGTGGCCCGGCGGCCCGAACATCACCGCGTTGCGAGGCGTCTCGCCCCGGAAGGCGTGGGAACCGGGGTCGTCCGCGCCGTCGTAGGCCTCGACCTCGGTCAGGCGTACGACGACGAGGCCGGCGGCGCTGCGGTGCTCCACAGTGGCGCCGAGCAGGTCGGGGGCGACGTCGAGGACGCACCGGGCGAAGAAGTCGCGGGGCAGCGGAGGGTCAGTCGCCACCGCTGGCCCAGGCCGCGTGCTCGTTGGCCGCGTCGGCGAGGGCGGCGAGCTGCTCCGCTACCCTCGCGGGCGCCGTGCCGCCGTGGGTGGCGCGCGCCTCGAGCGATCCGCGAACGGTGAGCACCGACCGGACGTCGCCGGTGAGTCTTTCGTCCACCGAGCGAAGGCCCTCGTCGTCGACCTCCCACAGCTCGCAGTCGTGGGCGTCGCAGTAGCGCACCAGCCGGCCCGAGACGTCGTGGGCGTCGCGGAAGGCGACGCCGGAGCGGACCAGCCACTCGGCGACGTCGGTCGCGAGCGCGTGCCCGGTCGCCGCGGCAGCCGACATCCGCTCGTCGCGGATGCCGAGGGTCGCCACCATCCCGGCCATCGCGGGCAGGATCAGCAGGAGCTGCTCGACGGAGTCGAACACCGGCTCCTTGTCCTCCTGAAGGTCGCGGTCGTAGGCCAGCGGGAGCCCCTTGAGCAGGGTGAGCAGCGTCATGAGGTTGCCGATGAGGCGCCCGGACTTGCCCCGGGCGAGCTCGGCCACGTCGGGGTTCTTCTTCTGCGGCATGATCGAGGAGCCCGTGGCGTAGGCGTCGTCCAGGTCCACCCAGCCGAACTCCGTGGTCGCCCAGAGGCAGATCTCCTCCCCCAGCCTCGACAGGTGCACCCCCAGGAGCGCGGACACGAAGCAGAACTCGGCCACGAAGTCGCGGTCGCTCACCGCGTCGATCGAGTTGTCGACCGGCCCCCGGAAACCGAGCTCGGCCGCGACAGCGACCGGGTCCAGTGGGAGCGACGAGCCGGCGAGCGCCCCCGCTCCCAGCGGCGAGAGCGCCGCCCGGACGTCCCAGTCCTGGAACCGCTCGACGTCGCGCTTGAACGCGTGCACGTGCGCCAGCAGGTGGTGGGCGAGCAGGACCGGCTGGGCGTGCTGGAGGTGGGTCATGCCCGGCATCGCAGTGCCGCGGTGCCGCTCGGCCAGCCCGATCAGGGCCGTCTCGAGCTCGGCGACCCGTGCCGTCACCAGGCGGGCGGCGTCGCGTAGGAACAGGCGGAGGTCGGTGGCCACCTGGTCGTTGCGGCTGCGCCCGGCCCGCAGCTTGCCGCCGAGGGCACCGACGCGCTCGAGCAGGCCGCGCTCGAGGGCTGTGTGGACGTCCTCGTCCTCGGCGCTCGGGCGGAACGACCCGTCGCGGACCGCCGCGTCGAGTGCGTCCAGCGCGGCGACCATCGACGCCAGCTCGTCATCGGCCAGCAGGCCCGCCCGACCCAGCACCCGAGCGTGGGCCTTCGACGCCGCGATGTCGTAGGAGGCCAGCCGCCAGTCGAAGTGCACGCTGACCGAGAGCCGGGCCAGCGCCTCGCTGGGCCCGCCGGCGAAGCGGCCGCCCCACAACCGGGTCGGCGCCCCGCCCGTCTGCTCACTCACCGGTCCCCACCGCTCCTTCCGCAATCGACCACGTACGGCAGGTCGGTGATCGCCTCAGCATGCACAGACACCTGGTGTGGCGACCATAAGCCTGCTGTACGTGGTCGATTGCAACAGGTGGTCGGGGGTCGGGTGGGTGGGTGGGGTCAGTCGAGGCGCCCGGAGGTGTGGTCGGACGTGCGAGCGGCAGTTCGCTGGTCGCGGCGGGCGGCCATCTTGCTGGGCAGCCCCCAGAGCTCGACGAAGCCCTTGGCGAGCGTCTGGTCGAAGACGTCGCCCGAGTCGTACGTCGCCCACTCGTACTCGTAGAGCGACTCCTCGCTCCGGCGCCCGGTCACCACGGCCTTCCCACCGTGCAGGGTCATCCGGATGTCCCCGGTGACGTGGGCGTTGGCGTCCTCGACGAACGCGTCCAGCGCCCGCTTGAGCGGCGAGAACCAGAGGCCGTCGTAGACCAGCTCGCCCCACCTCTGACCGACGGTCCGCTTGAAGCGGGCGAGGTCGCGCTCCACGGTCACGTTCTCCAGCTCCTGGTGGGCCGTGATGAGGGCGATCGCACCGGGCGCCTCGTAGACCTCCCGGCTCTTGATGCCGACCAGCCGGTCCTCGACCAGGTCCAGCCGCCCGACGCCCTGGGCGCCGGCGCGCCGGTTGAGCTCGACCACGGCCTCCAGCATCGACACCGGCCGGCCGTCGATCGCGACCGGCGCGCCGCGCTCGAAGCTGATCACGACCTCGTCGGGCTCGCGCGGCACGGATGGGTCCGACGTGTACTCGTAGACGTCCTCGATCGGTGCGTTCCAGATGTCCTCGAGGAAGCCGGTCTCCACCGCGCGGCCCCAGAGGTTCTGGTCGATGGAGTAGGGAGACTTCTTTGTCACGTCGATCGGCAGCCCCTTCTCCGCGGCGAAGGCGATCGCCTTGTCCCGCGTCATCCCGGAGTCGCGCACCGGCGCACTGACCCGCAGGTCCGGCGCGAGCGCTCCGACTCCGACCTCGAAACGCACCTGGTCGTTGCCCTTGCCCGTGCAGCCGTGCGCGACCGTGCTCGCCCCGTACGTGCGGGCGGCCGCGACGAGGTGCTTGACGATGACCGGGCGGGACAGCGCCGAGACGAGCGGGTAGCGGTCGAGGTAGAGGGCGTTGGCCTGCAGCGCAGGCAGGCAGTAGTCGGTGGCGAACTCCTCCCGCGCGTCCACGACGACCGACTCGACCGCACCGCAGGCCAGCGCCCGTTGGCGGATCGCCTCGACGTCCTCGCCGCCCTGACCGACGTCAGCGGCGACGGCGACCACCTCGGCGCCGGTCTCCTCGGCGATCCAGCCGATGGCGACGGAGGTGTCGAGACCTCCGGAGTAGGCAAGGACGACGCGCTCGGTCACGGGGAGTGCTCCTCGGTGGCTGCTGGTGCGGGGGCGGTTGCAGGGACAGTGGCGGGGACAGAGGGGACGGGACGGGCCAGCCGGAGCATCCGCTCGGCGAGAGCGGCTCCCCCGCTCGGCTCGCGGGAGATCATCAGGACGGTGTCGTCACCCGCGATCGTGCCGATGACGTCGGCCAGGGCGGCCCGGTCCACCGCCGATGCGAGGAACTGCGCGGCGCCGGGAGGGGTGCGCAGCACGACGAGGTTGGCCGACGCGTCGGCCGAGACGAGCAGCTCGGCGGCGAGCCGGGAGAGCCGGCCGTCGGCCTCGCCGCCCACGGGTGCCAGCCGGGGCGTCGGGTCCCCTCCCTCGGCGGGTACGGCGTAGACGAGGTCGCCTCCGCCGTCGCGGATCTTCACCGCGCCCAGCTCGTCGAGGTCGCGCGAGAGCGTCGTCTGCGTCACCACCAGCCCGTCGTCGGCGAGCAGCCGCGCGAGGTCGGCCTGCGAGCGGACCCGGCGGGTCTCCAGCAGGGCGACGATCCGGCGGTGCCGGGCCGTCCGGCTGGAGGCGAGCTGCTGGCTCATCGTGCGCCCCCGGGGTCCCCGCGGCGTCGCGAGCGGAGCGAACGACGTCGTGGGGTGGTCACGATTTCTCCAGCAGCCAGGTGAGCAGCGCCTTCTGCGCGTGCAGCCGGTTCTCGGCCTCGTCCCACACAACGCTCTGCGGGCCGTCGATCACCGACGCCGCGATCTCCTTGCCGCGGTAGGCCGGAAGGCAGTGCAGGACGATGGCGTCCGCTGCCGCCCTGCCCAGCGCGGCCTCGTCCACGGCGTACGGCAGGAAGGGTGCCGCCCGGTCGCCGGTCTCCCCCTCCTGGCCCATGGACACCCAGGTGTCGGTGGCCAGCACGTCGGTTCCGTCGGCCGCGGCGTGCGGGTCGCGCAGGTGCACGACCGAGCCGCCGGTCTGCCGGGCGATCTCCCGGGCACGGTCAAGGACGGCGGCCTGCGGGTCGTAGCCCTCGGGGCTGCTCACCCGCACGTGCATCCCCGCTGTCGCGCCCCCGAGCAGGTAGGAGTGGGCCATGTTGTTGGCGCCGTCACCGAGGTAGGTCAGCGTGAGGCCGGCGAGAACGCCCTTGTGCTCGCGCACGGTCTGCAGGTCCGCGAGGATCTGGCACGGGTGGAACTCGTCGGTGAGCGCGTTCACCACGGGCACGCGGCTGACCGATGCCATGGCCTCGATCCGCTCCTGGGCTCCGGTGCGCCACACGATCGCCCTGCACTGCCGGTCAAGGACGCGAGTGGTGTCCTCGATGGGCTCCCCGCGGCCGAGCTGGGTGGACTGGGCGTCGATGACCAGCGGGTAGCCGCCGAGCTCGGCGACCCCGACCGAGAAGGACACCCGGGTTCGCGTCGAGGGCTTGTCGAAGACGACCGCCACCGCCTGGGGACCGGCCAGCGGCTGCTGGCCCAGCCGGTCCTTCTTCATCCGGTCGGCCAGGTCCAGGACCTCGGCCTGCTCGGACGGGCTGAGGTCGTCGTCACGCAGGAAGTGGCGGGGGGTGGCGGTCATGGCGCTGGGACGGCCCTTTCGTCGGAGGCGGTCGCGGGGACGGTAGCGGCATCGAGCATCTCCGGGAGCGCGGCGAGGAACGCGTCGGCCTGCGCGTCGGTGAGGACCAGCGGCGGCACCAGGCGGACGGCGTCGGGAGCCACCGCGTTCACCAGGTAGCCGCGCTCGCGGGCGGCGGTCTCGACGGCTGCCGCCACGGGCGCCGTGAGGGTGAAGGCGAGCATCAGCCCCATCCCGCGGGTCGCGTCGACGAGTGGGTGGCCCAGGCCCTCGATGCCGGAGCGCAGCCGCGCACCGAGCACCTGGGCCCGTTCGAGCAGCCCGTCCCGCTCGATCGTGTCGATAACCGCCAGCGCGGCGGCACACACGACCGGGTTGCCCCCGAAGGTGCTGCCGTGCTGACCCGGGCCGAGCAGCTCCGCCGCCCGGCCGAACGCCAGGCACGCACCGATGGGCAGACCCCCTCCGAGGCCCTTGGCCAGGGTGACGACATCGGGATCGACGTCCTCGTGCTGGTGGGCGAACCACCGGCCGGTACGCCCGACGCCCGTCTGGACCTCGTCGACCACGAGCAGTGCGCCGTGGCGCCGGGTGGCCTCGCGCGCCGCGGTCAGGTAGCCCGGGGGCGGGACCACGACGCCGCCCTCCCCCTGGACCGGCTCGAGGAAGACCGCGGCCGTCCACGGGCCGACCGCGGACGCCAGCACGTCGGGGTCGCCGTAGGGCACGAAGGACACGCCTTCGGGCAGCGGCTCGAACGGTGCCCGCTTCGCCTTCTGGCCGGTCAACGCCAGCGCACCCATCGTCCGGCCGTGGAAGCTGCCCTCCGTGGACAGGACGGACGCGCGGCCGGTCCGGCGGCTGAGCTTGAACGCGGCCTCGTTGGCCTCGGCCCCGGAGTTGGCGAAGAACACCCGCCCGTCGCGGCCGGCGAGGGCCAGCAGCCGCTCGGCGAGGCGGACCGAGGGGAGGTTGGCAACGAGGTTCGACGTGTGGCCGAGGGTGGCGACCTGGTCCGTCACGGCTGCGACGACCGACGGGTGGGCATGGCCGAGGACGTTGACGGCGAGGCCGGCGACCAGGTCGACGTACGACCGGCCCTGGTCGTCCCACACCTGGGCGCCGTCGCCGCGGACGAGGGTCACCGCCGGTGTGCCGTACGTCGGCATCATCACGTCTGACCAGTCCCGGGTCATGACGTTGTCTGTTCGCTCGTGCGCCTCGCTGGCGCTCGTCGCTCGCTCACGGCGCTGTCTGTTCGCTCGTGCGCCTCGCTGGCGCTCGTCGCTCGCTCACGGGTGCACCTCCGTGCCCACGCCCTCGTCGGTGAACACCTCGACGAGCATCGCGTGCGGGACCCGGCCGTCGATGACGTGCGCCTTCGGGACCCCACCTCGCACCGCGCGCAGGCAGGCAGCCATCTTCGGGACCATGCCGGTGGCAAGCGTCGGCATCATCGCCTCGAGCTCGTCGGCGGTGACCGAGCTGATCACGTCCTCCGGCGAGGGC
>JAJAYQ010000160.1 GCA_026786145.1 Spirochaetaceae bacterium | reverse complement strand
GGCCGCTGATGCAGTTCGGCCGCTGGTTCGAGGAGTTCGAGGTCGGCGCGACGTACAAGCACTGGCCTGGCAAGACGGTCACGGAGTACGACGACCACCTCTTCTGCCTGCTCACCATGAACCATCACCCGCTGCACCTGGACAGCAACTATGCCGAGACCGCTACCGACTTCGGCAGGAACGTGGTGGTCGGCAACTACGTCTACTCGCTGCTGCTCGGGATGTCGGTCCCCGACGTCTCCGGCAAGGCCATCGCCAACCTGGAGGTCGAGTCGCTCAAGCACGTCGCGCCGACGTTCCACGGCGACACGATCTACGGCGAGACGACGGTGCTTTCCAAGACCGAGTCCAGGTCCAAGGACGATCGTGGGGTAGTGCACGTCGAGACGCGGGGCTACAAGCAGGACGGCACGATCGTGTGCGTCTTCCGGCGCTCGGTGATGGTGCCCAAGCGGTCCTACGGCGATGCGCGCGGCGGTGAGCAGCCCGGGCGGCCGGAGCCGACGTCGCGCTGATCGTCAGGCGGCGGAGGTCTCCCCGGCGCGCTCGCGGTGCGCAGCCCAGTAGGTGCGCATGATCCGCACCTTGTCCTGGAAGTCCCCGTCGTAGCCGAGCGGCCCGCTCGTCGGTGCCGCGAGGCGGGTTCGACGGGAGGTGCCCTTGCCGTGGTGCACGACGACCGTGGAGATGCCGAGCTGGCTCTCGACCTCGATCTCGTGGATCTCGTCCCAGGGGATGACCATCGACGGGACGGCATGCACGACGACACCGCGGTGGGTCAGCGACGTGCCGACCCACCAGGTGGCGGCGGCCATCACGATCAGGGCCAGCCCGGCAAGAGCCGTCTGCCAGCTCCCGCCGAAGCGGCCCTCGTTGAGCAGCGCGTCGCCCCAGACCAGGCCCTGGAAGCCTCCCACCGTGAGCACGAACAGCCGCCGCTGGGCCCAGGTGAGCCGCAGCCGCACCGCCGACGGGCCGGAGGAGGGGGACATGTCAGAACGGTAGGTCGCCACACCGGTGTCTCGGGAGAAAACCGCCAACTCTTGACGAGTCCTGCCCACAGGATCATGGTCGGCGGTGTCAGGTGGACCTCGCCTGACCTTCCTCGAGGAGATCACCTGGCTGGGTTCGTGCAGGTCATCGAGTGGACGTCGTCGCGCATCGACGAGGTGAAGGCCCTCAACGAGCAGTGGCAAGAGCGCTTTCCCGAGATGGGGCCACGGCATGTCCTCGGCTGTGCAGACCGCGACCGGGACGATGCGCACATGACCCTCGTCGAGTTCGAGTCCTACGAGGCCGCGATGAAGAACTCGCAGGACCCGGCGACGTCGGAGTTCGCCGAGAAGATGTCCGCACTGTGCGACGGTCCGCCAACGTTTCCCAACCTCGACGTCGTCATGGAGGCAGCGGTAGGCCCGCCCCGTCAGCGGGGCAGCATGCCCCACTCGGCGAGTGAGTCCCACAGGCCGTCGACGAGGTCGAGGGCCGCGAGCTGCGGCCGCCCCGTCCAGCGCACCTCGTCGGCGTCGTCCCCGGCCACGGGGGTCGTCTCGACGGTGAGGCTGCAGGCGTAGTCGCGGATGTCGAACACGGTGCCGTCCGGGCCGGGTCGCTGGACGGTGCCGACCCGCAGCCCCACGGTCACGTGCAGACCGGTCTCCTCGAGCACCTCCCGCGCGACCGCCTGCTGGTCGGACTCGTCCGCTTCGACCCGGCCGCCGGGCACCGACCACCGGCCGGCCCCGGGTGCGCGACCGCGGCGTACGACCAGCAGGCGACCCTCGTCGTCGTGCACGAGTGCACCCACACAGGGGACCCGCCGTTTCGGCGCGTGCGAGCCCGGGAACACACCACCCACCCTAGGCACCGGGAGAGCGCCATGTCCTTCACCGCCGTCCTGATCATCCTCGCGGTGGTCCTCGTTCTCGTCATGGCGTTCAGCATGTTCGGCTCCGGCCCGGCCAGGGTGCGCCGGCGCACCATCGTCGAGCGCCCCGTACGCCGACACCGCGTCGTCGAGGAGCCTGTCGTGCGGGAGCGCGTCGTCGAGGACCCGCCCCGCCGCTACGTGGAGGAGTGACCGCACGCGGCATCGAGTCGCCCGGGTCTTGACGCGGTACCCCGGAGACGGGGAGCGTGGCCAACCATGAGAGCCGAGCCCAGTTGTCCACGGTGCAGGGGTGCCCTGCACGCGCCCGGCCTGTGGTCCAGCTCCTGGCGGTGCGACCACCACGGGGCTGTGCATCCGGTGCAGCCGGTGGTCCAGCCCACCGCAGAGCACCTGCACAACCTGGCGATGCACGCCGGCGTTCCGGTCTGGCTCCCGTGGCCCCTGCCGAACGGCTGGCTGCTGACTGGTCTCGCCTCCGCCGGCGACGAACGCACCGGTGCCCGTGCGACCGCAGTGGCCTGTTCGGGACCCGCCCCGCTGGGCGGCGTGGGTGAGCTGGTGCTCGTCGCGGAGGAGCCGGGCGTGGGTCTCGGCGCCCGCTTCGCCGGGATCGAGGGTCCTGATCCGGGCAGTGTCCCCGATCTGCGGGCCCCCGACGCCAAGATCCACGCAGCCGGGCACCCCACAGCCCTATGGACCCTGGAGGACGCGCCGGACCGGGCGGTCTATGTGGGCGAGGCGTCGGGCTGCTGGATCTGGGCTGTCCTGTGGCCGGAGAGCGACGGCTTCCTCCTCATCGACGACTTCGTGCTGATCGACGTACGCGAGACCGCGCCGGGTCTGGACGTCCCCTTCGGCGCGTTGTCCCCACGGTTGGCCGGCTGAGGCGTTGGGCAGGTCCCCGCCCCTACCCTGATGCTGTGCGCATCGACCTTCACGTCCACAGCTGGGCATCTGACGGCACGGACTCCCCGGCCGACGTGGTGCGAGCAGCTGCGGAGGCCGGTCTGGACGTTGTGGCGCTCACCGACCACGACACCACCTCCGGCTGGTCCGATGCCGTCGCGGCGCTGCCGGGCGGGCTGCGTCTGGTGCGCGGTGCCGAGATCTCCTGCGCGTACGACGGGGTCAGCCTCCACCTGCTCGCCTATCTCTTCGACCCGGCGCACGAGGCCCTGGGCGTGGAGATGGGGATGGCGCTGGACGACCGGGTGCCCCGCGCCAAGGCCATCGTGGCCAAGCTCTCCGCTGCTGGACACCCGGTGACGTGGGAGCTGGTCCAGGCGCAGCTCAGCGAGGGCGCAACGGTCGGACGGCCCCACGTCGCCGACGCGCTCGTCGCGGCCGGCGTCGTCCCGGACCGTACCGCGGCTTTTGACACCCTGCTCCACGACGGCAGCGAGTTCTTCGTCGGCCACTACTACGTCGACGCGTTGGAGGCCATCCGGCTGGTCCGCGCCGCCGGGGGAGTGCCCGTCTTCGCCCATCCGGCCGCCTCGACGCGTGGTCCCGTCGTGGCCGACGCGGCCATCACCGCGATGGCGGCGGCGGGCCTCGCGGGCATCGAGGTGGACCACCGGGACAACCCGCCGGAGGCGCGCGAGCGGCTGCGCGGGCTGGCGCGCGATCTCGGCCTGCTCGTCACGGGAGCCAGCGACTACCACGGGGCCGGCAAGGAGAACCGGCTCGGCGAACACACCACCGAACCCGAGGTCTTCGAGGCGCTGGTCGCCCAGGCGACCGGCGACACGGCGGTCGCCGCGAGCGCGCCGGTGCGATGAGCGGCGCCGACGGCAAGTTCTTCGTCGAGGTCTTCGTGACGCTCTTCGTGATCATGGATCCGCCGGGGACGATCCCCCTGTTCCTCAGCCTCACCAGCGGCCGCACCCCGGCCATGCGCAGACGACTGGCGGGCCAGGCGGTTCTCGTGGCGTTCTTCGTCATCACGGTGTTCGCCCTCTTCGGCCAGTCGATCCTGAACTACCTCGGCATCACGCTCCCGGCCATGCAGGCCGCCGGCGGCCTGCTCCTGCTCCTCGTGGCACTCGAGCTGCTGACTGGCAGGGCCGATGAGCCCGTGGAGACGACGAACGTCAACGTGGCGCTCGTACCCCTGGGCACACCGCTGCTCGCCGGGCCCGGTGCGATCGTCGCCACCATCGTCTTCGTCCAGCGAGTCGACGACGCGTGGGAGGCGACCGCTCTGGCCGCGGGCATCGTCGCGGTGCACGTCGTGCTGTGGCTGTTCATGCGCTACTCCGTGGTGATCATCCGGGTCATCAGGGAAAGCGGTGTCACCTTGATCACTCGCATCGCCGGGCTGCTTCTCTCGGCCATCGCGGTCCAGCTCGTTGCCGACGCGGTCACGGCATTCGTCAAGGAGGCATGAGGTGACGGTGCAGGGCGAGCTCGCGCTGGACGGCCTGCCGGCCCGTCTCTTCGCGTGTACGCCGACGAGGCTGACCACCTGGCTGGACTGTCCCCGTCGCTACCGCTTCACCTATCTCGACCGCCCCCAGCCGCCCAAGGGACTGCCGTGGGCCCACAACAGCCTCGGCTCGGCGGTGCACCTCGCGCTCGCCGGGTGGTACCGCCTCGTGCCGTCCGCCCGCACGCCGCCCGCCGCGGGCCGGTTGCTGGACCAGGCCTGGATGCACGAGGGGTTCCGCAACGACGAGCAGTCCGCGCACTGGCGGGACCGCGCGCGCGACATGGTCACGCGGTACGCCGGGACCCTGGACCCCGACGACGAGCCGCCGGGCATCGAGCGCACCGTGGCAACCCGCACCGATGTCCTCGCGGTCTCCGGCCGCATCGACCGCCTCGACCGCCGGGCCGTCGACGGGGCGGAGCAGCTGGTGGTGGTCGACTACAAGACGGGCCGGCGGCTGCTGACGGCGTACGACGCGCGCAGCTCGCTCGCCCTGGCCCTCTACGCGCTGGCCGTCACGCGGACATTCCGCCGACCGTGCCTGCGGGTCGAGCTGCACCACCTGCCCACGGGGGACGTGGTAGGCCACGACCACACCCCGGAGACCCTGCAGCGTCACCTGGACCGGGCCGAGTCGGTCGGCTCCGAGGCCGCCGCCGCGGAGGTCGCCTACAAGGCGGCACCGGACAGCGACGCGGCCAGCGACGCGGCCGACGTCCGGTTCCCCGCGCAGGTGTCCGCGGCCTGCCGGTGGTGCGACTTCCTGCGGGTCTGCCCGGCGGGTTCGTCGGCGCACACCCCGGCCGAGCCGTGGGCGGCGCTCGGCTCAGCCGACTGACGACCAGAACTCCAGCAGGGCGGCCGCGGTGGCCTCCGGCTGCTGCGCGGCGGGGGAGTGGCCGGCCCCGTCGATCACGGCGACGCGGGCCCCGAGTCGGCGGGCCATCTCGCCCTGCACAGCAGCCGGCCAGGCGTCGTCGTCCGGACCGTAGGCCACCAGCACCTGAAGCTCGAGCCCAGCCAGCTCGTCGACGTGGTCCGCCTCGGAGAGCAGCTGCTCGGCATGGCGAAGCATTGCCGTCGGGGAGTTGGCGACGAACCGGCGGTGCAGGAAGTCCTCGATCTCTGGTGTCGGCGGGTCCACCTCGGTGGGCCGTTCCAGCTGGCGCTTCGCCGTCCAGATGGCCTCCAGGTCCATCACGGGCAGCGCCTGAAGAATGAGCTCCAGGTTGCTCGAGGACGGGTGCGGGATGGCGGCAGGCCCAGAGCTGAGCAGCGTCAGAGAGGCCAGTGCGCCCGGGTCCGTGAGGGCAGCGGCGCGCGCGACCAGGCCGCCGAAGGAGTGCCCGAGCAGGTGGGTCGGCTCCCCGAGGTGGCGCACCACGGAGAGCAGGTCCTCGGCGAGCGCCTTCACGTCGTACGACGTGGGGTCGGCGTCCCCGGGGGACTCGTACTGCCCGCTCGGGTCGATGGCCAGCACCCGGTGCCCGGCGGCGGCGATCGGTGCGAGGACGGCGATGAAGTCCTCCTTCGACCCGGTGAAGCCCGGTACCAGCAGGACCGGGAGTCTCGGATCGCCTCCGCCGTCGGTCGGCCGGGCCTCCAGGGCGGCGAGCTCCCCCCGCGCCGTCGGCACGCGGCCGGCCTCGACCCCGGACGGCAGCTCGAGGAACGGCGGGGTGCTCACGGACCAGAACGCTACCCGTGCACTGGTGACACGGTGGGGGGGAGCACGGGCACAATGGCGGCGTGACCCGGACCGTCGCCGTCGCGAACCAGAAGGGCGGGGTGGCCAAGACCACCACCGTCGCCTCGCTGGGCACCGCCCTGGCCGAACAGGGGCGCAAGGTGCTCGTGGTTGACCTCGACCCGCAGTCCTGCCTGACGTTCTCCCTCGGTCTGGACCCCGAGCTCGTCGAGCTCAGCATCCACGACGTGCTCCTGGGGCGGGTGGGTGCCGCCATGGCCATCCACCCGACCGAGGACGGCGTCGACCTGCTGCCCGCGACCATCGAGCTCTCGGGCACAGAGGCGGCACTGCTGAGCCGGCCCGGCCGCGAGTACGTGCTGCGGACCGCACTCGAGGAGGTCTCGGCCGCCTATGACGTGGTGCTGCTGGACTGCTCACCGTCGTTGGGCGTGCTCACCCTGAATGCGCTGACGGCGGCCGACGAGGTGCTCATCCCGCTCCAGTGCGAGATGCTCTCCCACCGCGGTGTCGGTCAGCTGCTCGACACCATCCACGACGTGCAGCGCATCCTCAACCCCGGGCTTCGCGTCCTGGGCGTGCTGCCGACGATGTTCGACGGCCGCACCAACCACGCCCGTGCTGTCCTCGCCGACGTCACCTCGCGTTACGGCCTCGAGATCATCGAGCCGCCGATCCCCAAGTCGATCCGCTTCGCCGAGGCGCCCGCCGCCGGACGGTCCATGCTCTCGACCGCGGCGCGGGCCCGCGGGGCCGAGGCCTATCGTGCCGTCGCCACCGGGTTGTTCGGTTGAGGAGGTTGTTCGGATGAGGAGGTTGTTCGGATGACGGACGGGTTCGACCGGCTGCGCACGCGCCGACCGGGAGCCGCCGTCGCTCCGGCCGACCCGCTGGGCCGCCGGGCACTCTTCAGCGTCGCCGAGCAGGCGCCCGCCCTCGGGGCGGTCACGCTCGACTGCTCGGGGTGCGGGCAGACCTCCGTCGTCACGCCACGGGCCCTGCTCGGTCTCGCCGTACCGTCCCTGCACCTGCCGCTCGTGCGGCGCGGCCACTCGTCGTGGATGCGCTGCCCCGCCTGTCAT
>JAJAYQ010000159.1 GCA_026786145.1 Spirochaetaceae bacterium | reverse complement strand
CCTCGCGCTGCAGCACGTCGTACGTCGCCCGGGTCCACCGGATCGGGCAGCTGTCGTCGGACGTCCCGTGGTGGATGAGCAGCGGCTCGCTGATGCGGTCGAAGTACGTCCGGGGGCTGACCTCGCGCCAGAACTCCTGGTTGTCCTCCGGTGCTCCGTAGCGCTCGACGATCTCGGTAGCAAGCTCGGGACGCTCGTCGCGGATCCACCGGTCGAAGTTGTCCGACGTCCGCGAGCTCACGGGCGCGAAGACGACGGCGGCATCAACCAGACCGGGCTGGGTGACCAGCGTGTTGTAGGTGACTCCCCCGCCCATCGACCGGCCGAGGAGACCGACGCGCTCCCCGTCCAGGAACGGCAGCGGCGAGCGCTTGACCGCCAGCACGGCGTTGACCACGTCCTCGGTGTATCCAAGTCGCAGCCCGCGCTCCGCCCTCGGGTCGGCGTCGGACCCGGCGTGGTTGCGGTAGTCGGTGTGCAGCACGACATAGCCGCGCCGGGCCAGGTAGTCCTGCTCGCGCATCAGTCCCTGACCGGTCACGTAGATCGCCGGGTCGATGTAGCCGTGCAGCAGCACCAGCACCGGGAACGATCCTTCGCCGCGGGGGATGTTGATGATCCCCGAGATGCGCAGGTCTCCGCTCCGATAGCTGACGGCGCGGCGGGTGTAGGACGACGCGCGTCCGAGCACGCGGCCGAGCCGGAGGCCGCGCCCGTCGTACTCCTTGGCCATGAGTGCCGGCAGCGAGACGGGAGAGGTCACCGCCGGGGCGGCGGGGTCGGCGGGTCCGGGCGAGGAGGGGACCGCCGACCCGGCGGTCGAGGGCGTGCCGGCCTCGGGGTCCGCTTCCCCTGACGAGCAGCCGGAGACCGCCAGTACGCCGACGAGAGCGATCTGCAGGAGTCTCCCGCGCCCTCTTCTCATCGGTTCATCCTGCCTCACCTGGGACCATGTCGCCGTGACCTCCGAGCACCAGCACAGCGTGCGCACCTTCAAGCGACGCGCCGGGCGGGTGACCTCCACCCAGGAGGACGCCCTCGCCCGTCTGTGGCCTCGCTTCGGGGTTCGCGCCGACGGGACCCGGCTCGACCTGTCGGCGCTGTTCGGTCGAACGGCGCCGGTCGTCCTGGAGATCGGCTTCGGGATGGGCGAGGCGACCGCTGCCATGGCGGCGGCCCAGCCGGAGCTCGATGTGCTCGCCGCCGACGTGCACACCCCCGGGCACGGGAACCTGCTCAAGCTCGTCGAGGCCGCCGAGCTCACCAACGTGCGGCTCGTCTCCGGCGACGCGAGGATCCTGCTCGCCTCGATGCTGCCTCCGGCCTCGCTGCTGGCCGTCCGGGTGTTCTT
>JAJAYQ010000158.1 GCA_026786145.1 Spirochaetaceae bacterium | reverse complement strand
GGGTGGTGCGGCGGCTGGCCCGCAACGCTGCGACTCTCGCCCCGCTGCTCACCGGCGCGGTCGCCGGCGCCGAGCTCAACCGGCGCGAGACGCGGGCACTGGGCGAGACGGTCGTGCAGGAGCTGCGCCGAGGGCGCTAGCCGGCGACCGGTGCCCCTAGGTGACTGGTGTGAAGCGGCCCGTTCTGCTGGTCCGGTGACGAAGGGTGGCCGGCTGAGGGGGCTTCAGGGGCGCTGAGACCCCCCGGCCGCGTCCGAGCCGGTGGCTGTTGGTTCGGCCGGTCGTGGTCGTGGTGGCCGCTGAGGGCGGTGAAAGCCTCGGTGGTCGTTCTTCCCCGCTCCGTTCAGGCGGTGGCCACTGTCCATCCTGTTGTTGTGGACTGGATTCCGAGCACGGCGAGGCGAGCGAGGTTGTGCGCGGCGGCGAGGAGGTTGAAGTCCGCGTCGATCTTGATCGTGCCCCGCATTCGGGCTCTTCGTCCGCCGTGCTTGCGGCGCATCAGATGGCCGAGCTTGCGTTCGATCTTGGGCCGGGTCGCGCGGTAGTCCGCGACCCACGCCGGGTCCTTCTGCTGCTGACGGGCATCGGCTAGGCGCTGCTCGAAGCGACCGACAGCGATGGTCCGGCCCTGGCGGGAAGTGGTGCACTGCGCCCGCAGCGGACAGTCGTTGCAGGCCGGACCGAAGTAGGCAATGCCGTCGCCGTTCTTGCCGCGCCGGATCGCGGTGCTCTGCCCGTTCGGGCAGCTCACCATGTCGCGCTCGAGGTCGACGTCGAACTGGTCCTTGGCGAACCGGCCCGCCGGCGCGCTGGGCGGCTGGGTCTTGCAGTGCGAGCCGATATCGGCCTTGGCCAGGGTGTCCTGGAACTCACCACTGCCGTAGGCAGCGTCGCCGTAGACATCGCCCGCATCGCCCGCACAGCCGTCGCGGTTGAGCAGGTCATCGATCAGGTCGGCGGCGACCGCGGCGTCGCCGACGTTGCCGGCGCTGACCTTGGTGTCGGTGATGATCTCGCTGTCCGGATCCGCTGCGACATGGCCTTTGTAGCCGTCGAACCCACGCGCCTGCGTCTTGTGGCCGTGCCGGGCCTGCGCGTCGACGGTGGAGATGACCCGGTCCTTGGCGACCCGCCGGGCGATCCGGAACGTCCCGTCCTCAGTGCTCTCCAGATCCTGCCCGAGCACTGTCGCGAGCAGCGCCGCCGCCTGCGCCAGGTGCTCGTCGAGGTCGCGGCCGTCCAGCACCGCCAGCAGCGCGTAGCCGTCCCGCGCCCGCGAATCGATCAGCTCGGTCCGGGCGGCGTTGTCGTCCCAGTCGACCTGCGGCTTGCTGTTGCTGGCGTAGTCATCGCCGCTGCGCAGCGCCGCCCGCAGCTCGGCGGCCAGCTCGGGACCGGCGGCCTTGAGCAGCCCGCGGATCGCTGAGCGGATCAG
>JAJAYQ010000157.1 GCA_026786145.1 Spirochaetaceae bacterium | reverse complement strand
GCGCCGCGTGGGGGGCGGCGGAGCAGGAGCTGGGGGCGGCCCGGTTCCGCCAGACCGAGGCGGAGACGGCGCTGGGGGCCGCGCGCAAGGCGGTGCGCGACGGGCGCAGCCTGGAGCACACCCGGCTGCGGCTGCTGCTGGACACCGTGGTCGAGGCCGCCTCGGGGCTGCGGCGGGAGCTGGCGCTCCCCCCGGCCGGGGACCGGCCCGCCGACCTGGTCGAGGCAGCCCGTCCCGGTGAGGACGTCCCCGACGCCCCGGAGCGGGCCCTCTCGAGCGACGACCCGGCGTTGCTGGACCAGTTGCTGCAGCTGCCGCAGGTGCACCTGGTCGTCGACGGCTACAACGTGACCAAGACCGGATACCCCGACCTCCCGCTCGAGGGGCAGCGCGGTCGGCTGATCACGGGTCTGGCCGCCCTGGCCGCCCGGTCCGGGGCGGAGGTCACCTGCTGCTTCGACGGCGCCGCCCTCTCCGGCCGGGTGCCGACATCGGGAACGCGAGGAGTGCGGGTGCTCTTCAGCAAGCCCGGCGAGATCGCCGACGAGCTGATCCGGCGCCTCGTGCGGGCCGAGCCGGAGGGCCGCCCGGTCGTGGTGGCGTCCTCCGACAAGGAGGTCGTGGACGGCGTCCGCCGGGCCGGGGCGCGCACGGTCTCGGCGGCGGCGCTGGTCCGGCGCCTGGATCGCGCCTGAGGAGTTGTGTCCAGCCCCCTCCCTAGCGTCGCGGGCAGAGGTCGAACGCACAGACGTCGACCCGGGACAGGGAGGCTCGAGGTGCTCATCGACTGCAACAGCTGTGAGGTCCGCGGCCCGGCTTGCGGGGACTGCGTGGTCACCGCGTTGCTCGGCGGCCCGCCGGGCGAGCTGGACGACGCCGAGAGTGCGGCGCTGGAGGTGCTGGCCGGGTCCGGGCTGGTGCCGCCGCTGCGGCTGGTGCTGCCCCTCGAGGTGCTGCCCCGGGCAGGACCGGAGGATGTCCCGGTGCGGAGGCACGCCTAGCACAAGATCTGGCCAAGGAACCCCAGGACCCGCCGGAGCAATTGGAGGGACTGGGGGTAATCCCCTAGCCTTTGCCCCCCATGACCCGATCTTCCCAGCTTCGACGTGCGCTCGCGAGCCTGCTTGCGAGCGTCGTCGTGACGACCCTCGGCGTCGGGTCGCTGGGCGGGCCGGCAACGGCTGAGCCGAAGCCCACGCTGCGCCAGGTGCAGCGCCAGGTGGAGGTCCTGCACCACCAGGCGGAGCAGGCCACCGAGCGCTTCAACACCGCGCGTGTCGCGCATCGCGAGTCCACGCGCAAGCTGCGGGCGGTCCGCGGCCGCTTCGACCGGCAACGCAAGTCCTTCGACGAGATGCGGCTGCTCGTCGGCCGGCTGGCCGCGGTCCGCTACATGTCGGGCAGCATCGACAACGGTGTGGCCCTGCTCTTCTCCGAGAACCCCACGACCTTCCTGCGCCAGGCCGGTGACCTCGAGCAGCTCAACCAGCAGCAGGGCGCCCTCCTGCGCAGGATGGCCACCGTCCGGCTCCGGCTCACCCAGGACCGGCTCGCTCTGCGCCAGCAGCGGTCACAGGCGGCGGCCATCGAGGCCGACCTGGCCGTCGAGCGCCGCTCGGTCGAGACCCGGCTCGGGCAGGCCCGCAGCCTGCTCGCCACCCTGGAGGCGCCGCAGCGGGCGCGTCTGGTCGAGCAGCGGCAGGCGGCCGAGGTCCGCGCGCTGGACGTCCGCGACGGGGCAATGCGCGCCTCGCGCGACGCGCGCGAGGGGACGTTCCCCACCGACGACGGGCCGGCATCGGGTCGGGCGGCCGACGCGGTCCGCGCCGCGTACGCCCAGCTCGGCGACCCGTACTCATGGGGCTCCGCCGGTCCCGGGTCCTTCGACTGCTCCGGCCTGACGATGTACGCCTGGCGCGCCGCGGGAGTGTCCCTGCCGCACTCGTCGTCGGCCCAGTACTCCGCCGTGCGCCGGATCTCGGTCTCCGACCTGCAGCCGGGTGACCTCGTCTTCTACTACAGCCCGATCAGCCATGTCGCCATGTACGTCGGCGGCGGCAAGGTCATCGACGCCCCCTACCCCGGGCTCAGCGTGCACGTCGTCGACGTCAACTCGATGCCGATCGTCGGTGCCGGCCGCCCGTAATCCGGGCACCTAGGCTGCACGTGTGCCCGACCCCCAGCCGCTCTCGCCCGTCGTGGAGCCGCCGGTGCTGGTCGCCGAGGAGAAGCCCGACCACAGCCGGCTGCTGAGCGCTCTCGCCGGGCTGGTCGCGCTGGCCGTCCTCGGGTCGGTGGCGTTCTTCTGGTTCGCCGCTGCGGAGGAGTCGCCTCCCGGCACCCCAGCGAGCACCCCCAGCGCCGGCCGCCCGAGCCCAGGGCCCGTCGACGCGCGCTCACGGGACGAGGCCTTGCCGGTCCTGCTGGCGGACCGGGCGGCGGCCGTCCTGCGCGCGGACAGCGCCGGGTTCCTCGCTCACGTCGACCCCCTCGCCGCTGACTTCGCCGCCGCGCAGCGCAGGCTGGCGCGCCGGCTGGCGGAGGTGCCGTTCTCCGCGTGGTCCTACCGGGTGATCGGCGAGGGGCCTGGCCTGGCCGAGGACCTGGCAGCGGGACTTCCCGAGGCCTCGTCGATCGTGCGGGTGCGCCTGACCTACCGGCTCGAGGGCACGACCACCGACACCGACCGCGAGCAGTACCTCACCGTCGTCCCGCGGGGTGGTCGGTGGTTGCTGGCCGGCGATCGGGACGCCGATCCCAGCGGGCTCGAGACCCAGCGCGACGTGTGGGACCTCGGGGACGTCCGAGTGGTGCGCGGTGATCGCAGCGTGGTCGTGGGTGACGTCCGCAGCGGCGGGCGGCCGGCGATGCGTCGTCTCGCCCGGGAGGCCGACCTGGCTGTCGCGGACGTCGACCGGGTGTGGGCGGGAGAGTGGTCGCGGCGGCCCGTCATCCTCCTGCCCGCCTCGCAGCAGGACATGGCCACGGTGATCGGCAGCGACGGCAAGGGCCTGGCGCAGATCGCAGCCGTCACGACGGGCGCGTTCGACGAGGGGGTCTCGCGCGGTGACCGCATCGTGGTCAACCCAGCCACCTTCGGCATGCTCGGCACGCTCGGGCGACGGGTCGTCCTGAGCCACGAGATGACCCACGTGGCGACCAGGGCGACCGGTGTCGTCCCGGTGCCGATCTGGCTGTCCGAGGGCTTCGCCGACTACGTGGCCTACGAGGCGACGTCGGTGCCCACGGCCATCGTCGCGAGCGACGTGCTGGACGACGTACGCGATGGCAAGGGGCCTGACCGGTTGCCCGAGGGCGCCGAATTCGATGCGGGGACCGGCGACATCGCCGCCGCGTACGAGGGGGCGTGGCTGGCGGCCAGGGTGATCGCCGAGCGCTACGGTGAAAGACGCCTGGTGGACTTCTATGTCGCGATGAGCGACAGCGCCGGTCCCGGCTGGCCGGAGGAGACGGTCGACGTGCTCGGGATCTCCTCGCGCCGCCTGGAGCGGATGTGGCTGGCCTACGTCGACGACCTCGCAGCCCGATGAGGGTCGCTCCTCGTGGTGAGATCACAGTAGCAACGAAGTAGCATCACGGGTAGGATGACATCATGAAGGTCAGCGTGAGCCTGCCGGACGACGACGTCGAATATCTCGACGCCTACGCGCGAGAGCGCGGCATCGAGTCGCGGTCCGCTGTCCTGCACCGGGCGGTGCGCCTGCTGCGGGCTTCGGAGCTGTCGGCCGACTACGAGGCGGCATGGGGAGAATGGGACACCTCGGGCGACGCCGACGGATGGGACGCGACCGTCGGCGACGGGTTGGATGGCTGATGCGGCGCGGTGACATCGTGCTGATCGATTGTGACCCGGCGCGCCCCGGGGAGGTCGATAAGCGGCGGCCCGCGGTTCTCGTCAGCAATGACGGTGCCAACTCGGCAGCCGCGCGATTGGGACGGGGCGTCGTGACGGTGGTTCCCGTGACCTCCAACGTGACTCGGATCCACCCGTTTCAGGTGATGCTGCCGGCCGACCTGACCGGTCTCCACCGTGACTCCAAGGCACAGGCCGAGCAGGTGCGCTCGGTGGCGGTCCACAGGATCGGCCCGCAACTCGGACGGGTGCCGGCCGGTCTGATGTCTGAGCTCGACGACTCCCTCCGTCTCCATCTGTCCCTATGAGCGAGCGACGAGCGCCAGCGAGGCGCACGAGCGAACAGACAGCATGGTGAGCGAGCGACGAGCGCCAGCGAGGCGCACGAGCGAACAGACGGCTCAGTGAGCGGTCGTACGGTGCTGATAGCGACCACTGCGGTCCTCGCGCTCGCCCTGCTGGCAGCCCTCGCACTCCTCACGCCCTGGCGACCGCTGCCCCTGGACGGTGCAAGCGCGTTCCCCGCCGATCCCGCACGCGACTTCACCGTCGCCCAGCTGGCCCGCGAGAACGCGTTCCACTCCGCGGTGCGACCCCCGGCGTACGTCTCGCTGGCACTGTCTCTCCTCATCGCCTGCGTGCTGGGCCTGAGCCCCCTCGGTGCCCGGCTGGTCGAGCGCGTCGCCGCACCCCTGGGGGGCGGCTGGGGATGGCAGGTGCTGCTCGGCACCATCGCCGTGACGCTGCTCGGCCGCCTGCTGGTTCTCCCCTGGGACGCGTGGAGCGAGTCGGTGCGCCGGCGGTACGGGCTGTCCACGCGTACCTGGGGCGGTTGGGTGGTGGATGTCGCCAAGTCCTACGGCGTGGGGCTGTTCCTCACGCTGGCAGTGCTGTTCCTCGTGGTCGGCCTGGTGCGGTGGTCCCCGCAGTGGTGGTGGTCGGTCGGAGCCGCGCTGGGGGCGCTGCTGGTGGTCGCTGTGTCCTTCGCCTACCCCGTCGTCGTGGAGCCGGTGTTCAACTCCTTCACGCCCCTGCCGGCGGGACCGCTGCGAACCAGTCTGCTGGACCTTGCCCGGGACGACGGCGTGCCGGTGAAGGACGTCCTGGTGGCCGACGCATCCCGGCGTACCTCGTCGTTGAACGCCTATGTCTCCGGCATCGGTGCGACCAGACGCATCGTCGTGTACGACACCCTGCTGGCATCGGCGTCACCCGAGGAGGTGCGACTGATCGTGGCCCACGAGCTCGGGCACGCCAAGGCGAACGACGTGTTCCGGGGGACCCTGCTCGGTGCGTTGGGAGTGGCCCTGCTGGCCTGCGTGCTGGCGCTCGTGTCCCGCTCGGGCACGGTGCTGGGGCGCGCAGGGGTGGCCTCGCTGGGCGACGGACGTGCCGTCGCCCTGGTGCTCGCCGTCCTCGCCGTGCTGGCCTTCGTCAGCGGGCCGGTGCAGGCGCTGGTCTCGCGGCGGGTGGAGGCGCGGGCTGACGTGCATGCGCTCGACCTCACCCGCGAGCCCGCCTCGGCCATCGCCATGCAGCAGCGACTGTCGACGACGAACCTCTCCGACCTCGACCCGTCACTTCTGGTGTTCGGGATGTTCGCCACGCACCCGACGGGCCCGCAGCGCATCGCCCTGGCCCGCACCTGGGCCCGGCTCAACGGCGTGCGTCCATGACGGGCCGGACCCTGGTGGTGACCAACGACTTCCCGCCGCGGGTCGGCGGGATCGAGTCCTTCGTGCTGGAGATGGCCCGCCGCATGCCACCGGACTCGGTCGTCGTGCACACCGCGCGACAGCCGGGAGATGCGGCATTTGACGCCGGGCTGGAGTTCCCGGTGGTGAGGGATCCAGCTCGGCTGATGCTGCCGACACCGGCGATCACCTCCCGCGCGGTCCGCATCGCCCGCGACCTCGGCTGCGACTCGGTGTGGTTCGGTGCGGCCGCTCCGCTGGGGCTGATGGCCGGCGCGCTGCGCCGGCGCGCCGGGGTGCGTAGGACCGTCGCGACCACCCACGGCCACGAGGTGTGGTGGGCCAAGACGCCCGGAGCGCGCCGGCTGCTGCGACGCATCGGGACCTCCAACGACGTGCTGACCTACCTCGGTGGCTTCACGCGCGACCAGGTGGCGCGGGCCCTTCCCCGCGACGTGGCCGCCCGGATGGTCCAGCTCGCGCCGGGGGTGGACAGTGCGGTGTTCCACCCGGACGTCGACGGCTCTCCGGTCCGCGGCCGCTACGGCCTCGGCTCCCGGCCGGTGGTGGTGTGCGTCTCCCGGCTGGTGGAGCGCAAGGGCCAGGACATGCTCATCAGGGCACTGCCGCTGGTGCATCGCGCCGTGCCGGACGCCGTCGTCCTCATCGTTGGCGACGGGCCCCGGCGCCGGTCTCTCGGGCAGCTGGCCACCTCGCTCGGGGTGGCGGGCGACGTGGTGTTCGCGGGAGCGCAGCCGTGGGCGGAGCTGCCGCCGTTCCTCGCCGCGGGAGACGTGTTCGCGATGCCGACACGAACCCGCAAGGCGGGCTGGGAGGTGGAGGGGCTGGGCATCGTCTACCTCGAGGCGTCCTCGATGGGCCTGCCCGTGGTCGCGGGGTCCTCCGGTGGGTCGCCGGACGCGGTGAGGGACGGCGAGACGGGATACGTCGTGGACGCGCGGAGGCCGGACGTCCTCGCGGCGCGGCTGGTGGACCTGCTCTCCGACTCCGAGCTGGCCGGTCGGCTCGGGGCCGAGGGCAGGGCCTGGGTCGAGCGGTGCTGGTCATGGGAGCGCGCTTCCGACCAGCTCGCCAGGCTGTTGCACTGAATCCTGGGTCGTCGCGACCTAGGACATCGTGAGGAGAACCAGGTCCCGGTCCCGCACCGCGACCGCCCAGCCGTCCTGGAGCAGTAACTCCCGCAGCGGACTGCGTCTGTCGACCACGACGACATCGGGATCGAGAGCGGCGAACGGTCGCCGCCATCGTCCCCGGGCGTCCATCAGGGCCAGGTGGTCGCGGATCCGCTCGTCCCCGTAGCGGTCGGCACGTCCGTCGATAGCGAGGCGCACCCCGTCCCCCCCGAACTCCCGGAGATAGCCCGAATCGTTGTACGGCGCCAGCACCCGGACGGACGGGTACGCCCGCAGCGCCTCGGCGATGCGGGCAGGGGCGTGCTCCGGAACGGCGGGCTGCCCCGCGTATACCTGGGCCGTCCAGAGCAGGGCCAGGCCAGCGACGGCGAGGATGACGGCGCGAGGAACGGTCAGCGTGGTCCGCACGGAGTGCAGCTGCCGGCTCAGGAGATCAGCCGACAGCGGGAGGAGCAGCACGCTGGCGACCACGGCGTTGCGATAGGCCAGGAAACCGAACACGACGATGACCCCGGCGGCCAGCTGCTGCCGGACCGTTACCCGTGGCGACCTGGCGAACCCGATCAACAGGATGAGCAACGTGAGGGCCAGGCCCCAGGCGACGGGGCTGCGCAGTGCGGTCGGCTGCCATTCCCTGAGCTGACCGGCCGAGGCGCTGATCAGGAAAGGCGAGGCGAGGAGCCGGGGGCCGACCGGTGTGAGCGCCGCGACGAGCAGGCAGAGGAACGCCCCCGTGGCCAGGCGCTTCCATCGAGGGTTGCGGGTGATCAGGTCGCTGAGCGCCGCGAGCAGCAGGAAGCACGGCACCAGCACCCACAGCCCGTGCAGGTTGGCCCAGACCCAGGTGAGCAGGACAGCGTTGCGGGTGCGAGGGGTAGCGTCGTGCAGGTACCACCGGCCCAGTGACGGCAGCAGTGCCGCGCAGAGCACGAGACTCAGGGTCTGGGGCCGGTCCTGCAGCACGAGTGCTGCCGGCAGACCCACGACGACGAGCATCAGCGCCGCAAGCCACGCCGGGCAGTGAGCGGCCAGGTACCTCAGGAGCAGCAGGTAGAACGTGGTGGCCAGCACGAACCTGAGCCCGAGGATCCCGGCGTACCCGAACGCATCGACCAGCAGGGCGTAGCCGACCTCGGGGAGCCACGCAGTCGGGAACCAGCTCCGGAATGCGGCCGTGTAGGCGATCGGGTCCGGCGTCAGGTCGAAGCTGCGCTGGTCGAGCCAGAGCTGTCCAAGGATCCGGTGCCAGTAGATGTCCGGGTCGATGGTGGCGTAGGAGGAGACAGCCAACCCGAGGGCGATGACGCCGAAGCCCAGCAGGTGCCAGGCGGACAGGCTCGGGGAGGCGACCTCAGCAGGCCGCTGTCGCCGAGACATGCGAGTCAAGCTGCGAGCAGGTGTCGGAGAACAGCGACTCGGTGATGCCCCCCAGTGCGACCGCCGCCGCGACGACCACGGCGGCGATGGCCACGACGATGAGCCCATATTCCACCGCACTCGCGCCGCGCTCGTCGCGCGGCAGTCGTACAGACAAGCGTCTCACCCCACTTGTTGCAGCGCAGCGACCTCAACGGGGAGAGGCGGCAGACGGGCGCCTAGCAGCTGGCGGTGGCCGTCGTGTTGCTGTCGATCTTCGAGCAGGTGTCCTTGAAGACGTCGCGCACCAGACCGCCGAGAGCGAAGACGATGATCACGACCAGCGCTGCGATAGCGGCGACGAG
>JAJAYQ010000156.1 GCA_026786145.1 Spirochaetaceae bacterium | reverse complement strand
GGCTTGTCCTGGCCGCCCGCCACCGGGACCTTGAGGGAGTCGGCATCGGGGTTGCGCAGGGTCACACCCTTGGGCAGCGAGTCCTGGTCCAGGGTGACCGTGAATTTGCCCGACCGGTTGGTCTCGACCGTCCAGCGGCCGGCGTCGTCGGTCGTAGAGGTCCCGGTGAAGCCGCCCGGCCCCTTGACGGTGATCGTGACGCCGGGGACCGGGACGTTCTCTCCGCCCTTGGCGTTGCGCAGGAACCCGAAGATGGACTCGCCTTCGGCGTGCGCCGCACCGGCGCCCAGACCGAGCACGCAGACCAGGGCCGAGATCAGCGTCGCCAGGAACAAGGCGACTCTCGTGCGCACCAGGACACCTCCGGGAGGTCGTCAGCGGTCGGGTCGTGCCACCGTTCGCGGGAGCATAGTGCCCGGCGGCGGCGAACAGGCCGGAAGCGGCAACCACGGTCAGCGAGCGGCCACGACCACCTGCACGATCAGCGGTGCCACGACCAGTGCCGGGAGCAGGTCGGCGACCGGGACGGGCCGGATCCGCAGCAGCCGCATCGACACCCCCACCAGGAGCAGACCGCCGGTCGCCGTCAGTGCCGACAGGTGCGCATCCGGGAGCAGGTCCCCCAGCAGGGCGCCCAGCACGGTCAGGCTGCCCTGCACGACGAGGACCGCCACCGCCGAGGCCGCGACCCCCCAGCCCAGGCTGGCCGCGAAGGCGATCGAGGCGAAGCCGTCCAGCGTTGCCTTGAGCGCCAGCTTGTCGATCCCACGGCCCAGCCCGTCGTCCAGCGAGCCCAGGACGGTCAACGGCCCGACGCAGAACACCAGAGAGGCGGTCACGAAGCCCTCGACGAAGCGGTGGCGCTGCTCGATCGCGTCGCCGCCGGCGACCCGTCGGGGGAGTCGCGAGCGGATCGCTGCGCCGACCCCCTCGAGCCGGTCCTCGATGCGCAGCAGGGACCCGGCGATCCCGCCGACCAGGACCGCTCCCAGCACGATCAGGACGGGGGCGTCGGCCCCGACCGCCTCGACGAGCTCCGGGTCGAGCACCGCCGCTGCGCTGAGGGCCGCGACAAGCAGCGTGACCAGACCGAGACCGTCGGTGACGACCTCGCGGGTGCGCTGTGGCAAGCGGTGGCCGAGAAGCACTCCGATGCCCGAACCGACCAGGATGGTCGCCACGTTGAGCATGGTCCCGGCACCAGTGACCACCGACGTCCTCCCTGAGCGTGGACTAGCGTGAACGTCACCATCATCTCGCGCTCGCCACCGGTGGGGGCGTAGTGTCCCGCCCGGCTGTACGGGGCAGTTCATGCCGAGACGTCGACTGCCCACATAGTGCCGAACAGGAGGGCCCCCGTGACGCGACCTGCCGTGGTGGTCCGGGGCGCCTGCCCGGACGACCTTCCCGCGCTCATGCTGATGTGGGACGAGCTGCGCGAGATGGGCAGCAGGTTCGAGCGTGTCATCCCGATTGCCGACGAGGCCGGGGTCCTGGGGCGGCTCGAGGCGGTGTCCCGGGACCCTGACTCCTGCGCGCTCGTGGCGGTCGTCGACGACGAGGTCGCCGGCATGGCCGTGCTGACCGCCACGGCGTACGCACCGCTCTTCGAGCAGCGGGCTGTGCACGCCCACTACCTCCATGTCCGCGACGGGTTCCGCCGGCGCGGCGTCGGCAAGGCACTACTCACGGCCGCGGTGTCCTTCGCCGACGACGTAGGGGCCGAGCACGTCATCACCAGCGTCCTCCCGCAGATGCGGGACACCCAGCGGTTCTATGCCCGGCTCGGCTTCGGGCCCGTGGTGGTGCGCAGGTCGGTGCCGGTCAGCGCCCTGCGGCGCCGGCTCACGGGCGCGCCGGCTCCGAGCACTGCCGACCATCTCGTGGCCCGGCGGCGGTCGCTGCGGCGGCTGCGGGCCGCGATGAACCGCGCCGCCGACTGACGCGAACGGAACCGAACCTGCAAGGCGTACGCCGGGTCAGGCGCCCGGAGCAGCGGCGCGCAGCAGGCAGGTGATCCGCGCGGTGCACACCAGCCGGCCCTGGTCGTCGCTGACCTGCACCTGGTAGGACGCGATCGTCGACCCCGCGTGCAGCGCGGTGGCGACGCCGGTGACGAGCCCCGACCGCGCCGCCCGGTGATGGGTCGCGTTGATGTCCAGGCCGACCGCGACCCGGTCCGGCCCGGCGTGCAGGGCGGCGCCGATGGACCCCAGCGTCTCAGCGAGGACGACCGAGGCCCCGCCGTGGAGCAGGCCGTACGGCTGGGTGTTGCCCTCGACCGGCATCGTGGCGACGAGCCGCTGCGGCGACACCTCCAGCAGCTCGATGCCCATGCGCTCGGCCAGTGTCCCGGCGCTCATGCCGCTGATGTCCCGCAGGGTGTCTAGTGGGTCGGTCACGCCGCCGATCGTAGGTGGTCGGTGCCCGCCGTTAGGGTCGGGACGTGACTGCCCCCACCATCGCCGCCACCCCCCGGCTGCTGCTCGTCGACGGGCACTCGCTGGCCTACCGCGCGTTCTACGCCCTTCCCGTCGAGAACTTCTCGACGACCACCGGGCAGGCAACGAACGCGGTCTATGGGTTCACCTCGATGCTGATCAACGTGCTGCGCGACGAGCAGCCGACTCACGTCGCGGTGGCCTTCGACGTGTCGCGCAAGACCTTCCGCAGCGAGCTCTTCCCCGACTACAAGGCCAACCGGTCGGCGAGCCCTGAGGAGTTCAAGGGCCAGGTGGCGCTGGTCAAGGAGGTGCTGGCCGCCCTGCGCATCCCGTCGCTCGAGCTGGAGGGCTACGAGGCGGACGACGTCATCGCGACGGTCACCACCCGGGCCGAGCGCGAGGGGTTCGACGTGCTCATCTGCACGGGCGACCGCGACGCGCTCCAGCTGGTGAGCGACCAGGTGACGGTGCTCTACCCCCGCAAGGGTGTCTCGGACATGTGGCGTTTCACGCCGGAGACCGTGCAGGACAAGTACGGCCTCACGCCCTCGCAGTACCCCGACTTCGCCGCCCTTCGTGGTGACCCGAGCGACAACCTGCCCAACATCCCCTCGGTCGGGGAGAAGACGGCGACCAAGTGGGTGGTGGAGTTCGGCGACCTCGACACGTTGGTCGCGCGCGTCGACGAGGTGAAAGGCAAGGCCGGTGACGCCCTGCGCGCCCATCTCGCCCAGGTGATCCAGAACCGCCAGCTCACCGAGCTGGTGCGCGACGTGCCTGTCGAGGTCATGCCCGGGGACCTGGCCCGCGCCAACTGGGAGCGCGACGAGGTGCACCAGGTCTTCGACGCGCTCGAGTTCCGGGTGCTGCGCGACCGCCTCTACGCCACCGTCGAGTCCGCCGAGCCGGAGGCCGACGAGGGCTTCGCGGTGACCTGCCGGGTCCTCGGCCCGGGTGAGATCGCCGAGTGGCTCGACGCGAACGCGCGTGACGGCCGGCGTACCGGCGTCCACATCTCCGGCTACTGGGGCGGGGGCACCGGCGACGTCGTGGGGGTCGCGCTGGCATCCGCCGACGCCGAGGGCGCCTGGTTCGAGCCCGCCGGCCTGGACCCGGCCGACGAGAAGGCTTTTGCCGACTGGCTGGCCGACGAGGGCCTGCCGAAGGCGCTGCACGACGCGAAGGGCCCGTCGCTGGCGTTCGGCGCCCGCGGGTGGGACCTGCGCGGGGTCACCAGCGACACGGCGCTGTCCGCCTACCTCGCCATGCCGGACCAGCGCAGCTACGACCTCGCCGACCTGGCCCTGCGCTACCTGCGCCGCGACCTGCGCACCGAGGGCGACACCGGAGGGCAGCTCTCGTTCGACGGGCAGGACGAGGCGGCGGCCGCCGAGGCCGACGTCGTGCGGGCGTACGCCGTCCTCGAGCTCGCCGCCCGGCTCGACGAGGAGCTCGAGACCAAGGAGTCCACCCGGCTGCTGCGCGAGGTCGAGCTGCCGCTGGGCCGGGTGCTCGCCACGATGGAGCGCACCGGCATCGCAGTCGATGCCGACCACCTGGCCCACCTCGAGTCGCACTTCGGCTCAGCGGTGAAGTCGGCGGCGGACGACGCCTACGCGGTGCTCGGCAAGGAGATCAACCTCGGCTCGCCCAAGCAGCTGCAGGTGGTGCTCTTCGACGAGCTCGGCATGCCCAAGACCAAGCGCACCAAGACCGGCTACACCACCGACGCCGAGGCGTTGCAGGCGCTGCACGCGCAGACCGAGCACCCGTTCCTGGCGGCGCTGCTGCGCCACCGTGACGCGACCCGGCTCAAGATCACGGTGGACGGGCTGCTGAAGGCGGTGGCCGACGACGGCCGGATCCACACGACCTACAACCAGCTGATCGCGTCGACGGGTCGGTTGTCGTCGACGGACCCCAACCTGCAGAACATCCCGATCCGCACCGAGGAGGGCCGGCGGATCCGCGAGGTGTTCATGGTCGGAGCGGGCTACGACTCGCTGCTCACGGCCGACTACAGCCAGATCGAGATGCGGATCATGGCCCACCTCTCCGAGGACGCCGCGCTCATCGAGGCGTTCCACTCGGGCGAGGACCTGCACGCCTTCACCGCGTCGAGGGTCTTCGGCGTGGAGCCCGGAGCGGTCAGCCTCGAGCAGCGGGCCAAGATCAAGGCGATGAGCTACGGGCTGGCCTACGGCCTGTCCGCCTTCGGGCTCTCCCGTCAGCTCGGCATCGGCACCGACGAGGCCAAGGGCCTTATGGACGAGTACTTCCTGCGCTTCGGCGGGGTCCGCGACTACCTGCACGACGTGGTCGACGTGGCTCGGCGCACCGGCTACACCGAGACGATCCTGGGCCGGCGGCGCTACCTGCCCGACCTGACCAGCGACAACCGGCAGCGGCG
>JAJAYQ010000155.1 GCA_026786145.1 Spirochaetaceae bacterium | reverse complement strand
GTCCATCCGCGAGCCGGTCTCCACCAGCGCGGTGGCGAGGATGGTCAGCGAGCCGCCGTTCTCGATGTTGCGCGCAGCGCCGAAGAAACGCTTCGGCGGGTAGAGCGCGGTCGAGTCGACACCACCGGAGAGGATGCGCCCGCTGGCCGGGGCAGCCAGGTTGTAGGCACGCCCCAGGCGGGTGATCGAGTCGAGCAGGACCACGACGTCGTGGCCGAGCTCGACCAGCCGCTTGGCCCGCTCGATCGCCAGCTCGGCGACGGTGGTGTGGTCCTCGGCAGGCCGGTCGAAGGTCGAGGCGATGACCTCGCCCTTCACCGAGCGCTGCATGTCGGTGACCTCCTCGGGACGCTCGTCCACGAGCACGACCATGAGGTGGACCTCGGGGTTGTTCACCGTGATGGCGTTGGCGATCGCCTGCAGGACCATGGTCTTGCCGGCCTTGGGGGGCGAGACGATCAGGCCGCGCTGGCCCTTGCCGATCGGTGCCACGAGGTCGATCACGCGCGTCGTCAGGATGGAGGCCTCGGTCTCGAGCCGCAGCCGGTCCTGGGGGTAGAGCGGCGTGAGCTTGTTGAACTCCACGCGCCCCCTGGACTTCTCGGGCTCGGTCCCGTTGACCGTGTCCAGCCGGACCAGGGCGTTGAACTTGTCCTTGCGCTCGCCCTCCTGGGGCTGGCGGATGGCGCCGGTGACGGCGTCACCCTTGCGCAGACCGCTCTTGCGGACCTGGGCGAGCGCGACGTAGACGTCGCTCGGGCCCGGCAGGTAGCCCGACGTCCGCACGAAGGCATAGCTGTCGAGGATGTCGAGGATGCCGGCCACCGGGACCAGCACGTCGTCGTCGCTGATCTCGGGCATGGCCTCGCCCTCGTTGGGCGTGAACCCGTCGCGGCCGCCACGGCGGTTGCGGTTGCGGTCGCGGTACCGGCCACGGCGGCGACTACGGCCGCCGCGGTCGAAGTCGTCCTCGTCGTCCCGCACGCGCTGTTGGGGCTGCTGGTTCTGCTGGTTCTGCGCAGACGACTGCTGCTGCTGGGGGGAGTTCTGCTGGCCCGACTGGTTGCCTCGGCCCTGCTGGCGGTCGCCCTGCTGGCGGTCGCCCTGCTGGCGGTCGCCCTGCTGGCGGTCGCCCTGCTGGCGGTCGCCCTGCTGGCGGTCGCGACGAGGGCGCCCCTCTCGGCGTGGCTCGTCCGCGCCGGGTGCGTC
>JAJAYQ010000154.1 GCA_026786145.1 Spirochaetaceae bacterium | reverse complement strand
TAAGTAGTCGTTGTCCTCCGGTCGCCTCTCCCAGAGCCGAGGGCGCGGCCCCGTCGCAGAGAGCAGCAATGTCGCCGCGTCGGGATGCGCCGAGTGCCGTGCCGACGACTCGGCCGCCACGGTGCGTCGGACGGTCTCCTGTCCGCGGGCAAGAGCGGATGCGTGTTCGGACCGCGCAGCGCCTCGGGCGCGCCGGCCACCGGCGCGGTCGCTCAGGTAGGTGCCCAGCACCATCAACGGCGAGAGCAGGACGAAGACGAGGTATGTCGGGCTGCGGGTCACCAGGGCGAGCACGGCGCCGGCCAGCAGCGGGACAGCCAGGGCGATGGCGGGGAACCGGGTCCGCTCGCGAGGGCGGGGCTCGGTGGGCAGGGAGACCCGCGTCGGCGTCGGGACCACGACCTGGCGGGGTGGCCGGTTGAGCTCCAGGTGACCCTCACCGTCCGGCCGGCAGGACACGGGGACCTTCTCCGGGACCACCAGTGCGACGCACGAGTCACCGATCCGTACGACCTGGCCCGGCAGGGCGACGACGCCCGAGCGGTCGACCGGCGTGCCGTCTATCGTTGTGCCGTTCGTGGACCCCAGGTCGTGGACGGTGGTCGATGCGGCATCGTCCAAGCCAACCCGCAGGACGGCGTGCAACCGGGAGACGTCGGGGTCCGCGACCCGCACCCGAGCCTCGGCGACGCGTCCGATCCCGTGCTCCCCCGGACCCAACGGGTAGACGCCGCCGCAGTCCGGCCCGGCTTGCACGTGCAGCTCGAGCAGTGGTCGTGGTTGCGGCCGGGCAGGTGGACCGACCGTCAGGATCGCGCCGTCCAGGAGCGGCGGTTCACCGAGGACCGATGACGGATCGAGGGCCTGTGCCCCGCACGAGAGGCCGCCCTCCACCCGGTGGACCGACCCGAGCAGGGTGGGCAGGACTTCTCCCAGTGTGGCCCGTGGGGCGGCAGTGACCTCGACGTCCGCGGGTGGCGACATCCCGGTCGGGTCGACGACGGTCACGGTCAACTCCATGAGCCATCCTGGTCAGATCGGCCCCTTCGCCGGTTCGAGATCTCCACAGGGCTGGCCCGCGCCGGTCTGGTTGTCCACAGATTCCGCGATCCCTGTCGTGCACCACTCTGCGCTGGTTACGATCACCGCACCCACACGGGAACGCCGGAGACCGGGGGAGCCAGCGTGAAGGCGATCACCGTCGTCGAGGACGAGGTGCGCGAGCTCGTCCGCCGCCGCGGCCTCGACCCGGCTGCCGACCCGGCTGCGGTGCGGCGATTGGTCCAGGAAGTGATCAACGACTACGACGAGCGCAGCGAGAACGGGACGCTGCCTCAGCTGGTCGACACGCCGTTCGTCGCCCGAGCCGTGTTCGACGCGGTGGCCGGCTTCGGGCCGCTCCAGAAGTACCTCGACGACCCCACTGTCGAGGAGGTGTGGATCAACGAGCCGACCAAGGTCTTCATCGCCCGTCGCGGCGTCCACGAGCTCACGACGACGATCCTCACCGCTGACGAGGTGCGCGACCTGGTCGAACGCATGCTCAAGTCGTCGGGGCGGCGGGTGGACCTCTCCACCCCGTTCGTCGACGCGATGCTCCCTGACGGCTCCCGGCTACACGTGGCGATCCCTGACATCACCCGGACCCACTGGTCGGTCAACATCCGCAAGTTCGTCGTGCGGGCCACTGCTCTCGACGACCTGGTCCATCTCGGGACGTTGTCGGGGCAGGCGGCCAGGTTCCTCGAGGCGGCGGTGGCCAGCGGCCTCAACATCCTGGTCGCAGGCGGGACACAGGCCGGGAAGACGACGATGCTCAACTGCCTGACGGCCGCCATCCCCTCCGGTGAGCGGGTCGTGACCGCGGAGGAGGTCTTCGAGCTCAAGGTGCCGCTGCCCGACGTCGTGTCGATGCAGTGCCGTCAGCCGAGCCTCGAAGGAACCGGCGAGATCAAGCTGCGCCGCCTCGTCAAGGAGGCGCTGCGGATGCGCCCCTCGCGCATCATCGTCGGCGAGGTGCGCCAGGAAGAAAGCCTCGACCTCCTGATCGCGCTGAACTCCGGCCTGCCGGGGATGTGCACCATCCATGCCAACTCGGCTCGTGAGGCGGTCACGAAGATGTGCACGCTGCCGCTGCTGGCCGGCGAGAACGTCGGGCACGCCTTCGTCGTGCCAACCGTCGCCGCCTGCATAGACCTGGTCGTGCACATGGCCATCGAGCGGGGCGGCCGGCGCACGGTCCGCGAGATCCTGGCGGTGCCCGGCCGGGTGGAGGGCGACGTGGTCGAGACCGCGGACGTCTTCACTACCCGAGCCGACCAGCTGGTACGCGCAGACGGTTGGCCGCCGCACGCCGAGCGGTTCGAGCGGGCCGGCTTCGACCTGGCCCGCCTGCTCTCGCCGTACGGGTACGACGGCTGATGGGCGCTCTCGTCGGGCTCCTCCTGGGTCTCGGGCTGTTTCTCGTCTGGCGTTCTTTCACGCCTGCCGTGCCCCGGCGACGCCGTGGGCCCACCCGCCGGGACGATGTCTCGGACCTGCTCGCGCAAGCTGGCATCGAGGCCGTCACCCCCGGCGGTCTCGTCGCTTCGTGCCTCGGCGCCGGCGCGGCCGTTTCCGTCCTGATGTACGTCGTGTCCCGCTCACCCGCCATCGCGGTGGCGTTCGGTGTCATCGCGTCCTGCGGTCCGGTAACGCTGGTGCGCTTCCGGGCACGTCAGCGACGCAGCGATCTGCGCGAGCTGTGGCCCGACGTCGTGGACAACCTCGCGTCCGGCGTGCGCGCCGGTCTGTCCCTGCCGGAGGCGCTCAGCCAGGTCGGCGTCCGCGGTCCCGAGGAGCTGCGAAGGCCCTTCCTGCGTTTCGGAGAGAACTACCGCGCGACGGGCCGTTTCTTCGACTGTCTCGACCGCCTCAAGGCGTCGCTGGCCGACCCGGTCGGCGACCGCATCGTGGAGTCGCTGCGGATGGCTCGCGAGGTGGGGGGGACTGACCTCGGGCGGCTGTTGCGCACCCTCTCCGCGTTCCTGCGGGAGGACGCCCGTACGCGCGCGGAGCTCGAGACCCGGCAGGGGTGGACCGTCAATGCGGCGCGACTCGCAGTGGCCGCTCCCTGGATCGTGCTCGCGCTGCTGTCCCTGCGCCCCGAGGCCGTCGATGCCTACAACAGCGCAACCGGGTTCGGGGTTCTCGTCGCCGGAGGCGGTATGTGCCTGGTCGCCTACCGACTGATGATCCGCATCGGTCGCTTGCCGGAAGAGGAGCGGGTGCTGAGGTGAATCCCGCCATCACCGGCGCCGGGTTGGGCCTGCTCGCGGGTGCCGGGCTGATGATCGCGGTGAGTCGGATCCCGGCTCTGCGCCGGCCCAGGTTGGAGGATCGACTCGCGCCGTACCTGCGGGACACGTCCGCGCCGTCGCGACTGCTGCGCATCGAACGGGCGCTGACGCCGTTCCCGACGATGGAGCGCATTGTGGCGCCCTTCATGGCCGATGCCATCAGACTGGTCGAGCGGGTCCTTGGCGGGGCGGTGTCGGCGCGGCGCCGCCTCGACCAGGCCGGGCGCGGCATGACGCTCGAGCAGTTCCGGGCCGAGCAGGTCCTGTGGGGCGGGGGAGGTCTGCTCGCCGGCATCGGGCTCAGTGCCCTCGCGACCGCCAACGGCGGCTTTCGGGCCGTCCCACTGCTCGTGCTCTGTGCGGTCGCGACCGTCACCGGCGTGCTGGCCCGCGACCGTTGGCTCTCCCGGGAGGTGGCGCTCCGGGAGGAACGGATGATGGCGGAGTTCCCGACCATCGCGGAGCTCCTCGCCCTGGCGGTGGCGGCGGGGGAAGGTGCGGTCGGAGCCCTGGAACGCGTCACCCGCATCAGCAGGGGTGAACTGCCGCGGGAACTCGCGAGGGCGCTGGCCGATGCCCGGGCGGGGTCATCCCTGGTCCAGGCGCTGCAGGGGATCGCGACACGCACGACCCTGCCGCCGCTCGCGCGCTTCGTCGACGGTGTGGCCATCGCCGTCGAGCGCGGCACACCCTTGGCAGAGGTGCTGCGGGCACAGG
>JAJAYQ010000153.1 GCA_026786145.1 Spirochaetaceae bacterium | reverse complement strand
CGAACAGGCCACGGAGGAAGAGTTCAGAGCGCGCGCCGGCGCCGAGGTGCATGGGGTCCGGGTCGTGGCCACCAGCTTCGGCGTGCTGTTCCTCGCCGAATGGGGCGACCTGTCCCAGCTGCTCACCGCCGGTCTGGCCGCACGCTACGAGGACCCGGTCAGCGTCTTCACGGGGTCGTGGCTGGCACTCGTCGTCGTGGCCGGGCTGGCGGTAGGGCTGGGTCGGACCCTGCTGCGGTACGTGCGGCTCTCGACCATCCGACGGGTCGGCGCGACGGTGTGCCTGGTGCTCGCGCTGATCGCGGCGTACGACGTCGTTCGCTCGCTGACCTGACCGCTACAGGGTGGAGCGCTCGGTCATGGTGAAGCGCAGCTTGCCCATCATGTTCTCGACCTCGGCGGAGATGCCGCTCTCGTCGAAGAGCTCGTGGACGCGGGCCGCGATGCCGTCCGGTGTCCACCGGGTGTCGTGGTTCGCGATCACCGCTGCCGACGTGAACGGTTGGTAGAGCTCGACGGCATCGCCCTGGACTCCGAAGACCTTGCCGCTGATCGTCCCGGCGGCGTCGCTGCACAGGTAGGCGACGAGCGGGGCGACGTTGTCGGGGTGCCAGAAGTCGAAGGCCTCCCCCTCGTCTGAGCCCTCCGCCGCCGAGAGGTCCTTGAAGGCACCGTAGGCGCTCTCGGTCATCCGGGTCCGCGCTGCGGGCGCGATGGCGTTGCACCGCACGCCGTACCGCGCCATCTCCATGGCGACGATCGTCGAGAACGCCGCGATCCCCGCCTTGGCCGCTCCGTAGTTGGCCTGCCCGAAGTTGCCGAGCAGCCCCGAGGTGGACGCCGTGCAGACGATGCGCCCCTGGGTGCCGGACTCCTTCCAGTGGGCGCAGGCGTAGTGCGTCGGCAGGAAGTGACCGCGAAGGTGGACCCGGATGACCGCGTCCCACTCCTCCGCGGACATCTTGGCAACGGTCTTGTCACGCAGGATGCCGGCGTTGTTGACCAGCGCGTCGAGCCGCCCCCATGTGTCGAGGGCGGTGCCGACGAGCTGGCGGGCTGTGTCCTCCTCGGAGCAGTCGCCGGTGTCGAGCACGGCCTCGCCGCCGGCCGCGACGATCTCGGCGACGACCGCCCCGCCTACCTCCGGGTCGACCTCGTTGACCACCACGCGGGCGCCCTCGCGGGCCAGCTCGAGCGCCTCGCCACGACCGATCCCGCGCCCCGCGCCGGTGACGATCGCGACCCTGCCGTCGAGGAGACCCATGCTCGCGACCCTATCCGCGACCCGACCCACGTCCACGCCCCGCTGTGTCCCGCGCCCCAGTCGGCCTCGACTGTCCGGGTGGTCGTCGTGTCCGCTGGACCCACGGCGCCCGCGACTCACTCGTCGAGCTCGCCACCATCATCGGGCTCGTCGAACTCGTGGAGCTCAAGCAGCTCGTCCGGGTCGTGCAGCCACCACGCCACGGGCTCGCCGTCGCGCTCACGGGGCACAGCCGTCGAGCCGCCTGGGGTCCACCAGCCCGGGTCCGGGAAGAAACGACCTCGGCCGGGACTCGACCGGCCACGGTCGAAAGCTCGGCGAAAGCGGCCGGCCAGCTCCTCCTCACGTCCGGCCCCTTGCCAGTCGAAGCGCACCACCTCGAATCCGAGGTCGTGCATCCGCTCCTCCCTGCGGGCCTGCTTCCACAGGACGTCGGCATCGGTGTACTTCACCCGGCCGTCCGCCTCGCCGATCGTGCGCTGCTCCTCCCAGCCGAAGTCAGCCCGGAACTCGGGTCGGGTCTCTCCCACCCAGCACTGGGTCCGAGGCGGCGGCAGGTCCTGGCGGTGCATCGCCAGCCGTCCTCGCGTCTCGAGGGCCGACTCGCTGCGCACGTCGGCGAACGCCAGAACCGGTTCGACCCCGGTCGCGCCAGGCCATCCGGAGCACCGGCCGCTCACGTCCACGAGCTGGTCCTTGACTCCCGCACCCCAGGTCCGGTACGCCGAGTCGGCGACCAGGACCGCGTCGCTGAAGGAGAGCCGCCGCGCCAGGTCGACGACCGTCCGGGCGGGCCCCGTCGTACGCACTCCGGAGATCTCGAGGACGTGCTCCGCAGGAAGTCCTGCTCGGCGCACCGCGAGCCCGGCACGGGTCCGGCCACCGGCGCCGCGGACGGGCGGCAGGACGACCTTGAGGCGGCCGGGCGGGGCGCCGGGGATGTCGAGGCGCAGGATGCAGGCTGCGGTGAGGCCGTAGGCGGCAGCGGGCAGCGTCATCGCGGCGAGCGCAGCGGCGCAGCGCAGGGCGTGCGCCCCGCGAGGGTCGCGACCGGCCAGGTCGAGCGCCCGTCGCCCCGTCAGGACGCCTGTGCGCAACACCACCCATGCGCCCGCTGACACCAGTGTCCGCCGCCGGCCTCGCGAGAAGCCGAGGGCCTGTGCGTCCGCGATCGTGAACACGCCCCCGCGCCGGGCCGCGACGATGCGCAGGTCACGCTTGCGGCGCTCCTCACCGTCCCGGCCCGGCACCGACCGATTCTGTCGGCGGCGCGGCGCGCCCGGCCGCACGTCATCCACAGGGGTGGGGGCAGCACCGCACCGCACCGGGTGCCTCGACTGCCCCGTGGTCGCCAGCGCACCGATAAATGGCTTGCGGGCGACCGCCTCGCGATCAAAGCGCCGAGGGGCCGGGTCCGCGGACGTACGCCGGGTGGTTGCCGGTGACGGGCGCCCTGCGGCAGACGGGCGCAGATAGCATCCGGGCATGGCGGACAACCCTGCTCCTCACGGCGTCGACAGCGAGGTCGGCCGGCTCCGGACCGTGATGCTGCACCGGCCGGGTCCGGAGCTCAAGCGCCTCACGCCGCGCAACAACGACAAGCTGCTCTTCGACGGCATCCCGTGGATCGGGCGCGCCCAGGACGAGCACGACGGCTTCGCGCAGGCGCTGCGTGACCACGACGTCGAGGTGCTCTACCTCGCCGACCTGCTGGCCGGCGCTCTGGAGTCGCAGACGGCTCGCGAGGAGACGATCGGCGCTGTCCTGGCCGACCCGAGGCTCGGCGAGTCGCTGCACCGTGCGGTCGACACCTACCTGCGCGGCCTGCACCCGGCTGACCTTGCCACCACGTTGATGGCCGGACTGGCGCACGAGGAGATGGCCCCGGTCGGCGGCCTCACCTACCGGTTCATGGACCGGCACGACTTCGTCATCGACCCGCTCCCCAACCTGCTGTTCACCCGTGACTCCAGCGTGTGGATCCGCGACTGCGTGGCAGTGACGAGCCTCGCCATGCCGGCGCGCATCCGCGAGACGTCGCTCACCCAGGCGATCTACCGCCACCACCCGCGTTTCACGGGCACGACGATCGTCCACGGCCCGGAGCACGAGCCCGTCGAGGGAGGGGACGTGCTGCTCCTCGCGCCCGGTGTCATCGCCGTCGGCGTCGGCGAGCGCACCACCCCGGCGGGTGTCGAGCGGCTCGCCCGCACCGTCTTCGACCGCGGCCTCGCCGTGACGGTGCTGGCCGTGCCGATCGCGCAGGACCGGGCAACGATGCACCTGGACACGGTCTGCACGATGGTCGACGTCGACGCGGTGGTGATGTACCCCAACATCGCCGACGACCTCGAGGCCTACACCGTCACCGACGGCGGGGACATCCACGTCGACGGGCCGGAGCCGTTCCTGGTGGCCGCCGCCAAGGCGATGGGCATCGACACGCTGCGCATCATCGACACCGGTCTGGACCCGATCACCGCCGAGCGTGAGCAGTGGGACGACGGGAACAACACGCTGGCGATCGCCCCTCGGCTCGCAGTGGCCTACGAGCGCAACACCGAGACCAACGCGCGCCTGACGGAGGCCGGGATCGAGGTCATCACCATCGCGGGCAGCGAGCTGGGCAGCGGTCGCGGCGGGCCGCGCTGCATGAGCTGTCCCATCTCCCGCGACCCCGTCAACACCTGACATTGCCCGTACGCTGGGAGACTGCCGGCTCCCCGCTGTCGGCCGCTACCGCAGGGTGATCTGACGGCTGGCGATGCCGGAGCGGGCGCGCCGGGCGGCATCGTCGAGCGGCGTCGTGTCCCCGAGGGCCTCGTCCAGGCGGGCGGCAAGGGCCGTCACCGGCTCCTCCAGTGCCTCGGCGGGGGTGCCTTCCTCCAGGTCCCACACCGGCACCGCCAGGCCGTGGGCGCGGAAGGAGCCGACGTACCGCGATCCCTCCCCGAGTGTGTCAGCCCCTGCGGCGTGCAGCCGGGCGACAGCGTCGAGCAGGGCGTCCTCCTCGTGGGGGACCACCCAGCGCAGGTGGTAACGGCCTCGGATCTCGCACCAGTACGCCGCCTCCACCGACGTGAGGCGCACGGTGGG
>JAJAYQ010000152.1 GCA_026786145.1 Spirochaetaceae bacterium | reverse complement strand
TGAGCACGGCGTGCCACCGGTCCTCGAAGCGTGCTGCTCGGTGCGGCCGTGGCAATGGGCGGGACATGCTCACTGCCCCATCGTGCCCGACGGGAAGGGCGACCTGTTCAGCGGAGGACGAAGTAGGTGTACGTGACGGTGTAGCGCTCGACGTCGTACCAGTTGACCCCAGTGGCGTAGGTCGACCACTTGAGCACCCGGTGCCGGATCAGGTGCTTCTCCGCCCGGACGCTCGGCCCGGTGTAGGTCCCGAGCGTGGGGCCCAGCCTGAACTCGTGGTCGGTGAGGTTCTGCAGCTCGTCGTAGTAGGCAACGTGGGCCGAGTCACGGAACCGCGCGTCGTCCCGCGCGCCGTAGGCACTCACGCGGACGCGTCCGTAGCGGACGGCAGCCGGCAGGCGTGCCTGGTGGTCGCCGATCGCGTACGCATCCCCGGAGGTGCACGTGCCCGAGCTGAAGTAGCCGATCCAGCCCTTCCGCTTCCCGTCGGTATGGCGGAACACCTGCGAGCAGTCGTCCATGAACGTCTCGTCGAGCGACTCCCGCGCCGTGACGGTGACCGACCCGTTGCGGCGCACCAGGGACCTGCCGGACACGGGCACCCGCGACGGCGCACTGGTGGCCCGGTTGCCTGCCAGGTCCTGTGTGACGAGACGAGCGGTGTACGTGCCGGAGGGCACGACGCGGCCACTGTCGGTGCGGCCGTTCCACCCGACGTACGCCGGGCCGGCCGGCCGTCGCTGCACCCTTTCGGTGGCCACCAAAGACCCTGATGCGGACCGCACCTGCAGCTCCAGCCAGCGAACCGGCTCGGGCAGGTCGGCGTCGAGCCGGGTGCTGTCGCGGTAGCGGTCGCGGACCGGGTACAGCGTGCCGGGCGGGCGGGAGATGCCGGTGGCCCTCGGCGCGACCGGGTCGACGATGACCGTCACGGCGGCCAGCCCGGACCGCGTCCCGCCGGGCGTACGCGTCGAGACCTCGAGGGTGTAGCTGCCCGCTCGGACAGCCCCACCCCCGTCCCGGCGACCGTCCCAGCTGCCATCGTGGCGGCCGGCGGGCGCAACGCCGAGTGACCGGCTGTGGACGAGGGCGCCAGCTGCGTCGCGCACCCGGAGGGTCACGGCGGAGCGGGTGTCCAGCTCGTAGCTCAC
>JAJAYQ010000151.1 GCA_026786145.1 Spirochaetaceae bacterium | reverse complement strand
GGGTCCATCGGAACAAGATCGCGCCCGGTTGAGCGGTGGCCGGCGGCTAGGCTCGCCCGACGTCGACCGGGCTGCGTTGCTGCGAACCCACGACTCGCGCACCAGCCCCGCGGAGGAATGCCATGACCGATAGCCACGCACCCAGCAGCGCGACCACCCGCGCCGAGATCGCCAGCCAGCCGGAGTGCTGGTCCCGAGCGCTCGAGCGCGCCCGGGCGGGGGTGCCGGGCCTGCCCACGGCAGGGGAGCGCGTGCTCGTCCTCGGGTGCGGCACGTCCTACTACGTCGGTCTCGCGTACTCGTGGTTGCGGGAGGCCGCCGGCCACGGCACCACCGACGCGCTCATCGCCAGTGAGCTGCCGCCCGTCCTGCGGACGTACGACCGGGTGATGGCCATCAGCCGGTCGGGAACCTCCTCCGAGCTGCTCGACGCGGTCCGTCGAGTGCAGGCCGAGCAGCCGGACATCCCGGTCACGGTGCTCCTCGGCGAGCAGGCCACGCCGTTGGCGGGGCTCGCGACCTCTGTCGTGGACCTGTCATTCGCCGACGAGAGCAGCGTGGTGCAGACCCGCTTCCCGACGACCCAGCTCGTGATGCTCCGGGCCGCACTCGCCGGCGGGTCGGACCCGGAGCTGGACCTGCTTCCGCAGGCTGCACGAGCGGCGTTGTCGGCGCCGCTGCCACCGACGGGCATCCGTCAGCTCGTGGTCCTCGGGCACGGCTGGGGGACGGCGATCGGCCAGGAGGCTGCCCTCAAGGTCCGGGAGTCGGCAGGGGCATGGGCCGAGTCCTACGCCGTCGGGGAGTACCGGCACGGACCGATCGCGACGTGTGGTCCCGGCACCCTGGTCTGGGGACTCGGCCGGTTGCCGGCAGACCTCACCGAGGCGGTCTACGACACGGGCGGGACGGTGGAGCACGGCAGCGGGGAGCCGCTCGTGGAGCTGGTGCGGCTGCACCGCTACGCGGTGGAGCTGGCTACCGAGAACGGCCGGGATGCGGACGCGCCGTGGTTCCTCTCACGTTCCGTCGTGCTCGAGGGCTAGGTCGCCACCTGTGATCCTGTGCGTGTGTCTGAACCCTGCGGTCGACACCACCTACGTGGTTCCCGATCTGACGTACGGGGCGACGCACCGGGTCGACGTCGCCGGGCGCCGGGCCGGCGGCAAGGCGCTCAACGTCGCCCGCGTACTGCACCAGCTCGGCGAGCAGGTCCTCGCGACAGGGTTCGCCGGCGGCGCCGACGGGGCGGCGGTGCTGGACGACCTCGCGGGCTCGGGCATCGAGGCGGAGCTCACGGCGATCGAAGGTCAGTCCCGCCGCACGGTGACCGTCTACGACGGCCGCGACGCAACGGTGTTCAACGAGAATGGTCCGGTGGTCCTGGACGACGAGTGGCAGGCGTTCCGGTCCCTCTACCGCAGGCGGCTCGTGGACGCCTCGGTCGTGGTGGTCGCCGGGAGTCAGCCACCCGGCGTACCTGTGGACGCCTATGCACAGCTCACGACGCTGGCCCGCGCGGCCGGTGTACCTGTGCTGCTCGACGCATCCGGGCCGGAGCTACGTGCGGCTCTTGCCGCCCGGCCCGACGTGGTGAAGCCCAACCGCCTGGAGCTGGCGGAGCTGGTCGGCCACCAGCTGGAGGACCTCGACGACGTGCTCGCGGCGTGCCGAACTCTTGTCGCGCAGGGTGCCGGCGCGGTCGTGGTGTCCCTCGGCGCCGAGGGACTGGTGGCGGTCACGCCCGACGGCTCGTTCCGCGTCCAGGTGCCCAGGCCGGTAGTCGGGAACGCCACGGGTGCAGGCGACGCCCTTGCGGCGGCTGTCGCACGAGGCCTGCGGCGTGGGGATGATTGGCCGGACCGCCTCGCCTCCGGAGTGGCTGTCTCCGTGGCCTCGGTGACGGTGGACCTGGCAGGTGCGACCGACGAGGAGCTCGCCGCCGCGCTGCTGCCGTCCATCGCGGTCGAGTCGATCCGATGACGCTGGTGCGGACCGGCGACCTGGTGAGCCGCGCCGCCACCTCAGGTCGCGGCCTGCTCGCGTTCAACTTCGTGACCGTCGAGCACGTCGAGGCCATCGTGGCCGGGGCCGAGGCCGGGCTCGCCCCCGTCGTGCTCCAGCTGAGCCAGAACGCCGTCGCGTTCCACGGCGGGCAGGTCCGCCCGGTGACGGCTGCCGCTGCGGAGATCGCGCGCACGGCGGCGGTCGACGTCGCTCTTCATCTGGACCATGTCGAGGACCTGGACCTGCTTCATCAGGCGGCTGATGCCGGCTTCTCCTCGGCGATGTTCGACGCCAGCTCGTTGCCCTACGAGGACAACGTCTCGAGGACGAGGGCCGCGGCGGACTGGGCGCACGGTACCGGCCTGTGGCTCGAGGCCGAGCTTGGCTATGTGGGGGGCAAGCCGAACGCACCGGCGAGCGCGCACACGGCCGGCGTACGCACCGACCCCGCCGAGGCATCGGACTACGTCGGGCGGACGGGCGTGGACGCGTTGGCCGTCGCGGTCGGCAGCTCGCACGCGATGACATCGAGGTCCGCTTCGCTCGACCACGACCTCATCGCCAGGTTGCGGGAGGCCGTTCCCGTCCCGCTGGTGCTGCACGGATCGTCGGGAGTGCCCGACGACGAGCTGCAGCGCGGTGTTGCCGCCGGCATGGTGAAGATCAACGTGGGCACCGCCCTCGGGATGGCCTTCACCGCGGCGGTGCGGGAGCACCTCGAGAAGAACCCGTCGGCCGTCGACCCCCGCGGCTATCTCGCCGCGGCGCGGGACGCCATGACGGAGACGGTGCGACACCTCATCTCGGTCCTACAGGGTCGTCCGACGGCCTGGGACCGCGATGCTGATGCGCGGTCGTAGGGGAGCGTTCACCTGCGACGGCTAGGGTGCCGCCACCATGACGAGTCCGTCCGCCGCCCTACTGGCTCCCGACGACGGCGCACTCGACCTCGCAGCCGTGGTCAAGGCCCTCTCGGGAAGCTTCGCGGTGGTCACGGGTGGCGCCCAGGTGGTGCGCCAGGCCCGGCTCGACACCTTCGACCACCGCCTCCGCGACGCGGGGCTCGTCCTCGAGCACCAGGTGACGGCCGCGGAGGGGCGGCTGGTGCTGATCGGTCCCGACGCCGTGACGACCCGCGTCACGCCCGTGGCCGGTCTGAGCTGGCCGGCGCTCGCGGGCGCGCTCCCCGAGGGCGCGCTGCGCGACGCCCTGGCTCCGGTGTCAGGCATCCGCGCGTTGATGGTCACCTCGGAGGAGAGGCGGCGCGTACGCCGGGTCGAGCTCCACGACCAGGACGGCAAGACCGTTGCCCGGCTCCAGCTGGACGAGCCCGTCGCGAAGACCTCAGCCGTCCCGGCGGAGGTCAGGGTGCTGCCGCTGCGCGGGTACGACGAGGCGGCCCGTCGGACCAGCACGATCCTGGCCGCTCTCGGGCTGCGGCCGGCGAGCGACGATGCCGTCCTCGACGACGTACCGCCGCCCGCCAGTCCCGACCGCATCGCGCCCGCGCCGGTGCTGCTGGCCGGGGTCCTGCGCGAGTTCCTCTCCGCCATGCAGGCGAACCTGCCCGGCCTCCTGGACGACGTGGACACCGAGTTCCTGCACGACTTCCGGGTCGCGGTCCGGCGTACGCGATCGACGCTCAAGCTCGGTCGCCCCGCTCTTCCCGACGAGATGCGCAGCCGGTGGGAGCCCGCGTTCAAGTGGCTCGGGGACCTCACGACACCGGTGCGCGACCTCGACGTCTACGAGCTGGACCTGCCCGTGATGTCGGGGTGGCTGGTGGCTGCCGAGCCGGCGGACCTCGGGCCGTTCGCCGCGCACCTCCGCCGCCGTCGTACCGCCGAGCGTCGTGCCCTGGTCCGCGGACTGCGCTCGGCCCGCTTCACCCGGCTGGTGGCGGACTGGGAGCCGGCCCTCACCGACCTCGCCGACGTGGACGCCGAAGGGTCGACGGTGCCGACGGCCGGCGAGCTCGCCGACCGCATCATCACGCGCACCTTCCGGCGGGTCGCACGCGACGGCGGGGCCATCACCCCCGACTCGCCGGCGGAGGACCTGCACTCGCTGCGGAAGCGGTGCAAGGAGCTGCGTTACTCCCTCGAGGTGTTCTCGGGCGTGATCGACAAGGCGGCGCGCAAGCAAGCTGTCACCGACCTCAAGGGGTTGCAGGACGTGCTCGGCCGGTTCCAGGACTCCGAGGTCCAGCGCCATGCACTGCGGAAGTTCGCCGAGGAGATGGTCACCGACGGCACGTCGGCAGGTGCGGTCCTCGCGATGGGTGAGCTGGTCGGTCACCTCGACGGCGAGCAGGACCGGGCCCACCAGGACTTCCAGCGCGCGTTCGGTCGGTTCGTCCGACCGTCGAGCACGGCCCGGTTGCAGAGCCTCGGTGGCAGGGGATGAGGGTCTATGCGTCGTACAACATCAAGGGTGGGGTCGGGAAGACGACGACTGCGGTGAACCTGGCCTACCTCTCCGCCCGTGAGGGTGCCCGGACGCTGCTCTGGGACCTCGACCCGCAGGCAGCCGCGACGTTCCTCTTCCGGGTCCGTCCGCGGGTCAAGGGCGGCAGCCATGCCCTGGTGACCCGCAAGCGCCCGATCGAGGAGGCGCTGAAGGCCACCGACTTCGAGAACCTCGACCTCCTGCCCGCCGACTTCAGCTACCGCAACATGGACCTCGACCTCGACGACACCAAGAAGCGGACGCGTCGCCTGGGTCAGCTCCTGGCGACGGTGGCCGACGACTACGACGTCGTCTTCCTGGACTGTCCTCCCAGCGTCTCCTTGGTGTCCGAGAACGTCCTGCATGCCGCGGACGTCCTCCTCGTCCCGTTGATTCCCGCCACCCTGTCGCTGCGCACCTTCGACCAGCTGACGCGGTTCGTCGCCGACTCGGAGGGACGTCGCCCCGAGGTGGTCGCGTTCTTCTCGATGGCCGACCGTCGCAAGCGGCTGCACCGGGAGGTGATCGCGACGATCTCCCGCGACCAGGCCCGTGTCGCCGTCACGGTGATCCCGGCCCTGTCGATCATCGAGCAGATGGCCGAGCTGCGAGCGCCCGTCCCCGCGTTCGCCCCGAGCAGCGTGGCGGCGCAGTGCTACGAACAGCTGTGGGCAGAGGTCCGCCCGTGAGCCGGCCCACCGTGCTGGCCGCCGGCGGTGTGCTCTGGCGCCACGACCCGGCCGACCCGGAGGTGGCCCTGGTGCATCGGCCCCGCTACGACGACTGGTCCCTGCCGAAGGGCAAGGCCGAGCCGGGGGAGCACCTGCTCGTCACGGCCGTCCGGGAGATGTCGGAGGAGACCGGTCACCGCCCGCGCATCGGGTCCCGGCTGACAACCGTCCGCTACCGGGTGACGTCCGGCGGACGCCCGGCCAACAAGGTCGTGACCTACTGGTCGATGCGGGAGGACGGTGGGGCGTTCCGTCCGAGCCGGGAGGTCGACGAGCTGGAGTGGCTCCCGCTGCGGGCAGCCCGCCGCCGGGTCACCTCGGCCGCGGACCGTGTCGTTCTCGACGTGTTCGCGCGGACCGTCAAGGACACCGAGCCCCTGCTGCTCCTGCGCAACGGCTCCACCGTCGCCCCAGCCGGGCGTCGCGGCCGAGCGGCTGAGGCACGGCTGAACCGGTCCGGCCGCGAGCAGGCTGCCGCGCTCGTCGAGGTGCTGGGAGGTCTTGGCGTGACCGACCTGCTCAGCGCCGACCTGCCCGCCTGCACCGAGATGCTCACACCGTTCGCGGCTGCCACCGGCCTGACCGTCCGGCGGGAGAGCAGGCTCACGAGAGCCGGCTTCGCCGGCAACGAGCAGGAGGTGTCGGACCGGGTCCGCCGGGAGGCCTCCGCCGCTTCGGCACTCGTCGTCTGCGGCCAGCAGCGTGTCATCAGCGGGCTCTTGCGCAGCCTTGGCGGCGGGGGTGGTGCCAGGCCGCCCGGCGAGACCGGCGTCAAGAAGGGCGGCTGGTGGCTGCTGCACCATCGCAACGGCACCATCAGCTCGTACGAGCGCCACGAGCCCGCGGCCTAGGCGACGGCGACGGAGACGGATGCGCACCCACCTGGAGATCGAGGCCAAGTACGAGCTCGACGACGGCCAACCGCTGCCGGACCTCGTCGGGATCGGGGGCGTCGTGTCGATGGCGGTGCACGCCGAGATGGAGCTGACCGCGACGTACTTCGACAACGAGACGCACTCGTTGGGTGCGGCCGGCGCCACCCTCCGGCGCCGGACCGGCGGAGAGGACGACGGCTGGCACCTCAAGCTGTCCATCGCGGACAGCGAGCGACTCGAGGTGCGGCGTGACCTCGGGCGCTCGCAGACACCACCGGCCGCCCTCACGGCGCTGGTCCGCGCCCTCGTCCGCTCCGCCTCGCTGGTGCCGGTCGCGACGCTGGTCAACCGCCGCACCGTCCACCACCTGCTGGACGCCGACGGACGGGTGCTGGCCGAGGTGGCCGACGACAGGGTCAGCGGCCAACGACGTGACGATGTCGACTCCGATGTCGGAACCGTGACGTGGCGCGAGCTCGAGGTCGAGCTGGTCGAGGGTGACCGGGCGCTGCTCGAGGAGCTGGACGCGGCGGTGCGCGCTGCAGGCATCGCCTCTGCGGGCTCTTCGTCGAAGGTGGCCCGGGTCCTCGGTGCGGGCTCGGCCGGGTTCTCGGTGCAGGCGCAGCCCACCAGGCGGCGTCGCAAGACGCCGGTCGCGGTGGTGCTCCTGGCGGGCCTGCGGTCTGCGGTCACCGACCTGCTGAACGCCGACCCGTTGGTCCGCCTGGACCGCACCGGCGCACCGCAGCGCATGCGGAGCGCCGTCGTGCGACTCAGGGCGGCGGTGGCGCTCTACGGCCAGGTGGTCCCCGACAAGAGGACCGCGCACGCTCGGGCCGAGCTGGCCTGGCTCGAGTCCGTGGTGGCAGATGTCGACGAGCTCGACGCGGCGCGCGCCCGTATCCGCGAGGCGCTGGCGGCGGAGCCCAAGGAGCTCGTCCTCGGCCCGGTGGGCCGACGTGTCGCCCGTGAGCTGGCCGCGGCCCGCCGTACGGCGATGTCGCTCCTCCGGAAGTCGCTGGACTCGCCGCGCTATCTGGACCTGCTCGATGCTGTCGCCTCGCTCGCGGCGTCAGCGCCCGCGGGCTCAGGTGACCGGGCGGGCGACGTGCTCCCCGACCTCGCGGACCGCGCGGTACGCCGCGCTGAACGTCGCATCGTCGAGCTGGGTCGGAGCGGTACCGAGGAGGAGTGCGGCCGGCGGCTGCGCGGAGCCGAGCGAGCTGTCGAGCGCGCGCGCTACGCCGAGGCGCTGGCCACGGGTGCGGCCGGTCAGGGAGCGATGGCCCAGCTGCTGGACGAGGTGGCGAGGCTACTCGCCGAGCAGGCGTCGTGCGATCGGGCGCAAGAGCTGCTGCGCGGCATAGCGATACAGGCGCACGCTGCGGGTGAGAACGGGTTCACGTTCGGCCGGCTGCACGGCCTCGAGCAACTGCACGCCGCCGCCCTGCAACGCCGGGTCGACAAGCTCCGCAAGCAAGTGAAGCGCTTGCGAACGGTCTAGCGCCGGGCGGGAGTTCACCCGTCGGCCATCGGTGCTTCACCTGGACGGCGCGCACCGTCTCCTGGACACGGCAGCATCACGCCGTGTGCCGCGGCCGACCACGGCCGTCAGCGGAGAGGCGACATGGCGAGCGCGCGTTACCAGCTCTTCACGCGGTTCCCGCGCGCGGTGGAGTGGCGGCTGATCTCCGCGAACAACCGCGAGCTGGGTCGGTGCACCGAACCGTTCCTCGACCTCGGCTCGTGCACGACCGCGGTAGAGCGGCTGCGCGAGGGCATCGACAGCGCCGACGAAGTAGTGGCTCAGGACCCGTCCGGTCGCTGGCGCTGGCGCCTCTCCTTCGAGGACCTGCCGGTCGCGATGTCCTGCCGGGCGTATCTCCGCCGCGTGGAGTGCACTTCGACCTTGCTCCAGTTCCGCAAGACCGCCAGCGGCGCCGTCCTTGTCCCCCGGCTACGGACCTTCCGGTGACCGTGCAGCGCCCCGGGGCCGTGCCTTCCGTCCCGCGCCGCGCCGAGGTGGATGCACTCCTGACCCCGGCGGAGTATCCGGACCACGGCGGGGCACAATCCGCCGCATGCGGACCTGGCTGCGTGACCACGGACTCCTTCTCGCCAACGCCGGGCTGTTCGCCGTCTTCCTGGTCGGGATGGCGCTGTCGGGCGTCCGCGTGTACAACGCCAACCAGGTCGCCCACCACGACCTCACGGTGTCGTTGTGGGGCTACCTGCACACCGGCCAGTTTGTCGAGGCGACGTTCGAGAACTGGGAGAGCGAGTTCCTGCAGATGGGGATGTACGTCGTCCTGACTGCTTTCCTCTTCCAGCGCGGCTCGTCGGAGTCCAAGCCGATCGACGGACCCGCACCCCAGGACGCCGACCCGCGAGAGGCGGACAAGCGCAAGGACGTCCCCTGGCCGGTGCGCCGCGGCGGCTGGATCCTCACCGTGTACGAGAACTCACTGGCGCTGCTGTTCCTCGTGCTGTTCCTGATGACGATCGTGCTCCACGCCCTCGGCGGCGCGCGGGCCTACAGCGAGGAGCAGCTGGCCCACGGCGAGGCGGCAGTCTCGGCCTGGCAGTACGCGCGGACGGCGCAGTTCTGGTTCGAGTCGTTGCAGAACTGGCAGAGCGAGTTCCTGGCGGTGGCCGCCATCGTCGGTGGCTCGGTCTACTTGCGGCAGCGGGGTTCCGCCGAGTCCAAGCCGGTCGCGGAGCCGCATCACGCCACCGGCGCCTGACTTGCTCGCTGGTCCTCCTCGGTGGTGAGTGACGGCTCGGCCAGCCCGAGCGCGGTCCAGCCGCGGTCCGGAAGTCCGGCGGCCTCGGCGACGCGCGCCGACGCGATGTTGTCGGGGTCGTGCAGGTACGTCGGGACGACGCCGGCGCTCAGCAGGGTGCGAGCGGACTGTGCGACGAGACGCCGGGCCAGCCCGCGCCCACGGGCAGCCTCATCGGTGACGACCGCTATCTCCCGGGCATGGCCGTCGTGACGCTTGAGGCCGACGCCCGCGAGGTAGCCGCCGTCCTCATCGACTGCTATCAGTGCCTTGCCGCCGAAAGGTCGTAGCCACTCGGGGACAGCAGGGTCGTCGACCGGGACCCACACGCCGGCGTCGGGCTGGTGCTCCGGGCCAGCAGGCTCGGTCGTCCACCGGTACGCAGCGCGGTAGACCTGATGGCCGGGCAGGCCGAGTCGACCGGGCAGGGCCTCGCGCAAGCCGTCCAGATCCGTGCCACCCGCTACGAGGTCGCGCGCCCAGCGGGCATCGTCGGGCGGGACCGACACGACGGCGCGCCCCGCGGGGTCGATGACGCCGAGGACGGGGTGCACGGCTCCGTCCCAGCCCGGGGCGGTACGCCGGCGCGAGCCCACCACGACCACCCGCGGCGCGGTCCTCCCGGGCCCGGGACCGTCCGGGCGGCCGTTGCCGGCCCCGAGGGCGGCGAGGTCCTGCGGCGAGGCACCGAACCAGGCGGCCCAGTGGGCACGGAGCCGGTCAGGGACCCGGTCGGCCGCCATCAGGCCGCCCCACCCGTGGACGCCCGGAACCGGCGCAACCGCAGACTGTTGGTCACGACGAAGACCGAGCTGAAGGCCATCGCGGCCCCCGCGACCAGGGGGTTCAAGAGCCCCGCTGCCGCGAGAGGTAGGGCAGCGACGTTGTAGGCGAAGGCCCAGAACAGGTTGCCCTTGATGACGTGCAGCGTGCGGCGGGACAGGCGGATCGCGTCGACTGCTGCGAGCAGGTCGCCCCGGACCAGGGTCAGGTCGCTGGCCTCGATGGCGACGTCCGAGCCGGCGCCGATGCTCAGGCCGAGGTCGGCCTGCGCCAGGGCAGCCGCGTCGTTGACGCCGTCCCCGACCATCGCGACGACGGCTCCCTCGGCCTGGAGCCGCTTCACCACGTCGACCTTCCCCGACGGCAGCACCTCGGCGACGACGTCCTCCGCGCTGATGCCGACGCTCCGGGCGACGGTGTGGGCAGCGGCGCCGTTGTCACCGGTCAGCAGCATCGGGCGCAGCCCGAGCTGCCTGAACCGCGCGACCGCTTCGGCCGATGTCGGCTTGACGGTGTCGGCGACCACGAGCACCGCCCGGGCGGCACCGTCCCAGCCGACAGCGACGGCGGTCCGGCCTTCGTTCTCAGCCGCTGCCTTCCCGCGGACGAGCATGTCCGGCAGTGGTTGTGACCACTGGGACAGCAGGGCCTCCCGCCCGACCACGACGGCATGAGTGACGCCGTCCCCCATGACCACACCCTGCACACCGAGACCTTCGAGGTTGACGAACTCCTCGACGCCGGGGAGCGGGCCGACCTCGGCGGCGGCTGACGCAGCCACCGCACGCGCGACGGGGTGCTCAGAGGCATGCTCCAGAGCACCCGCGAGCCGGAGGACCGTCGCGCGGTCCTCACCGGGCGCGAGCAGGACGTCGACGAGGGACATCGCTCCGGTGGTGATCGTGCCGGTCTTGTCGAGGACGATGGTGTCCACCCGACGGGTGGACTCGAGCACCTCCGGGCCTTTGATGAGGATGCCGAGCTGCGCGCCGCGGCCGGTGCCCACCATCAGGGCCGTCGGGGTCGCGAGCCCGAGCGCGCACGGGCAGGCGATGATCAGGACCGCCACCGCTGCGGTGAACGCCAGCTGCGCGCCACCGCCGGTGCCCAGCCAGAACCCCAGCGTCGCCGCGGCGAGGACGATCACCACCGGCACGAAGACAGCCGACACCCGGTCGGCGAGGCGCTGCACGGCTGCCTTGCCGTTCTGGGCGTCTTCGACCAACCGGGCCATCTGGGCGAGCTGGGTGTCGGTGCCCACGTGGGTGGCGCGCACTACGAGCCGGCCACCGGCGTTGACTGTCGCGCCGACCACCGTGTCCCCGGGGCCAACGTCGACCGGCACGGACTCGCCGGTCAGCAGCGAGGCGTCGATGGCCGACCGGCCCGAGACCACCGTGCCGTCGGTGGCGACCTTTTCCCCCGGACGTACGACGAAGTCGTCGCCCGGCGCAAGCTCCTGCACGGGGATGCGCACCTCGTCGCCGTCCCGGAGGACCGCGACGTCCTTGGCGCCGAGCTGCATGAGGGCGCGCAGCGCCGCGCCGGAGCGACGCTTCGCGCGTGCCTCGGCGTAGCGCCCGGCCAGCAGGAACACGGTGACCCCCGAGGCCACCTCGAGGTAGATCTCGTCGGCACCTGACCCGCGCGACGGCAGCAGGGTGAACGGCATCGTCATGCCGGTCTCCCCGGCGCCACCGATGAACAGCGCGTAGAGCGACCAGGTGAAGGCAGCGGTGACGCCGATGCTGATCAGGGTGTCCATCGTCGCGGCGCCGTGACGCAGGTTGGTCCACGCGGCCCGGTGGAACGGCAGCGCCCCCCATGTCGCGACCGGAGCGGCCAGCGTCAGGGCAAGCCACTGCCAGAACTCGAACTGCAGGGCGGGCACCATCGAGAGCAGTACAACGGGGACAGTGAGCGCGAGGCTGACGAGCAGCCGCTGGCGCAAGGGGGCCGCGGCGTCGGACGCGACCGGGCCGTCGGGGGCGTCAGCGGTGTCGGTCGCCACGGGGGGCGCCGGCAGGGCTGCCGTGTAACCGGTCGCCTCCACCGTCGCCACCAGCGCGTCGATCGAGATGTCGGCGGGAAAGGTGACCCTGGCCCGCTCGGTGGCGTAGTTGACCGTCGCCTCGACGCCGGCCATCCGGTTGAGCTTCTTCTCCACCCGCGCGGCGCACGAGGCGCAGGTCATCCCGCCGATCGCAAGGTCGAGGGTCTGCCCGCTGTGCGTCGTATGGCTCATGGCGTGCGGTCGGCCAGCTCGTAGCCGGCCTCGTCGACCGCTGCGCGGACCTGGGCCTCGTCGAGCACCGCGTCGCTGGTCACCGACACGATGGACGTCCCCCCGACGGCGAGGTCGATACTCACCTCATGGACGCCCGGCAACTCGCCGATCTCCTCCCGCACCGCACTGACGCAGTGCGCGCAGGTCATTCCGGTGACTCCATAGGTGGCGGTCGAGCTCATCGCTGGATCTCTCTTCTGTGGGCGTGGTACGTCAAGGTTTTTGCTCAGCTCCGGACGAGTCGGGCGATGGCCTCGGACGCCTCGCGGACCTTCTCGTCGGCCTCGGTCCCGCCCCGCCGGGCGGCCTGGACCACGCAGTGGGCGAGGTGCTCGTCGAGCAGCTCGAGGGAGAAGGACTGCAAAGCCTTGGTCGCGGCCGACACCTGCGTCAGGATGTCGATGCAGTACTGGTCCTCCTCGACCATGCGCTGGAGGCCTCGCACCTGGCCCTCGACGCGGCGCAGACGCTTGAGGTGGCTGTCCTTGCGGGCGCTGTAGCCGTGTATGGCAGTGTCGGTGCTCATGTACACAGCATACCCCCGTACCGTATGAGCGACGAGGAGGTCCCGGTGGGCGCTGCTGACGAGGTCTTCGTCGGGCTGGACAACGGCGGCACCAGCAACAACGCCACCGTGCTCGACCGCGCCGGCACCTTCCTCGTGGACCGCCTGTGCGAGACGCCGAGCCGGGTCACCGAAGGCCCCGTCATCGCGGTGTCCGCCATGGTCGAGGCGGTCGACGCCGTCCTCGCCGCCACCGGGCACTCGAGGCACTCGGTCCGCGCGGTGGGCCTCGACACGCCAGGCCCCGCCAGTGCGAACGGTGTGATCTCCTCCCTGGGCTCCACCAACTTCGGTCACGAGGACTGGCGCAGCTTCGACGTCCGTGCCGCTCTCGAAGCGGCCCTGCAGGTCCCGGTCGTCTACAACAACGACGGCAACGCCGCCGCGCTATACGCCCACCACGTCCACTTCGTCGAGCGGGCGACGCTGACCTCGTCGGTGTCCGCCATCGTCGGCACCGGGCTCGGTGGTGGCGTGGTCGAGGCGGGGACGGTGGTGCGGGGTGCAGCCGGCATGGCCGGGGAGCTCGGGCATGTGATGATCCCCATGCAGGGACTGCTCGCCGACGACCAGCCGGTGCCCGGGTGCAACTGCGGCAACGGCGGTGACGCCGAGAGCGTCGCCTCGCTGACCGGCATCACCATGAACCTCCTGCCCTACTGGCTGACCCGTTTCCCGGGCCACCCCCTGGCCGGCGCTGACTCCGCGAAGGCGGCGGCCCGGATGGTGCGATCCCTGGGCGAGCAAGGAGACCCGCTGGCGCTAAAGGTCTTCGAGCAGCAGGCGATGGCGCTCGGCAGGCTCTTCACCATCGCTTCGAACTTCACCGACCCTGCCGCGTACTTCGTCGGCGGCGGTGTGGTGGAGTCCGCCCCGCACTTCCGCGACTGGTTCCTCGACACTGTCCGCCGGCACACGTCCCTGCGGGCCGAGCAGCAGCGGGTCGTCACTTTCTCGATCGTCCCCGACCTGGACATGGCCGGTGCCCGCGGTTCAGCGCTCGCAGCCTCGGTGGGCCTGAGGGCCTAGGTCGCGACCGCTGGCTTGCGGTGGATGCTCACTGCGTAACCGCCCCCGGCGTACGGCTCGCCGTCCCACGTCGCGAGGCGTCTTTCCAGGAGCAGCCCCGCGTCGGTGGACCACGCGTCGAGGTCGGCGAGCGACACCAGCCCCGCCACGTCCGGCAGGTGCGCCCGGTCCAGGCCGAAGCCGGTCACCAGCACCCCGCCGTCCCTGACGTGCGAAGCGAGGCGGGACAGCACCGCAGCCTCGGTCCCCTCGGCTACCAGCGGCACGACGTTCCCGGCCGCGACGACGAGGTCGAACGTCTCACCGAGGTCCAGCTCGCTCAGGTCCGCCTGTTCCCAGCGCAGGCCTGGCGCGGCCGACCGGGCGACCTCGAGCATCGAGGCGTCGATGTCGACGCCGACGCACGCGAAGCCCCGGTCCGCCAGCCGGATGGCGACCCGGCCCGTCCCACAGCCGGCATCGAGGACCGTGGCGCCAGGCGACATCAGCGACTCGCACAGGCCGGCCTCGCCATGGACGTCCGCCCCGGTGGCGGCCAGCGCCGCGAACTGGGCGGCGTACGTCTCGCCGGTCACCTCTCCGCCGCCGCCCCACCGGGTCACGCGCGCCATGATGTCAGCGGCAGACTGTGCGGGTGCTCGACATCGGAGCGACGGAGCTGCGGGCGGCGTTCGCGCGCCGGCTCTCCACGATGTACGCGGGGGAGGTGCCCGCCTACCGGACCCTTGTGGAGGTGGCCGCCGAGGTCAACCAGGAGGTGCTGGCTGCGGACGGGCCGGCCGCCGAGCGGCTGGGCAGCATCGCGCGGGTCACCGAGGAGCGCCACGGCGCGATCCGCGTCGGCACCCGAGACGAGCTCCGTCAGGTCGGCGACCTGTTCGCCGCCATGGGCATGTCGCCGGTCGGCTTCTACGACCTGCGCGACGCCGGGCCGGCGGCGGTGCCGGTGGTGTCCACGGCGTTCCGCCCGGTCGAGCCCGCCGAGCTGGCGGCCAACCCCTTTCGCGTCTTCGTGTCGGTGCTCGCGACCGACGACCGTCGCTTCTTTCCCGCCGAGCTCCAGGACGAGGTCGAGCGCTTCCTGGCCCGCCGCACCCTCTTCCCGCCCGAGCTCATCAAGCTCGCCGGCCGTGCGGAGGCTGACGGCGGCCTCGGTGGAGCGGACGCTGCCCGGTTCCTCGACCTCGCGACAGCAGCGTTCGCGCTCTCGCCCGAGCCGATCGACCGCGACTGGTACGACCGGCTGGAGCGTGTCTCCAGTGTCGCGGCCGACATCGGCGGCGTGGGCTCCACGCACATCAACCACCTGACTCCCCGCGTCCTGGACATCGACGAGCTCTACGCCCGGATGCAGCGGCGTGGCATCGAGATGATCGACGAGATCCAGGGTCCTCCCCGCAACGACGGCCCGGCGGTGCTGCTGCGCCAGACGTCCTTCCGGGCGCTGGCCGAGCCGCGAACGTTGCGCGCGACGGACGGCACTGTCGAGCAGGGTTCGCTCCGGGTGCGCTTCGGCGAGGTCGAGTCCCGGGGCGTCGCTCTGACCCCGGCCGGACGGGACCGCTACGACGCGACCGGTGTCGAGGACCTGCCGCGCACCGAGCGCGACCTCGCCCTGGCAGACCTCGCCTACTACACCGTCAGGGCCGTGCCGGACCGGCGACGCGACGACCGCGCCCCCGACGGGGACCTGACGACCCTCGTGGACGACGGCTGGGTCGAGCTGGAGCCGATCGTCTACGAGGACTTCCTGCCGCGTTCAGCGGCCGGCATCTTCCGCTCGAACCTCGCCGGTGACACGGAAAGCGACCGGTCGCAGGACGGCTCGCACCGCGACTCCGCATGGATCGAGGCCGCGCTGGACCGTCCGGTGCACGACCTGTTCGGCCTCTACGCAGGCCAGCGGGACGCATCCGTGGGGCGGGCCCTGCGTACCCTCGGGGTCGTGACCGGAGCGAGCACGTGAGCGACCTGCCGAGCACCGAGGACCTGCGCGACCAGGCCCGCTCCGCCCTTGCTCGCTGCGGGGTCGACGCCGCGCTCCTCACCGGTGCGCACACCTCGCGGACGCCGATCACCGGCGACGACCTGGTGCCTGTCGCCTGGGGCGACCAGGGGGCCGCCGACCGTGCCGTCGACATCGCTCAGGACGCGTTCCAGGTGTGGCGCACCACGCCCGCCCCCGCGCGAGGGGCGCTGGTCAAGCGGCTGGGCGAGCTGCTCACCGAGCACAAGGAGCCCCTCGCCGACCTCGTCACCCTCGAGGTGGGAAAGATCCGCTCCGAGGCGCGTGGCGAGGTCCAGGAGATGGTCGACATCTGCGACTTCGCGGTCGGGCTGTCCCGCCAGCTCTACGGGCGCACGATGCCTTCGGAGCGACCGGGGCACCGGCTGATGGAGACCTGGCACCCGTTGGGCGTCGTCGGTGTGGTCTCCGCCTTCAACTTCCCCGTCGCCGTGTGGTCGTGGAACGCCGCAGTGGCTCTCGTGTGCGGCGACGCCGTGGTCTGGAAGCCCTCCGAGCTGACCCCGCTCACCGCGCTGGCCTGCGGCGCCCTGCTGGACCGGGCGGCCGCCGACGTCGGTGCACCGACGGGTCTCAACCAGGTGCTGCTCGGCGACGCCGACGTGGCGGGCCGCCTCGTGGACAACCCGGCCGTCCCACTGGTGAGCGCGACCGGGTCGGTCCGGATGGGCCGCGCGGTGGCCCAGCGCGTCGCGGCACGGCTGGGCCAGTCGCTGCTGGAGCTCGGTGGGAACAACGCCGCTGTCGTGGCGCCCTCGGCCGACCTCGACCTGGCGACGCGCGGCATCGTCTTCGCCGCGGCAGGCACCGCCGGCCAGCGGTGCACCAGCCTCCGCCGGCTGATCGTGCACGAGACCGTCGTCGACCAGCTGCTCGAGAGCCTCACCAGCGCCTACCGCCGCCTGCCGATCGGCAACCCGCTCGCGGACTCGACGCTCGTCGGGCCGCTTGTCCACGACCGTGCGTTCGCCGACCTGCAGAAGGCGCTCGAGGAGGTGCGGTCCGACGGTGGTGAGGTGCTCGTCGGCGGTGGGCGACGGCTGGCGGAGGAGGCGCCGGACGCCTACTACGCCGAACCGGCGATGACCCGGGTGAGGACGCAGACCGAGGTCGTACGCCGGGAGACGTTCGCCCCCCTGCTCCACGTCCTCACCTACTCGGACTTCGACGAGGCACTCGACCTGCACAACGCGGTGCCGCAGGGGCTGTCGTCGAGCATCTTCACTGCCGACCACGCCGAGGCCGAACGCTTCCTCGCGTCCGACGGGTCGGACTGCGGGATCGTCAACGTCAACATCGGGACGTCCGGGGCCGAGATCGGCGGAGCGTTCGGCGGCCAGAAGGAAACCGGCGGTGGCCGTGAGTCGGGGTCGGACGCCTGGAAGGCGTACATGCGCCGGGCGACGAACACGATGAACTACAGCGGCGAGCTGCCGCTGGCGCAGGGCGTCGACTTCACCGTCTGACGGTCCTGGTGGCGACGCTCAACGCTCCAGCAGGAGGGCGATGCCCTGACCGACGCCGATGCACATCGTGACCAGGGCACGTCGGGCGTCCCGGTCGGCGATCTCCCGTGCGGCGCTCAGCGCCAGCCGGGCGCCGCTCATGCCCAGCGGGTGGCCCAGCGCGATCGCTCCACCGTTGGGGTTCACGTGCTCGGAGTCGTCGGGCAGACCGAGCTCACGCAGCACCGCAAGGACCTGCGCGGCAAACGCCTCGTTCAGCTCGATCACGTCGACGTCGGTCACGGCCAGGCCTTCCCGCTGCAGCAGCTTGCGGGTCGCTGGTGCGGGACCCATGCCCATCACCCGCGGCGGCACGCCGGCCGTTGCCGCGCCGACCACCCTCGCCAGCGGCTGGAGCCCGTACCGCTCCACCGCCCGATCGGAGGCCACCAGCACCGCGGCGGCCCCGTCGTTCACCCCCGAGGAGTTCCCGGCCGTGACCGAGCCGCCCTCCCGGAACGCCGGACGCAGCGCGGCAAGCGACTCGGCGGTGGTGGGACGGGGGTGCTCGTCGGTGTCCACAACAACCGCCTCACCACGGCGTTGCGGCACGGGGACGCCCACGATCTCCGCGGCCAGCCGGCCCGCCGCCTGCGCCCGCGCGGTCCGCAGCTGCGAACGCAACGCGAAGTCGTCCTGGTCGCCCCGAGAGACGCCGCGCTCCTGCGCGACGTTCTCGGCTGTCTCGCCCATGGAGTCGGTGCCGAAGCGCTCCTGCATCCGGGGGTTCACGAACCGCCAGCCCAGGGTGGTGTCGTGGAAGGCGACGCCGCGGTCGTACGCGGACTGGGCCTTGGCCATCACGAAAGGCGCGCGGCTCATGCTCTCCACCCCGCCCGCGACGACGAGGTCGGCCTCGCCCGCCTTGACCGCCCGCGCGGCCATCGCGACGGCGTCCGCGCCCGAGCCGCAGAGCCGGTTGACGGTCGTGCCGGACACCGACTCGGGCAGCCCGGCGAGCAGGAGCGCCATGCGCGCGACGTTCCGGTTGTCCTCGCCCGACTGGTTGGCGCAGCCGAGGACGACGTCGTCGACAGCCGCCCAGTCGACCGTCGGGGGCCGGGCGCGCAGGGCCACGATCACTTAGGCGGCTAGGTCGTCAGGACGTACGCCCGCCAGGGCGCCGCCGTAGCGGCCGATGGGGGTGCGCACCCCGTCGACGAGAAAGGCCTCGCTCACTCCGCCGCCGCCGGAGGCGTGGGAGGCGTGCGGTCGCCGAACGGCCGGCCGCCGAGCGCCTCTCGCCTGTGCGGCGTGGTCCAGCCCGAGACGTCCGGCCCGGCCGGCACCACACCGGTCGGGTTGATGTCGGTGTGGACCACGTAGTAGTGGCGCTTGATCTGGCCGAAGTCGGTGTTGTCCCCGAAGCCCGGCGTCTGGAACAGGTCACGGGCGTAGGCCCACAGCACCGGCATCTCGGTCAGCTTGTGCCGGTTGCACTTGAAGTGACCGTGGTAGACGGCGTCGAAACGAGCCAGCGTCGTGTACAGCCGTACGTCGGCCTCGGTGATCGTGTCGCCCATGAGGTAACGCTGGCCGGCGAGGCGGTCGGAGAGCCAGTCGAGCCGGTCGAAGAGCGTTGCGTAGGCGCGCTCGTACTCGCGCTGGTCCCCGGCGAACCCGGCTCGGTAGACCCCGTTGTTGACCTCGCGGTAGATCATCTCCATGACGACGGTCATCTCGTCGCGCAGGTGCTCGGGGTAGAGGTCGGGCGCGCCATCGCGGTGCAGCGCCGTCCACTCGGTCGAGAGGTCGAGGGTGATCTGCGCGAAGTCGTTCGTCACGACCTTCCCGGTCGGGACGTCGACGATCGCGGGGACGGTGATCCCGCGCTCGTATCCCGGCTGGCGGGCCTCGAACGCCTCGCGCAGCCGCTTGATGCCGAGCACCGGGTCCCTGCCGCCCGGGTCGAGGTCGAACTGCCAGCTGCGCCAGTCGTGGGTCGGCCCGGCCACGCCCATCGACAGTGCGTCCTCGAGGCCGAGCAGGGCCCGCACGATGATGGCGCGGTTGGCCCAGGGGCAGGCGCGGCTTACCACCAGCCGGTAGCGACCTGCCTCGACCGGCCACCCCTCGGCTCCGTCGGCGGTGATGCGGTCGGAGAGGTAGCGGGTGTCCCGCTCGTAGCTCTCCTCGACGTACCCGGACTCCTGCGTGGTGGCTGGCATACCAGGTACTTGCGCGGTGAGCGGGCCAGCAAACCCACGTCGAGAGGCGTGTTACATCTCCCGGGCTCTACAGTGTGGACTGTGTCACACCGGTCACCTAGACTCGTGGAGTGACCCAGGACCAGCGGACGGCCCCGGACCGGTTCCAGACCCTCGTCGACAACGACGAGCGCATCGAGCCGCGCGACGAGATGCCCGACGCCTACCGCAAGACGCTGATCCGCCAGATCGCCCAGCACGCGCACTCCGAGATCATCGGCATGCAGCCCGAGGGCAACTGGATCAGCCGGGCACCCAGCCTGCGCCGCAAGGCGATCCTGATGGCCAAGGTCCAGGACGAGGCGGGACACGGGCTCTACCTCTACTCCGCGGCAGAGACCCTCGGCGTCGACCGGTCCGAGCTGCTCGACCTGCTCCACGCCGGCCGTCAGAGGTACTCCTCGATCTTCAACTACCCGACCCTGACCTGGGCCGACATGGGGGCTATCGGCTGGCTCGTGGACGGGGCCGCGATCGTCAACCAGATCCCGATCACGCGGTGCTCCTACGGTCCGTACGCCCGGGCGATGGTGCGCATCTGCAAGGAGGAGTCCTTCCACCAGCGGCAGGGCTTCGAGATCCTGCACACGCTCTCCCACGGCACCCCCGAGCAGCATGCGATGGCGCAGGACGCTGTCGACCGCTGGTGGTGGCCGTCGCTGATGATGTTCGGCCCCCCTGACAGCGGAGCCGACCAGTCCAAAGGACATACCGCGCAGTCGATGGCGTGGAAGATCAAGCGGTTCTCCAACGACGAGCTGCGCCAGAAGTTCGTCGACATGTCGGTGCCCCAGGCGGGCGTCCTCGGTCTGACGCTGCCCGACCCCGACCTCCACCTCGACGACGAGACGGGCCACTACCGGTTCGGCGAGATCGACTGGTCGGAGTTCTTCTCCGTGCTCAAGGGAAACGGGCCGTGCAACGCCGCGCGCATGCAGCACCGGCGCGCGGCCCACAACGACGGCGCGTGGGTGCGCGAGGCGGCGACCGCCTACGCCGAGAAGACCCGGGCGCGTACGGCGGCCGGTGCGGCGTGAGTGAGGACGTGGCACAGCGGGAGTGGCCGCTGTGGGAGGTCTTCATCCGGTCCCGCCGAGGGCTCTCCCACCAGCACGTCGGCAGCCTGCACGCCCCGGACGCCGAGATGGCACTGCGCAACGCCCGTGACGTCTACACCCGGCGCAGCGAGGGCGTGTCGATCTGGGTCGTGCCGGCCGCCGCCGTCGTCGCCACCAGCCCCGACGAGAAGGACTCCTTCTTCGACCCCGCCGCCGACAAGGCCTATCGCCACCCGACGTTCTACGACGTCCCCGCCGAGGTCCAGCACCTCTAGTGACCACTCCCGCTGCCCCGACCACGATGTCCGCCGTCGCGACCTACGCGCTGCGGCTGGGCGACGACGCGCTCGTCCTGTCCCAACGCCTCGGCGGTTGGATCACTCGTGCGCCGCAGCTCGAGGAGGACGTCGCGCTGGGCAACATCGGCCTGGACCTCCTCGGCCAGGCGCGCACGTTGTTGACGTACGCGGGGGAGGCGCAGGGAGCCGGCCGCACCGAGGATGACCTCGCCTTCCTGCGCGACGAGCGCGAGTTCCTCAACCTGCACATCGTCGAGCACCCCAACGAGGACTTCGCGGTCACCATGGCCCGGCAGCTCTTCTTCTCGACCTGGCAGCTCGCCCTGCACCAGCGGCTGGTCGCCTCGACCGACGAGATGTTCGCCGGGGTGGCCGGCAAGGCGGTCAAGGAGATCGCCTACCACCGTGACCACGCCGACCAGTGGGTGCGCCGACTGGGCGACGGGACCGAGGAGTCCCACCACCGGATGCAGGCCGGCCTCGAGCGAATGTGGCCCTACGTCGCCGAGATGTTCGCCGTCGACGATCTCGAGCGCGCGCTGGTCGAGGAGGGCGTCGCCGCTGACGTCTCCGAGCTGCGGGGCGAGTGGGACCAGCACGTGGATGCGGTCCTGCGCGAGGCGACGCTGACCCGGCCCGACGATCTGGCGACCCCCCCCGGCGGCGGTCGCCGGGGCGTACACACCGAGCCCTTCGGCTACCTCCTCGCCGAGATGCAGCACCTCCACCGTTCCCACCCCGGTGCCACATGGTGATCAGCCCGGCGGAGTCGAGGGCGTGGGACGCGGCCGCCGCGGTGCTCGACCCCGAGGTGCCGGTCCTCACGATCGAGGACCTCGGTGTGCTCCGAGGCGTCTCCGTCGATGCCGATGGCGTGACGGTCACTGTCACTCCCACCTACTCCGGGTGTCCGGCCATGGAGACCATCGAGCACGACGTAGAAGCCGCGGTGCGCGCAGCGGGCTTCGCCGACGTCACCGTGCGCCGGGTGCTCGCCCCCGCGTGGACGACTGACTGGATGACCGACGAGGGACGGCGCAAGCTGGCGGCCTACGGGGTGGCGCCACCGTCCCGGCGTACGCCCGAGGGCTCTACCGGATCGGTGCTCGTCAGCCTGTCCGTGCGCTGCCCGCAGTGCGGCAGCCCGGACACCAGCGAGCTCAGCCGGTTCGGCTCGACGGCGTGCAAGTCGCTGTGGCGTTGCACCACCTGCCGCGAGCCGTTCGACCACTTCAAGGCGATCTGAGGCGGTGACGATCGATATCGGCGCGAGCGCCGGCGGGCTCACCGGTCGCCGTCACGGCACCTTCCATCCGCTGCGCGTCGGTCACGTCGAGCGCCTGACCGAGGACGCCGTCGCCATCACCTTCGACGTGCCCGAGGAGCTGCGCGAGGACTACGCCTTCACCCACGGGCAGCACCTGACCGTGCGCACCGAGATCGACGGTGTCGAGGTGCGCCGCAACTACTCGATCTGCGCACCGGCCACCAGTGGGCGGCTGCGCATCGGCGTCAAGCACCTGCGCGGAGGGGCCTTCTCCGGGCACGCGACGAGCGCGCTGCGGGTGGGTGACGTCGTGGAGGTCATGACACCGACCGGCCGGTTCTTCACCGCGCTCGACCCCGCGCAGGCGAAGCACTACTGCGCGGTGGCTGCGGGCAGCGGGATCACCCCCGTCCTCTCGATCCTGACGACCGTGCTGGAGGTGGAGCCACGCAGCACCGTCACCCTGGTCTACGGCAACCGCACGACCGCTTCGGTGATGTTCCTCGACGAGATCGCCGACCTCAAGGACCGCTATCCGACCCGCTTCCGCCTGGTGAACGTGCTCTCGCGGGAGCCGCAGGAGGTGGAGCTGTTCTCCGGGCGCATCGACGCCGACAAGATGCGCCGCCTGCTCGCCACCCTGCTGCCGTCGGTCACCGTGGACGAGTGGTTCCTCTGCGGGCCCTTCGCCATGGTGGAAGAAGCCCGCGAGGTGCTGCGGGAGAACGGGGTGGCGCTCGCGAACGTGCACACCGAGCTCTTCCACGTCGACGGTGAGGCACCCCGGAAGTCGACAGCTGTCGACGACGTGCCGGCCGAGGGCTCCAGCACGGTGACCGTCACCCTGGACGGGCGGGCCTCGACGTTGCAGGTGCCGCGCTCGGGCGTACGCATCCTCGACGCGGTGCTGACCGTCCGGACCGACGCCCCTTACGCCTGCAAGGGCGGGGTCTGCGGGACATGTCGAGCGCGGCTCGTCACCGGCGAGGTGGCGATGGAGCGCAACTACGCGCTGGAGCCCGACGAGGTCGAGGCCGGCTTCGTGCTGGCCTGCCAGTCGCGGCCGGTCACCGACGAGGTCGTGCTCGACTTCGACGCCTAGAGGCGGTCACGTCCTCCGTGGCCGGACCCGTGAAGCGGTCCGCCGCGCACCGGCCTTGTGAGGGCGACGCGTTGTTCGTTGTCGCGCAACCGAGGCTCGTAGTGGGTGAAGAAGACCTTGCCGACGAGATCGCGGCGGCTGCGAACACCGGTCTTCTCGAACACACCTTTCAGGTGCTGCTGGACAGTGTGGGCCGACACTGTCAGCTCGGCAGCGATGTCGGACGTCGAGGCGCCCTGGAGCACGAGCCGGGTGACGTCACGCTCCCTGACCGTCAGGCCGTACGCAGACATGAGCAGCGACATGATCCGCGCGGGGTGCGCAGGCTCGATAATGACCGCTACCCGGCGGTCGGTCCCGGACTGGAGAGCGGCGCCATGGAGCACCACCCACGTCCCGGACCGGGTCAGGACTCGGGCCATCGCCACCTCGCTCGTGTCACCGCAGCCGACGGGGCGCAGTGCCCGGCCGGCGACGCTGAGGACCGCCGCGGGCAGCCGCCCGCTGTCGACGTCGCCGTCGGGGAGGTCGTTGAGCCAGCGGTCGACACCGGGGGTCGACGACTCGAGCTGCCAGTCCTCGGTCAGGACGAGCAGTCCCGGCGCCTGGTGGGACTCAGGGTCTGTCGCCTCCCCGAAGAGGAGCGCGCGCCGCGCACCCTCGGCGAGATGTGGTGATGCCTCCTCTACGAACCTCTTCTCGGCCGCATCGAACATAGGCCGACCTGTCTCACGGTAAAGGCCGACGGCCCCCCAGGTGTCACCCGACCGGGTGCGCAGGGCAGCCACGAGCTCCTGGTCGCCGCCGAGGGCGATGTTGGCCTGCCACCGCGGGCTGTTGGTCGGGTCTCCAGCAGTTGCCTCGTGGAGGGTGGAGACTCCACTCGCACTGCGCGCGACATCGGCAATCTGGTTGACATCCTCTGAGTAGTACTCGTCCGCGAGCGACTCCCGCGGCAGCTCTGGCATGAGCGGGTTGTAGTGGCTGGTGATGAGCAGTGACGCGGGGTCGATCGTGTACCAGCAGGGGAACGTGAAGTGCGGCACGGCTGTCCGCAGTACGTCTGCCGCTTCGTCCCAGAAGGTGATCAGGCTGCGCGGCTCCGTCGAGAGTCGTTCGATCTTGTTCAGAGACCGCTCCAGCGTCGTGTCCACGGCAGCACTGTCCCACCATGCACGGCCGGTTGGGATACCACTTTTGTGGAATGGTCCGGCGGAGGTCCTCGCCATAGCGTGACAGCCCAGCCGACCGGAGGGGTGTGTCATGACAGACGTTGCCGTACGAGTGCTGAGCCTCGAGACGATACAACCGGAGCAAGGCGCAGGAGGAGTCACCGACCGCTTCCTGATAGACGGCGCGGAGACAGGGGAACGGTTCGCCCTCGTGCAGCACCTGTTCGCACCAAGGGCTCTGGCAGCGCCGATGCACCGGCATCACGACGAGGACGAGTACACCTTCGTCCTCACCGGTCGCATCGGGGCGGTGATCGAGGGCAACGAAGTAGTTGCTGAACGCGGTGACCTGCTCTTCAAGCCCCGAGGGCAGTGGCACACCTTCTGGAACGCCGGTGACGAACCGGCGAGCTGTCTGGAGCTGATCTCGCCAGCAGGGCTGGAGCAGCTGTTTCGCGCCTTCGCCGACCTGACGGAACCGCCGACCCCTGAGCAGATGAGCGAGCTGGCTGCTCCCTACCACTGCGACCTCGACCTGGAGGCGACGTTTCCTGTCATGGAGCGTCACGGCCTCACGTTCTGAGAGCATGATGGTCGCTACCTGCCCGGAGGAGCTCGAGCTGCTCCTCGAGGACGCGCTCTTGCTCCACGATCAGGCTGCGGCAGCCGAGCTGTACGTGGACGGCCTGCTCGTGAGCGGGAATGGGCGTCAGGAACGCAGCGACGACGCGTTCCAGCTGTTGACGAGGGTCGCGTTCGTTGCGTCCATGCGATCGGTCACTGTGGTGCGTGGCCTCGCCGTTGTCCTCGGCGACCACACGGTCAACGTTTCGCGCCGAGGGCCCGACGGTAGGTGGCGCTACGTCGTGACCATTGTCCTGCCCTTGTCCTAGCTGGAGCCCGGATGCAGCTGGACTAGTGCTGGGCAGGGACGGTGCCGAGCCGGCCGGCCTGGAAGTCGGCGAACGCCTGCCGCACCTCGGACTCCTCGTTCATGACGAAGGGGCCGTACCACGCGACGGGCTCCCGGATCGGCCGGCCGCCTAGCACCAGCACCTCGAGCTCGGGGCTGCGGCTGTCCTGAGATGCATCCGCGAGCACGGTCACCGTGTCCCCGGCGCCCAGGACGGCGAGCTGGCCGGATCGCAGCGGTCGTCCCTCGCCGCCGACGGTGCCCGACCCGGAGAGCGCGTAGACGAGGGCGTTGAAGTCGGGCCGCCACGGCAGCGTCAGCGAGGCGCCGGGCTGCAGCGTGGCGTGCGCGAGCGTGATCGGGGTGTACGTCGAGCCGGGGCCGGCCACGTCCCCCAGCGACCCGGCGATGACCCGCACCAGGGCGCCGCCGTCGGCCGAGGAGAGCAGGCCGACCTTCGCGCCACGGATGTCCTGGTAGCGCGGCGGGGCCATCTTGTTGTCGCGCGGCAGGTTGACCCACAGCTGGAAGCCGTGGAAGAGACCGCCGCTCATCACGAGCGCCTCGGGCGGTGTCTCGATGTGCAGGATGCCGGAACCGGCAGTCATCCACTGGGTGTCGCCGTTGGTGATCAGGCCGCCACCGCCGTTGGAGTCCTGGTGCGCCATCTCCCCGTCGATCATGTACGTCACGGTCTCGAAGCCGCGGTGTGGGTGCCACGCCGTGCCCTTGGGCTCACCCGGGGCATACTCCACCTCGCCCATCTGGTCCAGGTGTACGAACGGGTCGAGGTCGGCCAGGTCGACGCCCGCGAACGCGCGGCGGACCGGGAACCCCTCTCCCTCGAACCCTCTCGGCGAGGTCGTCACGGAGCGGACCGGACGGTCGATCGCGGCCAGAGCAGGGGCAGGGACGCGAGGCAGGGACAGGACGTCATCGACGGTGACAGCAGGCATGTCCGCAGAACGCCGCCGAGGTGCGCCCCATTCCGGGGTGTGAGGCCCCCCACGTGAGAGCGTGACCGGATGGCCAACGACCTCGCCGGAGTCGTGCTGGCGGCGGGAGCGGGGACCCGGTTGCGGCCACTGACGACGGTCCGTCCCAAGCCGCTGTGCACGGTCGGCGGTCGACCGTTGCTGGACTGGGCTCTCGGGCGCGTCTCGGCGTACGCGGGAAAGGTGGCCGTCAACGTCCACCACCATGGCGACCTGATGCTCGCTGCGCTGGCCGACCGTGACGTGCACGTGTCGCACGAGCGGCCCGCTGCGCTCGGCACCGCCGGGGCGCTGGGCCTGCTGCGCGAGTGGGTCGACGGTCGCCCGGTGCTGCTCAGCAACTCCGACGCGTGGTACCCGCCCGCAGGGGACCAGGTGGTGGCCGACCTCGTCGCGGGATGGGACGGTGAGCGGCCGCGGCTGCTGTGCGTCCCGTCGCCCGACCGCCGCGACTTCGACGACCTGCACTACGTCGGGACGGCACTGCTGCCCTGGTGGTCGGTGCGCGATCTGTCGCCCGAGCCGGCCGGGCTGTACGAGGTGTCGTGGTCGGAGCTGCACCGGCAGGGTCGACTCGACCTGCACGTCTCCTCGGCTGCCGACCTCGACGCGATCGACTGCGGGACCCCGGCCGACTACCTGCGCGCCAACATGGCCGCCACCGGTGGTCGCCCGGCGGTCGAGCCGGGGGCCATCGTCGAGGGCCGGGTGGAGCGATCGGTGGTCTGGGCAGGGGAGCGGGTCGGGCCGGACGAGAGGTTGGTGGACGCCGTGCGCGGGGCCGGGACGACCCTGTACCCCTTCCGTGACCGACCGCGCGGCACGCGGCGGGGTGAATGACACACATGTGATTCCGCCCTACGATGGCGAGCAGCACAGCAGTACGCGCAGCATCCCTTCAGCGAGGAGTCTCATGGGCACGACGGACGCCGCCGACGCCTTTCGCCCCGCCGAGGCCGGAGCAGGGTCGCAGCTCAACGCCCGTGACCAGGAGATCCTCGGCTTCGAGCGCCAGTGGTGGAAGTACGCCGGCGCCAAGGAGCAGGCGATCCGGGAGCTCTTCGACATGTCCGCGACGCGCTACTACCAGGTGCTCAACGCTCTGATCGACCGGCCCGAGGCCCTCGCGACCGACCCCATGCTGGTCAAGCGGCTGCGCCGGCTGCGCTCGGCGCGCCAACGGGCCCGCTCGGCCCGCCGGCTCGGCATCGAGGTGTGACCGAGCGCCGCTACCATCGCCGGCCGCGCGTGCGCTACGGAGCGCACCGGGGCGGACGGCAGCTGCTCGCCGCGGTCATGCCCTCGGTGCTCGCGGTCGCCGCTGTCGCCGCGCTGATCACGTCTCTTGCGGTGTGGCAGGACGAGCGGGCTGACCAGCCGCGGGCAGCCGCGTCGACGACGGGCCGCTCGGCGAGCTCCTCGGCCGCAGCGCCCGCCATCAGCTCGGCACCCGCCCCCGCCACGTCGTCAGCAGCAGAGCCCACCGAGGCCGAGCCCACCGAGGCCGAGCCCACCGCGGCCGAGCCGGCTCGCGGCTCGGACATGCAGGTTGTCGTGCTGAACCAGACCTCCCGGCGCGGGCTGGCCTCGACGGTGGCAGAGCAGCTCCGGTCGGCCGGATGGCCGGTTCCCGCGGTCGGCAACTTCCGCGGCATCGTGCCGTCGACGACGGTCTACTACCCGCCGGGCGGGGAGGCCGGCGCGCTGGCCGTCGCCGCCGACCTGCCGGTCGAGCCGCGGGTCCGCCCGAGCTTCGGGAACCTGTCGGAGACACGCTTGACCGTGGTCGTCACCGACTCCTACCCGAGCTGACGAGCTGACGTGAGCGTCCCGGCCCCCACGTCTGAGGCCGGGAGAGCGGCGCTGGCAGGACTGCTGGTCTCCCCGAGCGGCGCCCTGCTCGGGCTCGACTTCGACGGCACGCTTGCGCCGATCGTCGACGAGCCCGACCGAGCCCGGGTCCATCCCGACATCCCGCCGGTCCTGCGCCTGCTGGCAGCTCTGGGCGTACGCGTCGCGGTCGTGACCGGACGACCCGCCGCCTTCCCGGTGCAGCCGGGCGGGCTGACCGACGTCCCCGGTCTGGTCGTCCTGGGCCACTACGGCGCCGAGCGCTGGGAGGGCGGCGTCCTGTCGGCGCCCGACCCGGACAAGGGTGTCGCCGAGGCGCGCCGGCGGCTGACCGCGCTGCTCGCCGATGTCGCCGCCCCTGACGGCACGTACGTCGAGGACAAGGGCCGTGCCGTCGCGGTGCACACGCGGCGTACGGCCGAGCCGGGCGCCGCCTTCGACGCGCTTCGAGGACCTCTCACGGAGCTGGCCGAGGAGACCGGGCTGGTCGTGGAGCCCGGGCGGTACGTCCTCGAGCTGCGGGCGGCCGGCGGCGACAAGGGCGACGCGTTGCGTGTGCTGGTGGCGGAGTCCGCACCCTCGGTCGTGGTCTTCGTCGGCGACGACCTCGGCGATCTGCCGGCGTTCGCGGCGGTCGAGCGCCTTCGCGCGGACGGCATCCCCGGCCTGCTCGTCTGCAGCGGCTCGACGGAGGTCAGCGCCCTGTCCGACCTCGCCGACCTCGTCGTGGACGGGCCCGAAGGCGTCGCCGGCCTTCTCCGAGCGCTGGTCGAGTCGGCCCACGCGAATCGGTAGTTTCGTGGCCATGACCTGCGACCTCCCGTCTCGGGGGGCGGGGACGCGTCCGGCCTGCAGTCGACGGTCGGAGCCTCGTCGATCACGTTGGGAGGGCTGCTCAAGCACCTGGCGCTCGTCGAGGCCACCTACTTCACCTGGAAGCTGCATGGGCGGGACCCGGGACCGCCGTGGCCCGGTCCCCACCGCGGTCGCCGAGGCGCTGGCCGACGGCGGCCTGGACCAGCTCTCCCATGACACCGAGGGGACCTCGCCGCCCAGCCTGCGGCGCATCCTCATCGACCTCGTCGAGGAGTACGCCCGGCACGTCGGCCACGCCGACCTCATCCGGGAGTCGGTCGACGGGCTCGTCGGCGAGGACCCGCCGTGACGACCTCTCACGTCCGGTCGGCCAGCACCGCGCCGATCTGGTGCCGCGCGGCGGCGACGAAGTCGGGTCGGCTGGTGCGGTAGTACCGCAGTCCTTGCAGGGCCGGCGCCAGCACCCAGGCCTTCGCGCGGGCCCACGTCGCGTCGTCGTAGCCGACGGCCTCGTGGAAGACGGCTCGGGACCTGTGATCGAGGAGGTTCCACGCCGGCGCCAGGTCGGGTGCGGGGTCACCGAGCCCCAGCCCGCCGAAGTCGATGACGGCCACCAGGCGGCGCTCTCGCACGATCAGGTTGCCCGGCGAGATGTCGCCGTGGATCCACACCGGCGGCGCGTCCCAGCGAGCGGCACCCATGGCCTCGTCCCACACGCGGGTCACGGCACTCGCGTCGATCTCGTCGAGCAGCTCCTCGATCAGAGGCCGGACCACGGCGTCGAGGTGGTGCACGGGGACGCCGCGCGCGGTGCCGGACTTCACCGGCCCTCCTCCGTTGGGGATGCCGTGGAGAGCCTTGACGAACTGCGCCAGCGTCACGGCTGCCGCGGTCAGGTCCAGGTTGTCCTCGCCGGGTGTCTCGCCGGCGATCCACGGCACCACCGACCACGGCCACGGATACCCCTCTCCCGGGCGCCCTACGGCTACCGGCACCGGGATCGCAAGATCCAGGTGGGGTGCCAGCACCGGCAACCAGCGGAGGTCGCGCTCGGCCTGCTCCACCGCCCAGTCGACGATCGGCAGCCGGACGACCAGGTCCTGCCCGACCCGGTACAGGGCGTGATCGGTTCCTGACTCCTCGACCGGCCGGATGGGCAGGTCGGACAGGTGCGGCAGCTGGGTGGCGAGAAGTCCCCGGACGAGGTCGGTCGTCGTCCCGACCTGACCGTCGTGCATCTGCGCGGGCGCCACGGAGCCACACCCTTCGTCATACAGGTGATGCCCGTCAACGTGATGTGGACGGCAACCCGATTGTTGCGCGGTCGTCATCTGCAGCAGTGTGGGCACATGAGCAAGGAGATCGTGCGGCCGTGATGGACGAAGCGTCGGCGGGCGAGCTGTGCAGGGCGTTCGACCTGAGCCATATCCGCTGCTGGGTCGTCGGTGGCTGGGGTGTCGACGCGCTGCTCGGCCGACGCACTCGACCGCACAAGGACCTCGACGTCCTGCTCGCGTTCAGTGAGCACGCCGCTGCCTGGCAGATCCTGCACGAGCGCGGCTACCGGCTGGCTTACCGGTGGGAGGAGAACGTCGACGTGCCGGGAGCATTCTTCGACGAGACGGGCCAACCGACGGCATACGTCCTGCAGGACGGGTCAGGTCGTCTGGTGGACGTCCATGTGCTCGATGACCGCCCGGACGAGCTGACTCCGCTCTGGTCCACCGACCGGGTCCTCATCGACGGGGCGCTCGAGGCCAGCGGGACGATCGACGGTGTCGGCGTTCGGTGCATGTCCGCGCGCATGCAGCTGGTGGCTCACGAGGGCTACGAGCTGCCGAGCGAGCACCAGGCCGACGTCGTCCTGCTCCAGCAGCTGATCGACAGCGACATCGGCTAGATGGCGTCGAGCTGGTCCGACAGCCACCGAGCCGGAGGGAGGGCCGTCGACGCGGCCGCCAACCGCACGGTGCGGTCCCGGCGCTCGTCCCCCGACATGCTCAGCGCGGCGTGCAGGGCGTCCGCGGTGCCGGAGATGTCGAACGGGTTGACCAGCAGCGCATCGTCGCCGAACTCGTCAGCCACCCCGGCCTCGGTCGAGAGGACGACGACGCAGCCGTCCTCCGAGAGCACCGGCACCTCCTTGGCCACCAGGTTCATGCCGTCGCGGACCGGGTTGACCAGCAGGACGTCACCGACCCGGTAGAGCGCGAGCGACCGCGCGTAGTCGTCGGTCACGGTCAGGATGAGCGGCCGCCAGTCGTCGGTGCCGAACTCGTCCTCGATGTCGGCGGCAAGGCGTTGCACGTGAGCGGTGTACTCGCGGTACTCCGGCAGGTCGTGGCGGCTCGGGTACGCCGAGGCCAGGTGGGTGACCTTGCCAAGCCACTGCGGATAGCGCCGCAGCAGCTCGCGGTACGCGAGCAGCCCACGTCCGATGTTCTTGGAGAGCTCGGTGCGGTCGACCCGGATGATGGCCTGACGATCCTCCAGCTTGCGCCGCAGCGCCGTAACCCTCGACTCGACGTCGTCCTCGTGCGCCCGGGCCCGCAGGCTCTCGGCGTCGACGCCGAGCGGGTGGACGCCCAGGTGGGTGGTGCGCCCGGCGTACGACACGTTCATGTCGTCGTCTCCGCCGATCTCTGCGCCGAGCACCTCGGCGCAACAGGCGGCAAAGGCCCGCGCCCACCGTGGTGAGTGGAAGCCGGCGTGGTCCGCACCGAGCATCCCGAGCAAGGTGTCCCGCGCCACGTCGGCGGGCAGCAGCCGGAAGTAGTCGACGGGTGCCCACGGGGTGTGCGAGAAGTGCGCGATGCGCAGGTCGGGCCGCAGGTCGCGCAGCTGACGCGGGAGCAGGGTCAGGTGGTAGTCCTGGACCAGGACCTTGGCGCCCTCGGCCGCGTCCTCGGCCAGCGCCTCCGCGAAAGCACGGTTGTACGCCACGTAGGACGCCCACTCCCGCCGGAAGCCGGCGTCGAAGTTGGGTGCGGTCGGTGTCGCGTAGAGCAGATGGTGGATGAACCACAGCGTGGAGTTCGCGATCGCGTTGTACGCCCGGTGGAACGTCGTCGGGTCGATGTCGAGCATCCGTACGGCCGTGCCCGCGGTGTCGTGGCCGGCGCGGTCCAGCCGGCCGCCCGGTGCCTGCCGGGCTGCGGCGCGGTCGCCGTCGGTCAGGGCGGCGCAGACCCACACGACCTGCTGGCTGTCGCTCGCCCCGAGCCCCGAGAGGCCCGACACCAGGCCCCCGCCACCACGGCTGGGCAGCAACGAGCCGTCGTCGGACTCGACGAAGGAGAGCGGGCCGCGGTTGGACGCCACCAGCAGGGTCGGCTCAGACATGGCGCCGATCATTCCAGGCACGACGACCACGGGGCTGATACCCGCCGTCCGCGAGTCCGGCGCGCCGTTCGAAGACGTTGTACGACGCGGGGTTGCCGCACCGCAGCCATGACCATGCCGCCGCCAGCCCGTACAGAGGGAGCATCACCGGGCCTACGCACCAGGCGTACTGCGTGGCGTGGCGGGCCTCGTGCGCGAGCAGGAGAGGCCGCCGCGCGAGCGCCGCGTCGTCGATGCGCAGCAGCACGACGTTGCCGACCGTGAAGGCGGGGGCGGCGGGGACCGGGAGCCGGTAGCCGCGGGCGAGGAGCAGGCCGTCAGGTCCGGCCGACACCGCGGCGCGCCCGACCACGGCCACCAGCAGGCCCAACGGTGTCGAGAGGTTGGCCACGTTGGCCACCTGCCGGAGCCGCATCGAGGCACGCATCCGACGAGGGTAATGAGACCCATCCCCGTCTCAGTGTGCGGACAGCGGGGTCTCGACCCGTGGCCGGACCGGTTACGGTGGGCGGCACAACTGAAGACCGCTCATCCAGAGGGGCAGAGGGAACGGCCCGACGAAGCCCCGGCAACCGCACAGGACTCCCGCGTTCGCGCGAGACGCCCGTCACGGTGCCAACTCCGCCCCGGCGCCCGCGCCGGGACAGATGAGGAGAGGAACCTCGTGCCCGTCACCCCCCTTGCCGCCAGATCCCGCATACCTGCCACCTCCCCGACATCGGCACCCCCCGATCTCGGGCCTGCCCGCGCGCTGTCCTGCCGCGAGTGCGGCGCCACCACCCCGCTCGGCCCCTTCTACGCCTGCGCCGAGTGCTTCGGGCCGCTCGAGGTCTCCTACGAGTTCGGCTCAGTGACCCGCGAGTCCATCGAGGCCGGCCCGGCAAACATCTGGCGCTACCAGGGTCTGCTCCCGGTCCCGAGCACGGTGCGCGACACCCCCAACCTCGAGCCGGGTGCGACCCCGCTGGTGCGAGCGCACAACCTCGGCCGCGAGCTGGGGATGCGCGCGCTCTGGGTCAAGGACGACAGCGCCAACCCCACCCACTCGTTCAAGGACCGGGTCGTGGCTGTGGCCCTGGCCGCCGCTCGCGAGCTCGGCTTCACGACGCTGGCCTGCCCGTCGACGGGCAACCTCGCCAACGCGGTAGCCGCCGCGGCGGCGCGGGCCGGCATCCGTTCGGTGGTCCTCGTCCCGGCCGACCTGGAGCAGCAGAAGATCATCACGACCGCGGTCTACGGCGGAACGCTGGTCGCGGTCGAGGGGACGTACGACGACGTGAACCGGGTCGCGTCCGAGCTCGCCGGGGACCACGAGGACTGGGCTTTCGTCAACGTCAACGTGCGGCCCTACTACGCCGAGGGCTCCAAGACGCTGGGGTACGAGATCGCCGAGGGTCTGGGGTGGCGCCTGCCGGAGCAGGTCGTCGTCCCGGTGGCCTCCGGGTCCCAGCTCACCAAGATCGACAAGTCCTTCGGCGAGCTGGCATCACTGGGTCTGGTCGACGGGTCGCCCTACCGCCTCTACGGTGCCCAGGCGACCGGCTGCTCTCCGGTCTCGGCGGCGTTCAAGGCCGGCCACGAGGTCGTACGCCCGGTGCGCCCGGACACGATCGCCAAGTCGCTGGCCATCGGCAACCCGGCGGACGGGCCTTACGTGCTGGACAGCGTGCGGCGCACCGGTGGCCTGGTGGAGGACGTGACCGACGAGGAGATCGTGGCCGGCATCCGCCTGCTGGCGCGCACCGAGGGCATCTTCGCCGAGACAGCCGGCGGGGTGACCGTCGCGACGCTCAAGAAGCTGCTCGACGCCGGCCGGCTCGACCCCGACGCGGACACCGTCGTCCTGAACACCGGGGAGGGGCTCAAGACTCTCGACGCGGTCGCGGGTGTGGTCGGGCCGGCCGCGACCATTGCGGCGTCGGCCGACGCGTTCGAGGCCACCGGGTTGGGCTGACCGAGCGACCACGGCTTGCACTCACCGGGTGAGAGTGCTAATCATGGGTTAGCACTCTGCACCCGAGAGTGACAGCATGTACGGCCCCGACCGGGAGGACCCGAACCCGTATGTCCAAGATCATTGCGTTCGACGAAGAGGCCCGTCGCGGCCTCGAGCGCGGCATGAACCAGCTGGCCGACGCGGTCAAGGTGACCCTCGGCCCGCGCGGCCGCAACGTCGTCCTCGAGAAGAAGTGGGGCGCCCCCACGATCACCAACGACGGCGTCTCCATCGCCAAGGAGATCGAGCTCGAGGACCCGTACGAGAAGATCGGCGCGGAGCTCGTCAAGGAGGTCGCCAAGAAGACGGACGACGTCGCCGGTGACGGCACGACGACCGCGACCGTCCTCGCCCAGGCACTGGTGCGCGAGGGCCTGCGCAACGTCGCAGCGGGCGCCAACCCGATGGCCCTCAAGAAGGGCATCGAGAAGGCTGTCGAGCGCGTCAGCGAAGAGCTGCTGAAGATGGCCAAGGAGGTCGAGACCAAGGAGCAGATCGCTGCCACGGCCTCGATCTCGGCCGCTGACCCGCTGATCGGCGAGATGATCGCCGAGGCGATGGACAAGGTCGGCAAGGAAGGCGTCATCACCGTCGAGGAGAGCAACACCTTCGGGCTCGAGCTGGAGCTCACCGAGGGCATGCGCTTCGACAAGGGCTACATCTCGCCGTACTTCGTCACCGACCCGGAGCGGATGGAGACGGTCCTCGACGACCCTTACGTCCTGATCCTGAACTCCAAGATCTCCTCGGTGAAGGACCTGCTCCCGCTGCTGGAGAAGGTCATGCAGTCGGGCAAGCCGCTGGCCATCATCGCCGAGGACGTCGAGGGCGAGGCTCTCGCGACCCTGGTCGTGAACAAGATCCGTGGCACGTTCAAGTCGGTCGCGGTCAAGGCTCCCGGCTTCGGCGACCGCCGCAAGGCCATGCTGCAGGACATCGCGATCCTCGCCGGCGGCCAGGTCATCTCCGAGGAGGTCGGCCTCAAGCTCGAGAACGCCGGTCTGGACCTGCTCGGCCGGGCCCGCAAGGTCGTCGTCACCAAGGACGAGACGACGATCGTCGAGGGTGCCGGGGAAGCCGACCAGATCGCCGGTCGCGTCAACCAGATCCGCGCCGAGATCGAGAAGTCGGACTCCGACTACGACCGCGAGAAGCTCCAGGAGCGCCTTGCCAAGCTGGCCGGTGGCGTTGCCGTCATCAAGGCTGGAGCGGCCACCGAGGTGGAGCTCAAGGAGCGCAAGCACCGCATCGAGGACGCGGTGCGCAATGCGAAGGCCGCCGTCGAGGAGGGCATCGTCGCCGGTGGTGGCGTCGCGCTCCTGCAGGCGGCGACCACCGCGTTCGAGAAGCTCGACCTCGAGAAGGACGAGCTGACGGGTGCCAACATCGTGAAGATCGCGCTGGAGGCGCCGCTCAAGCAGATCGCCGTCAACGCCGGCCTCGAAGGCGGCGTCGTGGTCGAGAAGGTCCGCAACCTCAAGGTCGGATGGGGCCTGGACGCAGCCACCGGTGAGTACAAGGACATGATCAAGGCCGGCATCATCGACCCGGCCAAGGTCACGCGCTCGGCGCTGCAGAACGCGGCCTCGATCGCCGGTCTCTTCCTCACCACCGAGGCCGTCATCGCCGACAAGCCCGAGAAGGCCTCCGCCGGTGGCGGCGGCGGAATGGGCGACGGCGGCATGGGCGGCATGGACTTCTAGCCCGCCCGCACCAACGCTCTGCCCGAGGGCGGCATCCTGGGACTCCCGGGGTGCCGCCCTCGTCATGTTCAGGGACTCTCGAGCGACCTTGTTGGGCGACCTGCCGGCGCGTCGTCACCGAAAGGTCGCTGACGGAACTCCTGGGTTCTCCCGCGCGGTGGCGCCTCGACCGGCTGGAGCGGCGCACAGGTCAGCGGCCGGCGAAGCTCCCGGCGATCCGCTGCTCCGCGTCCTCGTACCCGTGGCCGGCCTGGGCCAGCAGCTGGCTGATCCCGGCCAGCGCCTGCTGCAGGCCCTGGGCACTCCGGCTCCACTCGTCGTACAGGATCTGGAACCGGTCCTGCGCCTGCCCGGTCCAGGTGCCGCTGATCGGCAGCACCCGGCTGCGCAGGGACGCCAGCTCGCCCTCGATCTGGCCCGAGGTTCCCTGGACCTGCTGGGCGAGTGCGACGAGTTCGGCGGGGGTGACGCGGAACGCGGTCATGGCGGGCCTCCGGTGCATCGGGCGAGCGGACGGTCGTCACACGACGACGGTGACGACGGTAGGGAATTCCGCCCGAGCGGCCGCGAAGTTGTGCACAGGCGCCCGCCCCGGCACCGAGGAGGTCCGACGGCGTGCTCCCTATCTGCCCGCGGCCAGCTGACCGACCGAAGCCACCACGGTGCCGTCCTCCTCGCAGACCCAGTGCGGGTCCTCGCCCAGGTCCGGGGCCACCCGCAGCTCGTGGGGCACGGAGCCGTCCTCGAGGTCGACGTGGGAACGGTCGCAGAGCGGCCAGCGCCCCACCGACTCGAGCAGCGCCTCCTGCACGTCCTGCGCGACCAGGCAGGCGACGTACGCCGCGCCCGCCGGCCACTGGTCGAGCCACCACCGCCGCGACATGAGCACCTCGTCGAGCACCGAGACGGAGGGTGCGGTGTCGAGGCCGTAGGCCGCGAGGTCACGCAGGACGCGCGCTCTGGCGGCGAAAAGGGCGTCGGTCACGGCACCATTGTG
>JAJAYQ010000150.1 GCA_026786145.1 Spirochaetaceae bacterium | reverse complement strand
GTCTCGGTCGTGGACACCGGCACGTTCAGCGCCGCCGCGAGCGAGCTGGGTTACACCCAGTCCGCGGTGAGTCAGCAGGTCGCCGCCCTCGAGCGGGCGGTGGGGGCGCCGCTGTTCGAGCGTCGGGGTGGCCCGCGCCGCGTGCGCCTCACCGCGGTCGGGGAGGCGCTGGTGGTGCACGCGCGGGCAGTCGTGTCCCGGCTGAACGCCGCGCAGGCAGACATCGCAGCGATCCTGGCCGGCGAGCGCGGGTCGCTGCGGGTCGGCACCCTGCAGAGCGTCGGGACCAAGGTGCTGCCCCGGCTGCTGCGTCGGTTTCGCGCCGAGTGGCCCGACATCGAGCTGGTGCCGATGGAGATCCACGACCACGCCGACATCGGCGATGCCGTCGAGTCCGGCCGGTGCGACCTGGCCTTCGCGCCGCTGCCGGTGCCCGACGGTCCGTTCGGCGTACGCCCGGTGCTCGACGACCCGTTCGTCCTCCTCGCGCCCGCCGACGCGCCGGAGGCGGGCAATCCGTCGATCTCCCTGCGGGCCGTCGCCCGGCTGCCGTTGATCGGCTTCAGTGACGACGACCTCGACGTCGAGCTGCTGATGCACCTGCGCCGGACCGGCGCCGAGCCGAGCTTCGTGTTCCGCTCCAATGACAACCCGACGATCCAGGGCTTCGTCGCCGCAGGGCTGGGCTACGCGTTGATGCCGCGGCTCACGGTGGACGAGGACGACCCCGAGGTGGTCGTGATCCCCGTCGTGTCCGGCCTGCCGCCTCGCCACCTGGCGGTCATCTGGCACGTCGACCGGCAGCTGCCGCCGACGGTGCGGCGTTTCGTCGACCTCGCGGTCGAGGTGTGCGACGACCTCAGCCGCGACTGGGCAACCCCCTAGCTTCAGTGAACCGAGGCAAGTGGACCGGCGCGCTGGCAGGACACGCCGCGCCCGACCGGTCCACTTCGCGTCAGGTGGATGAGGCCGCGGCGCGGAGGGCGGCCAGGGCAGCGAGGGTGTCGGTGCGGTTGCAGGCGCGGGCGCCCAGCGCGACCTGTCTGGCCACGATGGCGGGTTCTGCGCGCAGGAGGTTCAGGCCCCGGCGGACGAGCGTCAAGGGCGGCTTGCGGTGCTCGGCCAGGTCGCGGCGCAGCCGGCGCAGGAAGTTCTTGACGCGCGACCGGCGCAGCACGATCGCGTCGGCCAGCAGCGCGCGCTCGCGGGCACCCGCGACGAGCTCGGCGGCGAAGATGCCGGTCGCGACGAACGCCCGGTAGGCGCCCACCTCGAAGGGGCGGGTGCCGACCCGCCCGTCGCGGGAGATGTCGTAGACGGGCACGTCGGCCGCGCCGTCCCGGCAGATCGACTCAAGTGCGTCCAACGCCCCGGCGCCGTCCCAGGACGCAGGGTCGTCCCAGTCGACGATGCCCAGGGTCGGGTGTCGCGGCGAGGTCGGGTCTTCGCCGTCCTTGTAGAAGTCGTCGAGGTCGAGCAGGGGGAGGCCGGAGGCTTGCGCGAGGTGGGTCTTGCCCGAACCCGACGGCCCGGCGAGCAGCACCACCCGGGTGGCGAGAGGCACCCCTCAGACGCCGATCGGGTGCCAGACCGTCTTGGTCTCGAGGTGGGCGAAAAGTCGCTCGGTGCCTGGGGTGCGGGCCCAGTTGTCGCCGCGGGGACGCAGGACGCGTTTGAGGTTGTCGGCGGCGGCGACCTGCAGGTCGACCAGGCTGTCAACCGGCGCACCGGCGAGGTCGATGGCGTTGACGTCCATGTGCGAGGCCAGCCACGGTGCCACCTCCGCGGCGCGGCCGGTCAGCATGTTCACGACGCCACCAGGGACGTCGGAGGTGGCCAGCACCTCGGACAGGGTCACGGCGGGCAGGGGTGCGGACTCGCTGGCGAGCACCACCGTGGTGTTGCCGGTGACGATCGCGGGCGCGAGCACCGACACCAACCCGAGCAGCGAGGACTCCTGCGGGGCGATGACCGCCACCACCCCGGTCGGCTCGGGCACCGAGAAGTCGAAGTACGGCCCCGCGACCGGGTTGGCCGAGCCATGCACCGCCATGACCTTGTCCGACCACCCGGCGTACCAGACCCACCGGTCGATCGCCTCGGACACCGCGGACTCGGCCTTGCCCTTGGACAGCCCCTCACCTGCGGCGACCTCGGCGACGAACTGCTCGCGCCGGCCCTCCATCAGCTCGGCGACGCGATAGAGGACCTGACCACGGTTGTACGCCGTGGCGCCCGACCACCCGGGGAACGCGGCGCGCGCAGCCACCACGGCGTCGCGGGCGTCCTTGCGCGAGGCCATGGCGGCGTTGGCGAGAAAGCGCCCCTTCGAGTCGGCTACCTCATAGGACCGACCACTCTCGGACCGGGGGAACTTGCCGGCGATGTAGAGCTTGTATGTCTTCCGGACATCGATCCGCTCAGACATCGAGGTAGGCCTCCAGACCGTGGCGGCCGCCCTCGCGGCCGTAACCGGACTCCTTGTAGCCACCGAAGGGCGACGCGGGGTCGAACCGGTTGAACGTGTTGGCCCACACCACCCCGGCGCGCAGCTGCCCGGCCATCCAGAGGATGCGGGAGCCCTTCTCGGTCCACACCCCGGCCGAGAGGCCGTAGGGAGTGTTGTTGGCCTTCTCGACGGCCTCCTGCGGCGTGCGGAACGTCAGCACCGACAGGACAGGACCGAAGATCTCCTCGCGCGCGATCCGGTGCGCCTGCGTGACGCCGGTGAAGATCGTGGGTGGGAACCAGAAGCCCTTCTCGGGCAGCTCGCACGGTGGCGACCACCGGGCGGCGCCCTCGTCCTCGCCGACCTGGGAGAGCTCGCGGATGCGTGCCAGCTGCTCGGCGGAGTTGATGGCACCGATGTCGGTGTTCTTGTCCAGCGGGTCACCCAGGCGCAGCGTGGCGAGCCGGCGCTTGAGACCGTCGAGCACCTGGTCGTAGGCGCTCTCCTGCACCAGCAGCCGCGACCCCGCGCAGCACACGTGCCCCTGGTTGAAGAAGATGCCGTTCACGATGCCCTCGACGGCCTGGTCGACAGGAGCGTCCTCGAACACGATGTTCGCGGCCTTGCCGCCGAGCTCGAGGGTGACCTTCTTCGACG
>JAJAYQ010000149.1 GCA_026786145.1 Spirochaetaceae bacterium | reverse complement strand
CTGCTCGACGAGGGCGACCTGTACGTCGCGCAGTTCACCGGGGACACCCCCGACGAGATCGACGGCAAGGGGACCGTGCCCTCCGACCGCAACTTCGACGGCCGGGGCCGCTGGATCCCGCTGGTGAAGGACGGCGTCAGCATGGTGCCCGGGCGAGCGGTCGACTGGGTGCTGGTCTACACCAGGCTCGCGGCCGACGAGGTCGGCAAGGCCGACCCGAGCCTGGCGCCGACCAAGATGGACCGCCCGGAGGACATCGAGCGGAACCCGGTGACCGGCCGCGTGTACGTCGCGCTGACCAACAACTCCAACCGGGTCAGCGGCCCGCACGAGGCCAACCCCCTCACCCAGTCGCACACCGCGAAGGGTCTCGAGAAGGGCAACCGCAACGGCCACGTGATCGAGTGGCGCGAGCACCACAACGACGCCGCGTCCGAGCACTTCGGGTGGAACATCTTCCTCATCGCCGGCGAGCCGCTGGCGTCCGAGACCTACTTCGCCGGCTACGACAAGTCACAGGTCAGCCCGATCTCCTGCCCGGACAACGTCGCTTTCGACCCGGTCGGCAACCTGTGGATCGCCACCGACGGAAACGTGCTGGGCTCCAACGACGGGCTGTTCGCGACCCAGGTCAAGGGTCCCGAGCGCGGACACCTGAAGCAGTTCCTCACCGTGCCCTTCGGTGCCGAGACGTGCGGGCCGCTCATCACCGCCGACCACCGCTCCGTGTTCGTCGCCGTCCAGCACCCGGGCGAGACGGACGGGTCGACGTTCGACAGGCCGTCGAGCACGTGGCCGGACAAGCTGCCGACCGGTGGCTACCCGCGCCCGAGCGTGGCCTGCGTCTTCAAGGCCAGCGGTAGCGAGCGCATCGGCACCTGAGCCGGCAGCCGGGTCAGGCTTCCGGTTCGAGCAGGACGAGGGCGATCTCCCGCGTGGTCCGTGACTGGTAGGCGGCGTAGTTCCTGTGGTCGGCGACCACGAGCGGCCACAACCGGTGTCGTTCCGCTGCAGTCGCCACGCGGGCTCGCATGCGTGCCGTCGGCTCTCCTTGCAGGGTCACGCTGACTTCCGGCGTCTCCTGCAGGTTGAGCAACCAGGCAGGAGGCCTGTCGTCCCCTCCGCGGGATGCGACGACGACCAGAGTCGTGCCCTCCTGCAGCGGTGAGGTGAGCATCACCGATCGTGGGCGGCCGGACCTGCGGCCCTGTGTCGTCAGCTTCAGCACGGGCATGTCCCACGCGGCCCACCCCACGCGCCCGCCACTGACCGTGAGCACGGTGCGGTGGATCGCGTTCATCGCCTTGAGGACAAGATCGCTCGGCATGTGCCGAATCTACGGCCTGCCGTCAGCGGGTTGCGCTCAGCTCGCGCCGAAGCGGCCCCAGTCCTCTTGCCGGATCAGTGGCTCGACGTGCATCTGCACGACGACCTGCAGGGTCCAGTCCACTGTTGGCCTCCTTGGTGAGCAAGTCGCGGGACTACGCGCCGGTGCGGTGGTGGAGGTGGACCACGCCGCTTTCGAAGCGACGCTCGTCCAGCAGCTCGAGTCTCAGGCGGATGTCGGTAGGAAGCGACCGGGTGCCGGCTCCCACGACGACCGGCGAGACGATGACGTCGTCCGGTGCAGCCCAGTCGAAGTTGCCGTCCTCGTCGGCCGTCTAGCCGTCGAACGAGGTGATCGCCGAGTAGATGAGCTTGGCCATGTGGAGCCTCCTCAGGCGAGCCGGCGGCGGACGACGAGAAGGAGCTGCACCAGTCCGACCGTGCCCAGTCCCACCCACGCCGCGGCGCCGAGCGTGGCCCACGGGTCACCCAGCCGCGCGGTCGAGGCCAGGAACGCCGAGGTCACGATCACGCGGGTGGGCCGCTCCCACACGGTGACAACGCCCACCTCGGTCATCCCCCCCGCGCCGGCGCGCGCCCTCGCGTACTCCTGGAGGAACATCAGCGTGCCTCCGGCGGCACAGAGCACGCCCGGGGCGCCCGCCAGCCACAGGGCCGCCACGAAGAGAGTGTCGCTGGCGCGGTCGGCGACGGAGTCCAGCACGTGCCCCCATCTGGTGGTCCGGCCGCTGAGCAGCGCGACCGCGCCGTCGAGGCTGTCCAGCAGCCCGGACAGGACGACGACAGCCGCCGCCCCTGCCAGCCACCACCCGTCACCTCCGGCGGCCAGTGCAGGGGCGGCGGCGGCGGCGAGCAGACCCCCGAGCGTGACGAGGTCGGGTGGCACCCGGGCGCGAGCAAAGGGTCGGGCCACGGCGTACGCCGCTGTCAGCCAGCCGCGCACCAGCGGGTTCTCGCGCGGGTCGTGACCGCCGTGCAGCACCGACCATCCGTCGAAGTACGCCTCGCGGTCCACCGTCGCCTGCCCTAGACGCGGTCGTGGAGACCGAGCTGCTGGTAGATCTCGCGCGTCGCGGTCGAGGTGTTCAGCGTGATGAAGTGCAGGCCCGGCACCCCTTCGGCGAGCAGTCGCTCGCACAGCGCCGTAGCCGCCTCGACACCGACCGCGCGCATCAGGTCGGCGTCGTCCTCGACCGCGTGGAGCCGGGCAGCGAGGTCCGGCGGAAAAGCCGCGTTGGACAGCTGGGCGAAGCGCTCGATCTGGCGGACGTTGGTCGCGGGCATGATGCCGGGGATGATCGGGACGTCGCAGCCGGTAGCGGCCACCCGGTCGCGCAGGCGCAGGTAGTCGTCGGGGTCGAAGAACATCTGGGTGATGGCGTAGTCGGCCCCTGCCCGGCACTTCTGCACGAAGTACCGGATGTCGGTCTCCAAGTCCGGCGACCGGGGGTGGCGCTCGGGGAACGCCGCGACCCCGACGCAGAAGTCGCCAGAGGTCTTGAGCAGCCGGACCAGGTCCTCGGCGTAATGCACGCCGTCGGGATGCTTCACCCAGTCGGCCGTCGGGTCGCCGGGCGGGTCGCCGCGGAGGGCGAGGACGTTCTTGACACCTGCTGCGGCGTACTGACCGATGATGTGGCGCAGCTCGGCCCGGGAGTGGTCGACGGCGGTGAAGTGACCGACCGGCATGAGGGTGGTCTCCTGGGCGATGGCCGCGGTCATCGCGACCGTGCGGTCCCGCGTCGAGCCGCCTGCTCCGTAGGTCACCGAGACGAACGTCGGGCGCAGCGCCTCGAGCCGGCGGAGCACGGTCCACAGCTTGCGCTCACCGTCGTCGGTCTTGGGCGGGAAGAACTCGAAGGAGAAGGACTGCCGGCCGGAGCGCAGGAGGTCCCGCAGCGACGGACCGCGCTCGGGCATGACGCTCTCGCGGGACCAGGGGTCCCGGGGACGGGCAGACCGGGACGCGCTCACGTCCCGAGGCTACGCGAGCGGGTGCATCCGGGTCAGGCCGTCGATCAGAAGACCGACCATGCGCCTAGGCTCCGGAGGTGTGGACACAGCCGATGGCACGGTGGGGCCGCTCGATGCGCTCGACCCGCTCGATGCGCTCGACCCGCTCGATGTCGAGGACCTGAGGGACCGCATCTCCAAGACGCTCGACCACACGCTGGCCGGTCAGGCGGACGTCCTCGACGGGATCAGCGAGGACCTCGCCCCGCTGATGGACGCGGTCGGCGACCTGCTGCGCGGCGGCAAGCGGCTGCGCGCGGCCTTCTGCTACTGGGGCTGGCGCGGCGCCGGTGGCTCCGACCTCCCCGGCATCGTCTCCGTCGCCGCGGCCCTCGAGCTCTTCCAGGCGGCGGCCCTGCTGCACGACGACGTCATGGACGGCAGCGACACCCGGCGGGGCATGCCCGCAGCCCACCGGCGCTTCGCGGCAATGCACCGGGGCAACGGCTGGCTCGGCTCGCCGGAGACCTTCGGCGTGGCAGGGGCGATCCTGGCCGGCGACCTGTGCCTGTCGTGGTGCGACGAGCTCTATGCCCGAGCGGCGCTCCCGGCCGAGCAGCTGGCGGCGGGCCGTTCCGTCTTCGACCGGATGCGCACCGAGCTGATGAGCGGTCAGTACCTCGACATGCTCGAGCAGGTCCAGGCGTCGACCTCGGTCGAGCGGGCTCGCCACATCATCCTCTACAAGAGCGCGAAGTACAGCGTCCAACAGCCTCTCCTCCTCGGCGGCACCCTCGCGGGCGCAGGACGCGAGCTGCTGAGGACGTACGCCGAGTACGGCCGCGCGCTAGGGGAGGCCTTCCAGCTCCGCGACGACGTCCTCGGCGTCTTCGGCGACCCCGCAGCCACCGGGAAGCCGGCCGGCGACGACCTGCGCGAGGGCAAGCGCACCGTCCTGGTCGCCCTCACCCTGGAGCGCTGCTCCCCCGCGGAGGCAGCGCAGGTGCGCCGCAGCCTCGGCGACCCGCGGCTCGACACCGCTGGCGTCGACCACCTGCGGGAGGTCATGCGCGGATGTGGGGCGCTCGACGCCGTCGAGGGCATGATCTCCGGCCTCTCCGCCCGCGCCCTGTCGGTGGCGGCCGGCGTCCCGGGGCAGGCCCGCGCGGTCCTCGAGCGGCTGGTCGCCGCCGCGACCACGCGTACGCAGTGAGCGAGCGACGAGCGCCAGCGAGGCGCACGAGCGAACCGGCAGCACAGTGAAGCGCGTCACCGGGCCTACCGACCACGTCGTGGTCGTGGGGGCCGGCCTCGGCGGCCTGTCGGCGGCGCTGCGGCTCGCCGGCGCGGGTCGCCGCGTCACCGTGCTGGAGCGTGAGCTCGTGCCGGGCGGGCGGGCCGGCCTCCTCACCGACAGCGGCTATGCGTTCGACACCGGCCCGACAGTGCTGACGATGCCTGACCTCATCGCCGATGCGTTCGACTGTGTCGGCGAGGAGATGTCGGACTGGTTGACCCTCGATCCGGTTTCGCCGCTGTACCGCGCGCGGTTCGCCGACGGGACATCGATGGACGTGCACGCCGACGTCGAGGCGATGTGCGCGGAGCTCGAGACGGTGGTCGGGCCGGACGAGGCGGCCGGCTACCGGCGCTATGTCGACTTCGTCTCCGAGCTCTACCGGCTGGAGATGCGCGACTTCATCGACCGCAACATCGACTCCCCGCTGTCACTGGTCCGGCCGTCGTTGGTGCGGCTGGCCGCCATCGGCGGGTTCCGGCGGCTGGCACCCAAGGTGGAGCAGTTCCTGAAGGACGACCGGACCCGGCGCGTGTTCTCGTTCCAGGCCATGTACGCCGGCCTCTCGCCGTACGACGCGCTGGCGATCTACGCCGTCATCGCCTACATGGACTCCGTCGCTGGTGTGTTCTTCCCCCGCGGCGGCATGCACGCGGTCCCGCGGGCAATGGCGGCTGCCGCGGAGAAGCACGGCGTCGACTTCCGCTACGGCACCGAGGTGACCGGCATCGAGCGGCGCGGGCGCCGGGCGACGGCCGTTCTGACGGCCGACGGAGGTCGCTTCCCGTGCGACGCGGTGGTGCTCAACCCGGACCTGCCGGTGGCCTACCGCGACCTGCTCGGGGAGCAGCCGTGGTCGGTGCGGCGGCTGCGCTACTCGCCGTCGTGCTACCTGATGCAGGCCGGGTCGTCGGCGTCCTACGACGAGATGGCTCACCACAACATCCACTTCGGCAGCGCCTGGCGGCAGGTGTTCCGCGAGATCATCGACGAGGGCCGGGTGATGAGCGACCCGTCGGTGCTCGTCACCAACCCGACCCGCAGCGACCCCTCGTTGGCGCCGGAGGGCCGGCACATCTACTACGTGCTGTTCCCGACGCCGAACCTCGACGCGCCCATCGACTGGGTCGCCGAGGCGCCGCGCTACCGCGACCATGTGCTGGAGACGCTGGAGAAGCGGGGCTACAGCGGGTTCGGCGACGCGATCGAGGTCGAGCACGTGACGACGCCGCTGGACTGGGGGCGTCGCGGCATGGAGCGGGGTGCGCCCTTCGCGGCAGCGCACTCGTTCACCCAGACGGGGCCGTTCCGGCCGCACAACATCTGGGGCGAGAACGTGGTGTTCGCCGGCTCGGGCACCCAGCCCGGTGTCGGGGTGCCGATGGTGCTCATCTCCGGCCGGCTGGCGGCCGAGCGCATCCTCGGCCCCGACCCCACATACCGGTCCCGCGCCATCCGCTGACCGTGGCGACCTACCACAGTGCGCAAGGTTCTCGTGCCCGCTCAGGCGGCAGCGGCCACGACCACGCCCCCGCAACGGGCGCACTGTGGTGCCTGCCGCTGGGCACCGACCTGGAGAGCGAGCTCAACAGTGCTGGTGAAAAAGGCCGGCATACCCACGACGTGCTCGTAGCCGAACCGCACCACGAGGACGCCCCCGACCACGTAAGCGTTGTGCCGCTCGCAGTCGCGGAGCAGCCCCGACCGCATGCCGTGCGTGGCGAAGCCGTCCGTCTCCACGCCGACGTGGTGCGCTCGAAAGTAGAAGTCCAGGCGATGGGAACCCAGCGGCGTCTCGATCACGACCTGCGGCTCCGGCTCGGGCAGCCCGGCGAGGTGCATCTCGACGCGTGCCACCGACTCGAGAGCCGACTCCCCTCGCGGGTCGAGCATCGACGCGGCCCTCCGCGCCGCGGCGGAGCGGTTGCCTCGAAGCAGAGCCGCGCCCGTGACCAGCTGGTCGTGGCTGACCCGCTCCATCCGCAGCGCCGAGTCCCCGAGGACCACCGCATCACGCAGCGGCAGGAGGCGCAGACAGTCCAGGCACGTGCGAAGTGGCCCGGTGACGGGCCACCTGGCCAGCTCCTCGTCGGCCGACACGTCCCGCCGGTGGATAACGGCACCTGCCAGCCGCTCCTTGCGACGGCCGCGCGGAACCGTGACGTGGTGCTGTCCCGGTTCCGCCAGGAGTGCGAAGCCGTGGAAACGGGCCGCAGACGTGTGCGAGACGGTGCCGCCGAGCCGTTTGGCGGCCGCGAACGGCGCGAACGCGCTCGGCAGCACATACACGCCTCGGTGCGGCCGGGCCACGGAACCGGACTCGACCGCGAGGTTCAGCCGGCTCGGCTGCACACCGTCGCGCATCAGCTCGCCGAAGCTCGCCACGCCGTCCCGGGCCTCGAGGGCGCTCAGGGGGTCCATGAACCCACCCTGGGTCCCACACCGCGCTTCCCTGGGCCGTGCGCGGACGTCTGTGGACGGACCCCGGGGACCCGCGGCCTGGGGAGAACACCACAGTCGGCGCCGGCCGCCGCGACGGCCCAGCGTGGGGCGCGCGACGCACCGGGCCTCACCCCGAGGCACTGTGGTGGGTCGCCCGGGTGAGTGCGGGACGGGAGCTGGACGCGGCGGGGATCACCCATCCGTCCCTGCGCGCGGCGTACGCCCAGTGCCGGCGCCTGAACTCCCGGCACGGCAAGACGTACTACCTCTCGACGCTCCTGCTGCCACCGGCCAAGCGCCCGCACGTGCACGCGCTCTACGGCCTGGCCCGCTACGCCGACGAGCTGGTCGACGACCTCACCTCCCCCGACCCCGCGGAGCTCGTCGCATGGTCCGACCGGTTCCTCGAGGACCTCGCTCGCGGGTACAGCGACCACCCGGTCAGCCGCGCGGCCATCCACACCGCGCGGACCTGGGCCATCCCGACTGCGACCTTCGAGGCGTTCCTCGCGTCGATGCAGATGGACATCACGATCACCGGCTATCCGACGTACGCCGATCTCGAGCGGTACATGGACGGCTCCGCAGCAGTCATCGGCCTCCAGATGGTGCCGATCCTCGAGCCCGTCGCCGGCGCGGAGGCCAAGGCCGCTGCCCACGCACGCACCCTCGGCGAGGCCTTCCAGCTGTCCAACTTCATCCGTGACGTGGGCGAGGACCTCCGGCGGGGCCGGGTCTACCTCCCGCAGGAGGACCTCGACCGTTTCGGTGTCACCCGACACGACCTCCGGCCTGCAGATGGACGTCCGGCGTCGCCGGGTGTGCGGGACCTGCTCGCCTACGAGATCGCGAGGACGAGAGAGCTCTACGCCGAGGCGGAGCCTGGCATCGACCTGCTGCACCCCACCAGTCGCGACTGCATCCGCACCGCGTTCGCCCTCTACGGCGGCATCCTCGACGCGGTGGAGAGGGCGGACTACCAGGTGCTGGACCGGCGCGTCGGCGTCCCCCTGACCCGGCGCCTGGGAGTCGCGCTACCGGGCTTGGTCAGGGCGCGCCGGGCCCGACGAGGCGCGTGAGTGGCGGCGTCCCCACCACACCCACCACGCCAGGGTCTGCACGACCAGCGAGAAGCCGAACAACAGGTCCTCGACGGGGGCGAACACCACACGCAACCCGAGGATCTGGGACTCGTCATAGGTCACGATCTCGCGACCGGTGAGCCAGCCGTTGGTGACCAGCTGGAAGAAGACCACGATCGCGTACGCCGTCCAGAACGCCCGCAGGGTCACCACCCGGGTCCGCAGGACGAGAAGGTCCAGGACGAGGGCGCCCGCGACGCCCACGACCGCGAGAACGGTGTAGCTCACTCGTCCCCTGCCGGCCAGCCCTTGACCCGGCCTACGGCCTCGAAGGCCAGCAGCGCACACGTCGGCACTACGACGAAGAACAGCAGCTCCTCGACCGGGACGCCGCCCGGCAGCACCACCCCGAGCAGCTGCGCCGGGTCGAAGTCCCAGTGCCCGGCCGCGATCGCGTACAGGTCCCACACGAGGAAGACCGCCACGACCGGCAGCAGGGTCAGCAGCAGCCGGCGCCACTGCCGGTAGACCCGCACCCCGAGCAAGAGCTCGAGCGGCAACGTGCCGAGGAGGCAGAACGCGAGCATGCCGACGTACGCGAGGTGGCGCACGTCAGAAGCCCAGTGCCTGCGCCCGACGCTTGACCTCGGTGCCGCGGTTGGCGACCAGCGCGTCGACGGGCGATCCCGGAAGGGTGTCGTCAGCGGTGAACAGCCACGTCATCGCATCCTCGTCGGAGAAGCGCGCGTCGAGGAGCAGGGTCAACGTTCCTTGCAAACCCTTGAGCACCCGGCCGGCCTGGACGAACTCGGCCGGCACCATCAGCGCGTTGTTCTCGCCGCGGCGCACCGCGAGGATCTGTCGCTCGGCGACCAGCTGACGGGCGCGGGTCGCCGGGACCTCCAGCAGCTCCGCGACCTCCGGAAGGGACAACCACCGGTCGACCAGGGTCTCGACATCGCTCACGGGTCAAGCCTGCCATGCGACTCTCGGCGCGACCGCTAGGGTCCGACGTCATGGACGCCATGGGGGACGCGGACGAGTTCGCCGCTGACGAGGACCTGCGGCCGGTCCAGCAGTTCCTGACGCCGGAGGCGCGTGCGTTCACTGGGGCAGGTCTGGTCCTGGCGGCCCTGCTCTCAACCGGGCTGTTCCAGTTCCTGAGCTACTTCATGCTCAACCG
>JAJAYQ010000148.1 GCA_026786145.1 Spirochaetaceae bacterium | reverse complement strand
CTGACCCAGGCACAGAGTGCTGTTCGCGGCTATCTCTACACCGGCGACCCGTCGTTCATCGACGGTTACGACGTGGAGCGGACGGCCTGGCTCGCCCACCTCCGGGAGATCCGCGCTCACCGCACGGACCGGCTGACCCGCGCTCAGGAGGCGACCGGCAAACGCTGGCTGGACCTCTACGGCGACCCCGTTCGTCGAGCGGTGGCGCGTGAGGGCGCGCTGGAGGAGGTACGGGCCACCCGCGACGTCGTCGCCGCCAAGGAGTCCTTCGACACGTACCGCGGTGCCAACGAGCGGCTGGAGGAGTCGCTGGGCGCGGAGCTGCAATCGACTCAACTCCGAGGGGCAGCTGTGAGGCGGGCCGTCACGCTCCTCCTGCTGCTGGCAACGGCCACCTCGCTGCTGTTCGGGCTGGTCGCCGCCTGGAGCACGGTCCACCACCTGCTGCGGCCACTGGTCGCCCTCAGAGAGACAGTGCGACGCCTGGCAGGCGGAGAGTCCGAGGCGAGGGCCGACGTGTCTCGCGGTCCGGTCGAGGTTCTTGCGTTGGGGGAAGCACTCAACGCCCTTGCCGACGAGAGCGACCGGAGCCGAGCCGCCGACCAGCATGGCGAGTGGATGCGGCGACTGGCGCACGACGTGGGGTTGCGCATCCGGGACGGCCTCGACGCCGACACCGTGGTGCGTACGGCCGTCGGGGAGCTCGGTTCGTCTTTCGGGGTCGACCGGGTCATTCTCCGTCTGGTCCATGGCGACCGGCTCGCCCCGCTCAGCGCAGAGTGGCACGAGATTGACGTTGCGCCGCTCGGCCGCCGGACACTGGACTCCCTGGCGGAAGACGACTCGACGGAGTGGCCCGAGTCGCTGTGGGCAGCGGGCAAGGTCTTCGCGCTCGTCGACCTCGACGCGTCCTCCGGCACCCCGGCGGCCGAGCCGCTCCGTCAGCTCGCTCGCGATGACGGCGCGCGCTCCGCGCTCCTGGTGCCGGTGGGAGCCGGTGCCGAGCTGTTGGGAACGCTCACCCTGCTGCAGATGGGCCACTCGCGGCCCTGGTCCCCCGCCGAGACCATCGCGGTGCAGGCCATCGCGGCAGACCTGGGCCGTTCGCTCCGGCACGCGTTGCTCTATGCGCAGGAACGGTTGGTCGTCGACCAGCTCCGGGTCCTGGACCGCAGCAAGACCGACTTCCTCTCGACCGTGTCCCACGAGCTGCGCACGCCCCTGACCAGCATCACCGGGTACGTCGAGCTCCTCCGCTTCGGTGATGCCGGAGTGGTCAGTGACGAACAGGTGCGCATGCTCGACGTCATCGATCGCAGCGCGGGCCGGCTTCGGGCGCTCATCGAGGATCTCTTGACGCTCTCGCGGATCGAGTCCGGTGCGCTCCGGTCCCTGACGGAGCCGGTCGACGTCCGATGCCTGGCTCAGGCCGCCGTCTTGGCGATCGAACCGAGCGCGGCCGCGGAGGGGGTCAGGCTGGAGGTGCACCTCGGCGAGTCGCCACTCGCGGTGCTCGGGGACCCAGGACAGCTGGACCGGGTGCTCCTGAACTTGCTGAGCAACGCTGTGAAGTTCAGTCGGGCCGGAGGGACCGTCACGGTGCGCACCCACCTGCTCGAGGACGAGGTCGTCCTAACTGTCAGCGACACCGGGATCGGCATTCCGGCGGCGGAGCAGGACAGGCTCTTCACGCGCTTCTTCCGGGCCACCAACGCCACCGAGCTGGCGATCAAGGGGACCGGCTTGGGGCTCACGATCGTGCGGAGCATCATCGAGCACCACCACGGCACCCTGACGGTCTCCTCCACCGAAGGTGAGGGCACCAGCGTCGAGGTCCGGCTGCGTAGCGGGGCCGCCGGGAAGACCGCCACGGCGACCTTCGCCGCCGCGAAATAGAGCGCATCCAGTCCGTGTTATGAGGACCGGGCCACCTCTGGCAGACTGGTCCGCTGGTTCCGGTTCACGACGCGCCACCGCGGGTCGACCCGGCGACCGATGACACCGAGGAGCGCCACCGTGAAGGCCGAGATCCACCCGACGTACGTCGAGACCACCGCCACCTGCAGCTGTGGGAACACGTTCACCACCCGCAGCACCGCCCAGAACGGCGTGATCCATGCCGAGGTCTGCTCGCAGTGCCACCCGTTCTACACCGGCAAGCAGAAGATCCTGGACACCGGCGGCCGCGTGGCCAGGTTCGAGCGGCGCTTCGGCAAGTCGCCCGCGGCAGCGAAGGACGCCGACGCCAAGTAGTTCCCGGGAGCAGCCGTCCCGCGAGCCGACCGCCGTCTGTGGCAGACGAGAGAGGACGCCGCGTGATGGAGGCCCCCCCCGACCTGCTGGTCGAGCATGCCCGGATCGAGCGTGAGCTCGCCGACCCGGCGGTGCACTCCGACCAGGAGGTCGCCCGGCGGCTGGGCAAGCGCTACGCCGAGCTCACGCCGGTCGTCGGAACCCACCGGGCGCTGCAGACCCTCGAGGGCGACCTGGGTGCGGCACGCGAGCTGGCCGCCGAGGACGAGTCATTCCGCGCGGAGGTCAGCAGCCTCGAGGCCCGCCGGGAACATCTCGAGGACACGCTGCGGGCGCTGCTGCTGCCGCGTGACGAGAACGACGACCGGGACGTCATCGTGGAGATCAAGGCCGGCGAGGGGGGCGACGAGTCCGCCCTGTTCGCCGGCGACCTGCTGCGCATGTACTTGCGTTACGCGGAGCGCGTCGGCTGGAAGACCGAGGTGATCGAGGCCACCGAGACCGACATGGGCGGCTACAAGGACATCTCCTTCGCCGTGAAGTCCCGCGGGACGCCAGGCCCCGGGGAGGGCGTCTGGGCCCGGCTGAAGTACGAGGGTGGCGTGCACCGTGTCCAGCGCGTGCCCGTGACCGAGTCACAGGGCCGGATCCACACCTCGGCTGCCGGCGTCCTGGTGCTGCCCGAGGCGGAGGAGGTCGACGTCCGCATCGAGCCGGGGGACCTGCGCATCGACGTGTACCGGTCCTCCGGCCCCGGTGGCCAGAGCGTCAACACCACCGACTCGGCCGTCCGTATCACCCACCTGCCGACGGGCATCGTCGCCTCCTGCCAGAACGAGAAGAGCCAGCTGCAGAACCGCGAAGCTGCCATGCGCATCCTGCGGGCCCGCCTGCTCGCCGCGGCGCAGGAGGCGGCCGACCAGGAGGCCTCGGACGCGCGCCGCAGCCAGGTGCGCACGGTGGACCGGTCCGAGCGGGTGCGGACATACAACTTCGCCGAGAACCGCATCGCTGACCACCGCGTGAACTACAAGGCGTACAACCTCGACCAGGTCCTCGACGGCGACCTCGACGCCGTCGTGCAGGCCCTGGTGGACGCGGACACGGAGGCAAGACTGTCCGCGGCCACCGCGAGCCGTTGACGGCGCTGCGGGCTGCCCTCGCCCGGGCCACCGAGCGCCTGACGGTCGCCGGCGTGCCGTCACCGCGCGTCGACGCCGAGGAGCTCGCGGCCCACTCGCTGGGTGTGTCCCGTCGGGACCTGTGGGGCCACGACGATCCCGGCGACGAGTTCGACTCGTACGTCGGGCGCCGGGCGGCGCGCGAGCCCCTGCAGCACATCACCGGTCAGGCCCACTTCCGTCATCTCACGTTGGCCGTCGGGCCGGGAGTCTTCGTGCCGCGGCCAGAGACGGAGGTGGTCGTGGAGGCCGCCCTCGTCGCGGCCCGGTCGGCGCCCTCACCCCGCGTCGTCGACCTGGGCACCGGCTCCGGTGCCATCGCCCTGGCCGTCGCCACCGAGCTCCCGCGCGCCACGGTCCACGCCGTCGAAGCCGACCCCGCGGCCCACGCGTGGGCCGTCCGCAACTGTGCCGGCTCGTCCGTCGATCTGCGGCTCGGCGACATGGCAGCGGCGTTCGACGACCTGGACGGCACCGTCGACGTGGTGGTCAGCAACCCGCCGTACATCCCGGTCGGGGCGTCGGTGCGCGACCCGGAGGTCGCGCAGTTCGACCCTTCGATGGCTCTCTGGTCCGGCTCGGACGGCCTGGACGCGGTGCGGACCGTGGAGCAGGTGGCCGCGCGACTGCTGCGGCCCGGGGGCACGGTGGTCGTTGAGCACGCCGACCTCCAGGGGGTCTCGGCGCCTGCGGTGTTCCTGTCGTCGGGTCGCTGGATTGACGTGGTCGACCACCGCGACCTCGCCGGCCGCGACCGTTACCTGACGGCGACGAGAACCCCCTCGTCGGCACAATGATCACGGTGCCGTGGTTATCTCGTACCGACCGTGGCCATTTAGCCTCGGTCGGCAGCAAGTGATCACGGTGCCGTGATCATTTCTGAGGGCGAGGCGGAGGAGGTGGGGCCAATGGGTTGGGTGCGTCGGTTCGACATGTCGCTGGCCTCCGAGCGGGCGGTAGGTCTCGACCAGGCGACGGATGCGGTCCGCCGCGGTGAGCTGGTCGTCCTGCCGACCGACACGGTCTACGGTCTCGGCACGGACGCCTTCGACCCGGAGGCGGTGGCCCGCCTGCTCGCCGCGAAGGGCAGGGGGCGGGACCTGCCGGTGCCCGTGCTGGTGGGCTCCCCGCGGACCCTGGACGGCATCGCCACCCAGCTCTCCCGGACGGCGAGGGACCTGGTCGAGGCATTCTGGCCGGGCGGTCTGACCCTCGTGGCCCGGGTGCAGCCGACGCTGCGATGGGACCTCGGCGAGACCGGCGGGACGGTGGCGGTCCGGATGCCGCTGCACCCGGTGGCCATCGAGCTGTTGCAGGCCACCGGACCGATGGCGGTGAGCAGCGCCAACATCAGCGGTCGACCACCGGCGACGACGGTCGACGAAGCTCTTGCGCAGCTCGGCGAGGCGGTGTCCGTGTACCTCGACGGCGGGCCGTCCGGGGAGCCTGTCCCCTCCACGATCGTCGACGTCTCCGGTGAGGCCCCTCGTCTGCTCCGGGCCGGGGCCGTGACGGAGGCCGAGCTGCGCGAGGTCGCCGGGGACCTGGTGACCGAGCCGTAGAGTGGCTCGCCATGACGGGCAGGCGCTGACCAGGTGCGCGAGTACCTGCTGACGGCGGTCGTCGCTGCCGCTGTCACCTACCTGCTCACACCCGTCGCGCGTCGGATCGCGCTGCGCTGGGGCGCCATGACCGAGGTCCGGGACCGGGACGTCCACGCGATCCCGACCCCACGGCTGGGCGGCCTGGCGATGATGGGCGGATTCGCCGCTGCACTGCTCGTGGCCAACAGCCTGCCCTTCCTCGGTCCACGGCTGCTGAACCGCGACATCCTCGCGGTGCTCTCCGGTGCCGCGCTCATCTGCGCGCTGGGCGTCATCGACGACCGCTACGAGCTCGACGCCGTCACCAAGCTCGCCGGCCAGGTTCTCGCCGCCGGGGTGATGGTCCTCCAGGGCGTCCAGATGCTGTTCCTGCCCCTGGGCGGCCTGGCCCCGAGTCCCACGGACGACATCCCGGGCGCGGTGGTGCTCGGGCCGCTCGAAGGGTCGGTGCTCACGATCCTGTTGATCGTCGTGACCGTCAACGCCGTGAACTTCGTCGACGGCCTGGACGGCCTGGCCGCGGGCATCGTCGCGATCGCCGCGACCGCATTCTTCGCGTTCTCCTACCTGCTGACCGTCGAGGAGGGGCTGCTGCGGGCCACGACCGCGGGCATCGTCGCCGCAGCCCTGGTCGGCGTGTGTGTCGGTTTCCTGCCGCACAACTTCAGCCCCGCCCGGGTGTTCATGGGCGACTCGGGCTCGATGCTGATCGGGCTGCTCCTCGCGACCACGACCATCACGCTGACCGGTTCGGTGAACCCCAACGACATCGGCACCGACATCGCCCCGGCACTGGTGCCGCTGCTCCTGCCCATCGCGGTCATGGTGGTCCCTTTCCTCGACGTCGTGCTGGCAATCGTGCGGCGGCTGCTCGCGGGCCGCTCCCCGTTCGCCCCGGACAAGCAGCACCTGCACCACCGGCTCCTCGAGCGCGGCCATTCGCACGCGCGCGCCGTGCTGGTGATGTACCTGTGGTCAGCAGTCCTGGCCTTCGGTGCCATCGCGGTGGCCTTCGACGGCGGAACGACGGCCAAGGTCGTGAGCCTGGTCGTCGTGTCGGTGGTCGCGCTGCTCGTCACCATGAACATCCCCCGGCTGCGGCGGTCCGAGGGAACGTTCACCGGTCTCCGGCGGGGGAGGATCCGGTGATCCACCGACCGTCGGGTCCGGTCCGCACCTTGCTGGGCCGAGCGGTGGTTTTCACCGTGCTGGCCGGCCTGGTCTGCGCGGTGGTCGCTGTCGTAGCGGTTGGCCTGGACGGCGTGCTGGCGGCAGTCGTCGGGGTCTGTCTGGTGCTCGGCTTCCTGCTGGTGGGCCAGCTGCCGATCGTCCAGGTCGCCCGCGGGCGACGCGTGCTAGGCGCGGCCCTGCTGGTGTCCCTCTACTCGACCCGGCTGTTGCTTCTGCTGCTGGCGTGGCGTGTGCTCTCCGCCAGCGACACGGTCGACCGGCGGACGCTCGGTCTGACGGTCGTGGTCTGCGCCCTGGCGTGGACCACCGGGACGGTGTGGTCCGCCATGAGGTGGCAACCGGTCCTCATCGAGCCGGAGCCCTCGCCGGCGCCCGGAGAGGCCGTGCGGCCGTGACCGAGAAGCGGCCTCCGGAGGACCCCCAGATCCGGGAGGTCGACGCGTGGGCGGTGGTCAGTCACCTGCTCGCCGGGGTGATCCTCTACGGCGGTATCGGGTGGCTGCTCGACGAGTGGCTGGGGACCCGCGGCTTCGTCGGTGTGGGGATCGTGCTGGGGGCAGCCGCCGGAGTATGGCTGGTGTGGCTCCGGTACGGTAGGTCCTGAATCCCACAGCTTTTCAGCACTGCCGATGCACCGCGCCGGAGATGGAGACGCCTTGCACCTGGTCAACGTCGCTCAAGCGGCCGGAGGGGAGGAGTTCCACGCCCCAGGGCCGGCGGACTTCGAGTTCCCGCCGCTCTTCGGCGAGGGCACCTTCTTCACCAAGCCGATGCTGATCATCGTCCTGGGCACCCTGGCGATAGCCGTGCTGTTCTACCTGGCTTCCCGCCGGGCCGCCCTGGTCCCGGCGAAGGCGCAGTTCATCGGCGAGAGCGTCTACGGGTTCGTCCGCGACGGCATCGTGGCGGACAGCATCGGACGCGAAGGACGCAAGTTCGTCCCGCTGCTCACCACGATGTTCGTCTTCATCGCCGTGATGAACCTGGCCGGCATCATCCCGGTCCTTCAGCTCCCGGCGAGCTCGAAGATCGCGATCCCGCTGTTCCTCGCACTGATCTCCTGGGGAGTCTTCAACTACGTCGGCATCCGTCGGCACGGGTTCATCGGTTACTTCAAGAACATGATGTTCCCGCCGGGGCTGCCCAAGCCGATCTACCTGCTGCTGGCTCCCCTGGAGCTGTTCTCCACCGTGATCATCCGGCCGATCACGCTCACGCTGCGTCTCACGCTGAACATGTTCGCCGGCCACCTCGTGCTGCTGCTGACGATCCTCGGCGGGGAGTACCTCTTGATCGAGAAGGGCGGTGCACTCGCCTTCGCCAGCATCGTGCCGTTCGCCTTCTCGATCATCCTTACCTTCTTCGAGGCGTTCGTGCAGGTGCTGCAGGCCTACGTGTTCGTCCTGCTGTCCGCGCTCTACATCGCCGGCGCCCTCGCCGACGAGCATTGATCCCCGACCCGACCCGGCCCAGCTCGTCCAATACCCCAGCGTTTCGAACCGAAGGGACCCATTGTGAACGGCGACATCAACGGCAGCCTCAACATGATCGGCTACGGCCTCGCGGCCATCGGCCCCGGTGTGGGCATCGGCCTGATCTTCGCCGCCTACATCAACGGCGTCGCCCGCCAGCCCGAGGCGCGGGGCGTCCTCCAGGGCATCGCGATCCTCGGGTTCGCCCTCGCCGAGGCTCTTGCCATCATCGGCATCGGCCTCGCTTTCGTCCTCAACTAAGGGGTCAGCCAGATGCCCACCCTCGCGCTGATACTGGTGGTGGCCGAGGAGGAGGAGCCCAACCCCCTCCTCCCGCACCTGTCCGAGCTCATCGTCGGCTCGATCGCGTTCGCTCTCCTGCTCGGCTTCCTCTCGTGGAAGGTGTTCCCGGTCTTCGAGAAGACCTTCAGCGAGCGGCGAGACGCGATCGAGGGCGGCATGGAGCGCGCCAAGACGGCCGAGGAGGAGGCGAAGGAGACGCTCGCGCAGTACCGCGAGCAGCTCGCTGACGCCCGGCATGAGGCGGCCCGGCTGCGGGAGACCGCGCGGGAGCAGGGCGCGGCGATCATCGTCGAGATGCGCGAGAAGGCCCAGAGCGAGGCCGAGCGCCTCACCGAGCAGGCCCACCAGCAGATCGAGGCGGACAAGTCCCAGGCTCTCAACCAGCTGCGTACCGAGGTCGGGACGCTCGCGACGGTGCTCGCGGGACGCATCGTGGGCGAGTCGCTCGAGGATGACGCCCGTCAGCGTCGCGTCGTCGACCGCTTCCTCTCCGAGCTCGAGTCGCGTGCCGACTCCGGCGCCACCTCGGCAGCCGACGAGTCCCCGAAGTCGCGCGCATGAGCGCAGCCTCGATGCAGGGAGCGAGCCGCGACTCCTTCGCGGCTGCGCGGGAGACCCTCGGGACGGTGGTCCGCTCCGGCGACGCCGACCTGGCAGCGCTCAGTGACGACCTCTTCCACCTCACCGGCCTGCTCGATGTCGAAGGTCCGCTGCGCCGCGCGCTCACCGATCCCTCGCGCAACGGCGAGGACCGCGCCGCGCTGGCCCGGGCGGTCGTCGGCGAGCGGGTGGGCGGCGAGGCGCTGGACGTGCTGGTGTGGGCGGTGCGGGCCCGTTGGTCGGCACCGCGCGACCTCCCGGACGCCCTCGAGCTGCTGGCGGTCGACGCGCTGATCGCCGCCGCCGACCGGGCCGAGCGGCTGGACGCCGTCGAGGACGAGCTGTTCAGGATGGGCCGGATCGTTGCGGCGACCCCTGACCTGCGGGCCGCGCTCAGCGACGCCTCGGCACCCCTGACCAGCCGGGCCGCCCTGGTCGAGGGGCTGCTCGAGGGCCGCGTCGCGGTCGAGACCAGGGCGCTGATCCGTCAGGGCGTCGTCGCACCCCGCGGCCGGACCTTCGAGCGGATCATGACCGAGTACGGCAGGGTGGCCGCACAGCGCCGTAGCGAACTGGTGGCCACGGTCACCGCGTCGGTCCCCCTGACCGAGGAGCAGCGATCCCGGCTCGGGGCCGCGCTGGCGCGCATCTACGGCCACGACGTGCACCTGAACATCGACGTCGACCCCTCGATCCTGGGCGGCATCCGGGTGGCGATCGGTGACGAGGTCATCGACGGCTCGGTGGTCGCGCGACTCGACGACGCCCGACGACGGCTCGTGGGCTAGCGCGATGAACGCCATCCGCCCGCTCGACCCACTCGACGCAATCGACGCAATCGACTCAATCGACTCAATCGACACGACGGAAGAGGACTAGACCATGGCCGAGCTCACCATCCGGCCGGAGGAGATCCGGGAAGCCCTCGAGCAGTTCGTCTCGTCCTACGAGCCCGACACGGCCGAGCGCGAGGAGGTCGGGCACGTCACCGAGGCAGGTGACGGGATCGCCCGGATCGAGGGCCTGCCCTCGGCGATGACCAACGAGCTGCTCGAGTTCGAGGACGGCACCCTTGGCCTGGCGCTGAACCTCGACGTGCGCGAGATCGGCGCCGTGGTGCTCGGCGAGTTCCGTGGCATCGAAGAAGGCCAGCCGGTCCGGCGTACCGGCGAGATCCTCTCGGTGCCCGGCGGCGACGGCTTCCTCGGCCGCGTCGTCGACCCGCTCGGCAAGCCGCTCGACGGCAAGGGCGACGTCGCCTCCGACGCCCGCCGCGCTCTCGAGACCCAAGCCCCCTCGGTGGTCCAGCGGCAGGGTGTCAAGGAGCCGCTGCAGACCGGCATCAAGGCCATCGACGCCATGACGGCGATCGGGCGCGGCCAGCGCCAGCTGATCATCGGAGACCGGCAGACCGGCAAGACGGCGGTGGCCCTCGACGCGATCATCAACCAGAAGGCCAACTGGGAGTCCGGCGACCCAAAGCGTCAGGTGAAGTGCATCTACGTCGCCATCGGCCAGAAGGGCTCCACGATCGCCGGCATCCGCTCCGCGCTGGAGGAGAACGGCGCGCTGGAGTACACCACCATCGTGGCGTCGCCCGCCTCCGACCCGGCCGGCTTCAAGTACCTCGCCCCCTACACCGGCTCGGCCATCGGCCAGCACTGGATGTATGCCGGCCAGCACGTCCTCATCGTGTTCGACGACCTGTCCAAGCAGGCAGACGCCTACCGCGCGGTCTCGCTGCTGCTCAGGCGCCCACCGGGCCGCGAGGCCTACCCGGGGGATGTCTTCTACCTGCACTCCCGCCTGCTCGAACGGTGCGCGAAGCTCTCCGACGAGATGGGCGGCGGTTCCATGACCGGTCTGCCGATCATCGAGACCAAGGGCAACGACGTGTCGGCGTTCATCCCGACCAACTGCATCTCGATCACCGACGGCCAGTGCTTCCTCGAGACCGACCTGTTCAACTCCGGCGTCCGCCCGGCGATCAACGTCGGCGTCTCGGTCTCCCGGGTCGGCGGCTCGGCCCAGGTGAAGGGCATGAAGAAGGTGGCGGGCCGGCTGCGTCTCGACCTCGCGCAGTACCGCGAGCTCGAGGCGTTCGCGGCCTTCGGGTCCGACCTCGACGCTGCCTCCAAGTCCCAGCTCGCCCGTGGCGCCCGCCTAGTCGAGCTGCTCAAGCAGGGGCAGTACTCACCGTTCTCCATCGAGGACGAGATCGTCTCGATCTGGTGCGGCACGACAGGCAAGCTCGACGACGTACCGGTCGAGGACATCCGCCGTTTCGAGAGCGAGCTGCTCGACTACCTCCACCGTGATCAGACCAAGCTGATCGACACGATCGCCGAGACCAAGGACCTGCCCGACGAGACGGTCTCCGCGCTCGAGGAGGCCGTGGACACGTTCAAGAAGCAGTTCGAGACGTCCTCCGGCGAGCTCCTTGTCAACGACGAGCCGGTGGAGTCGATGGACGAGGACGAGGTCGAGCAGGAGACCATCAAGAAGCACGTCCGCAAGCCGCCGGCGAAGAAGTAGCCGATGGGGTCCCAGCTGCGGGTCTACCGCCGACGCATCCGGTCGGTCAACGCGACCAAGAAGATCACCAAGGCGATGGAGCTCATCGCTGCCTCGCGCATCGTCAAGGCGCAGCAGCGGGTGGCCGACTCCACGCCCTACGCCGAGGCGATCACCCGAGCCGTGTCGGCGGTGGCGAGCTTCTCCAACGTCGACCATCCCCTCACCGGCTCGGTCCCGGCCACCGAGCAGGGCGGGGTCGACGACGGTCCGCCTCGTGCGGCGCTGCTCCTGCTGACCGCTGACCGCGGCCTGGCCGGGGCGTACTCCTCCAACGCCATCAAGGAGGGGGAGCGGCTCTCCGGCCTGCTGCGCGAGCAACAGAAGGAGGTCGTTTCCTTCGTGGTGGGCCGCAAGGGCGTCGGCTTCTACCGTTTCCGCAACCGGGAGATGGCGGGGGAGTGGACGGGCTTCTCCGAGAGCCCGACCTACAACGACGCCAAGGAGGTCGCCGACGCGGTGATCGAGGCGTTCCTGACCCCGAACTCCGAGGGCGGTGTGGACGAGATCCACATCGTCTACACCCAGTTCGTCTCGATGGTCTCCCAGAAGACCGTGACCCGGCGGCTGCTGCCGCTGGAGTTCGAGGAGACCGACGAGGAGCCCGAGGGCGGGGCGTTCCCGCTGTACGAGTTCGAGCCGTCCGCCGAAGCTGTCCTGGACGCGCTGCTGCCCCGCTACATCGAGAGCAGGGTCTACAACGCGCTCCTGCAGTCGGCAGCCTCCGAGCTCGCGGCCCGCCGCCGGGCGATGAAGTCCGCGACGGACAACGCGACCGAGCTCATCAAGGACTACACCCGCAAGGCCAACGCGGCCCGACAGGCCGAGATCACCCAAGAGATCAGCGAGATCGTCGGTGGCGCTGAAGCGCTGGCCGACGCAACTGCCGGGAGTGAGTGAGACATGACTGCAGTAGCCGAGAACGCCGAGCCCACGAACGAGGCAGAGGACGCACCGCGCACCGCCGGTCGGGTCGCCCGCGTCATCGGGCCGGTGGTCGACGTCGAGTTCAGCGTCGACTCGATGCCCGAGATCTTCAACGCGTTGAAGGTCGACGTCACGCTCAGCGGTGAGAAGAAGACGCTGACCCTCGAGGTTGCCCTGCACCTCGGTGACGCCCTGGTGCGCGCGATCTCCATGCAGCCGACCGACGGACTGGTGCGCGGCGCGGAGGTGACCGACACGGGCAGTCCCATCACCGTCCCTGTCGGTGACGTGACCAAGGGCCACGTCTTCAACACCCTCGGCGAGCCGTTGGACGTCGAGGAGTCCACTCTCGACATCAAGGAGCGATGGGAGATCCACCGCACCCCGCCGCCCTTCGACCAGCTCGAGTCCAAGACCGAGATGTTCGAGACGGGCATCAAGGTCATCGACCTGCTCACGCCGTACGTCCTCGGCGGGAAGATCGGCCTGTTCGGTGGTGCCGGCGTCGGCAAGACCGTCCTCATCCAGGAGATGATCTACCGCGTCGCGGAGAACTTCGGTGGCGTGTCGGTCTTTGCTGGAGTGGGGGAGCGGACCCGTGAGGGCAACGATCTCATCACCGAGATGACCGAGACCGGGGTCATCGACAAGACCGCCCTGGTCTTCGGCCAGATGGACGAGCCGCCCGGCACCCGGCTTCGCGTCGCTCTTGCGGCCCTGACGATGGCGGAGTACTTCCGCGACGTCCAGAAGCAGGACGTGCTGCTGTTCATCGACAACATTTTCCGCTTCACCCAGGCCGGCTCGGAGGTGTCGACCCTGCTGGGCCGGATGCCGTCCGCGGTCGGCTACCAGCCCACGTTGGCTGACGAGATGGGTCTGCTCCAGGAGCGCATCACCTCGACCCGTGGTCACTCGATCACCTCGATGCAGGCGATCTACGTGCCGGCCGACGACATCACCGACCCGGCGCCGCACACCACGTTCGCCCACCTCGACGCCACAACGGTGCTGTCCCGGCCGATCTCCGAGCTCGGCATCTACCCGGCCGTGGACCCGCTCGACTCGACCTCGCGGATCCTGGACCCGCGCTACATCGCCGAGGACCACTACCGGGTCGCAGCCCGGGTCAAGGAGATCCTGCAGCGCTACAAGGACCTCCAGGACATCATCGCCATCCTCGGCATCGACGAGCTGTCCGAGGAGGACAAGATCCTCGTCAACCGGGCCCGCCGGATCCAGCGGTTCCTGTCGCAGAACACCTTCGTCGCCAAGGCGTTCACCGGTCTCGAAGGGTCCTTCGTGCCCATCGACGAGACGATCGACGCGTTCAAGAAGCTGACCGAGGGCGAGTACGACCACATCCCCGAGCAGGCGTTCTTCATGTGCGGCGGTCTCGAGGACGTGGAGGCACGCGCCAAGGAGCTCGAGAAGAATGGCTGATGACGACCTGCTCACCGTCGAGCTGGTCGCCGCCGACCGCACGGTCTGGACCGGCAAGGCGGCCATGGTCGTCGCGCGCACGGCCGACGGAGAGGTCGGCATCCTGCCCCACCACGCGCCACTGCTCGGCGCCCTGGCCAACGGCGTCGTCCAGATCCGTCAGGAGGGCGGCGAGACAGTGGTCGCCGCCGTGCACGGCGGCTTCCTGTCCGTCGCCGACAACCGGGTGGGCATCCTCGCCGAGCTCGCGGAGCTAGCGGACGAGATCGATGTCAGCCGTGCTCAGCAGGCGCTCGAGAAGGCTCGCCCGGACGCGCTCGAGGACGAGGACGCGACGTACGCCGTACGCCGGGCCGAGGCCCGCATCCGCGCCCACGAGCTGGCCGGCTAGCGGCTCCGGTCGGTCAGGGGCGCCCATGTTGTTGGTGTGGCTGCTCGATGCGCTGGCCGCGGTGGTCGTCTTGGGACTGCTGGCTCTCGCACTCCTGGCCGTGCGCCGCCGCTACATCACCCACAAGGGCGGGACTTTCGACTGCAGCCTGCGCAGTCACGACGCGCCGCACGGGAAGGGCTGGGTGCTCGGCATCGGGCGCTACACCGGCGACGAGCTCCAGTGGTACCGCGTCTTCAGCTACTCCACCAGGCCGCGCCGGCTGTTTGTCCGGCGGGACCTGCAGGTGCTCGACAACCGCGACCCGACCGGTGTCGAGGTGTTCTCGTTGCTGGCTGGCGCGGTCGTGGTCCGCTGTCGCCACGGGGACGGGCCCGTCGAGCTGGCGATGACCCCGGACTCCCTGACCGGGTTCCTGTCCTGGGTCGAGTCCGCCCCACCCGGCGTGCCGCGCGCCTGATCTAGCGTCCCTTGCCCTCGGCGCCCTTTTGCACCGGATCACACCGCGATCGTGCTCAGCGGTTGGCGCCGGGCACCCAGAGCACGTCGCCGACCTCCCGGTTGGCGTAGCGCGCCAGCACGAAGAGCAGGTCCGAGAGCCGGTTGAGGTAGGTCGCGGTGAGGGGGTTCACCGTGTCCGGGTGGGACTCCACGGCGCGCCAGGTGGCCCGCTCGGCCCGGCGTACGACCGTGCGGGCGACGTGCAGGTGGGCGGCACCCGGCGTCCCTCCCGCCAGGACGAACGAGCGCAGGTCGGACAGCTCCTCGTTGAAGTGGTCGATCTTGCGCTCGAGGGTGTCCACCTGCGCCTGGACCACGCGCAACGGCGGGTATTTCGGCGCGTCCTCGATCGGCGTGCACAGATCTGCCCCCACGTCGAAGAGGTCGTTCTGCACCCGCTGCACCACGGCCGCGACGTCGTCGTCCAGGGCGCCGCAGGCCAGTGCCACGCCCAGGAACGCGCCAGCCTCGTCGCAGTCCGCGTAGGCCTCCAGGCGGGGGTCGTTCTTGCTGATCCGGCCTCGCCCGCCGAAGCCGGTGGACCCGTCGTCCCCTGTGCGGGTGTAGATGCGTGTCAGGTTGACCATGCTTGCCTCATGCCCCGAGCCTACGATGCCTGGTCATGGACAGGTTCCGCGTCGTGGGAGGAGCCCGGCTCGCCGGTGAGGTGCGCGTCACGGGTGCCAAGAACAGCGTGCTCAAAGTGATGGCTGCCGCCCTGCTGGCGGAGGGCCGCACCACGCTGACCGAGGTGCCGCACATCCTCGACGTCGAGATCATGGGCGAGCTGCTCCGGCGGCTGGGGTGCGCGGTCGACTATGACCCTGACGCGGCGACGGTGGCGATCGACGTGCCGGCCGAGCTCGGCCACCAGGCCGACTACGACCTGGTGCGCCGGATCCGGGCCTCTATCTGCGTCCTGGGCCCACTGATCGCGCGATGCGGGCGGGCAGAGGTCGCCATGCCGGGGGGCGACGCCATCGGGACCCGTCCGCTCGACTTCCACATCGCCGGCCTCACCAAGCTGGGGGCAGAGCTCGACAGTGAGCACGGCTACATCGTGGCCAGGGCACCGGACGGGCTCACCGGGGCCACTGTCTGGCTGGACTTCCCGAGCGTCGGCGCCACCGAGAACGTGCTGATGGCCGGAGTGCTCGCCACCGGGACCACCGTGATCGACAACGCAGCGCGCGAGCCCGAGATCGTCGACCTCTGCCAGATGCTCCAGCAGATGGGCGCCAAGATCGACGGTGCCGGGACCTCGACGCTGACCGTCGAGGGCGTGGACCGTCTTTCGCCCACCGAGCACGCGATCGTGCCCGACCGCATCGTCGCCGGGACCTGGGCGTTCGCGGCCGCCATGACCCAGGGCGACGTCACCGTGCGGGGGGCCCGGCCGGAGCACCTGGAGATCGCGCTCGACAAGCTGCACAGCGCCGGCGCCACGGTGGAGGGGGTCGATGACGGGTTCCGCGTCGTGATGGACCGCCGGCCCGACGCCGTGGACGCGGTCACGCTGCCTTACCCGGGCCTGGCGACCGACCTCCAGCCGCTGGTGATGGCGCTGAACTCCATCGCCGACGGGGCCGCCATGATCACCGAGAACATCTTCGAGGGACGCTTCGTCTTCGCCAGCGAGCTGGCCCGGCTGGGTGCCCACGTGCGCACCGACGGCCACCACGCCGTGGTCCGCGGCGTGCCGCGCCTCTCCGGCGCCCCGGTGCGGGCCAGCGACATCCGCGCCGGCGCCGCGCTGACCCTCGCCGGGCTGGTGGCGGAGGGGACCACCTACGTCAGCGACATCGTTCACATCGACCGCGGCTACCCCGGCTTCGACGCCCAGCTGCGCTCGCTGGGAGCCGACGTCACCCGCGAGCCGGACCCGGACGCGCCGTTCCTGGAGTAGACGGATGCACCGAGCTCGCATGAGCCGCCGCGCGGCTAGTTCGACAGGACCCGACGGGCGGCCGGCTCGTCGTCGCGGAAGACCATCAGCCGTGGCCCTTCGGCGGTGGAGACCAGCGAGGCCTTGATGCCGGCCGCCTCGAGGCGGGCCCGGGACATCTCTCCCTCGATGAACGTTCCCGGCGAGGCGATTGAGACGAGGAGGCCGTACTGGTCCGCAGACCCGGGGACGGGCCGCCGTTCGACGAGTGAGCGGCTGCGCCCGCCGTACGCCCAGCGCAGCAACAGGGCGAGCGCCCCGACCACCAGCACCGAGATGACCAGGCTCCTCCAGTCGATCACCAGCCCATTGTCCCCTGACGGTTAGCCTGCTGCCCATGTCCACCACTCTTGCCGTCGTCGGTGCCGGGCTCATGGGCTCGGGCATCGCCCAGGTCGCTGCCGTCTCGGGGCACGACGTCGTGCTGCGCGACGTCACCGACGATGCGCTGCAGCGGGCACGGGACGGCATCGCGAAGTCCCTGGCACGCTTCGTGAGCAAGGGGTCGCTCCAGCAGGATGCCTCCGAAGCTGCCCTGGCGCGCATCTCGACCACCACCGACCTGGACGCGGTGGGATCGGCAGACATCGTCGTCGAGGCGGCTTTCGAGAGCCTCGACGTCAAGCAGCAGATCTTCCGAGAGCTCGACCGGGTCTGCCGCGACGGCTCCGTCCTGGCCACCAACACCAGCGCGATCCCGATCACGTCGATCGCCGCGGTCACCGGGCGGCCCGAGTCGGTCGTGGGGACACACTTCTTCTCACCGGTGCCGATGATGGCCCTGTGCGAGCTGGTCCGCGGCTACCGGACTAGCGACGAGACGCTGGCGAGCGCCCGGGCCTTTGCCGAGGGCTTGGGGAAGACGTGCGTGGTCGTCAACCGGGACGTCGCGGGCTTCGTGACGACGCGGCTGATCTGCGCCCTGGCCATGGAGGCCGTACGTCTGGTGGAGAACGGTGTCGCCACCGCCGAGGACATCGACACGGCGTGCCGGCTCGGGTTCGGCCACGCCATGGGACCCCTCGCCACAACCGACCTCACGGGCGTCGACATCCTGCGCGACGCGAGCATGAACATCTACACCGAGACCGCGGACGAGAAGTTCTTCCCCCCCGAGACGCTCTCGCGGATGGTGGCGGCGGGCGATCTGGGTCGGAAGAGCGGTAAGGGGTTCTACGCCTACGACGGGTAGGCCTGCGCGCTATTCGTCCCATAGGCCCCATCCGTCACAGCGTGGCACCTAGTGTTCTGCAAGCCCTGGCCCTACCGTCGGGACGCGCAGGCAACCATTCGGGCCCCTCGCGCGTCATGTCTGGTGGAGGAGGTGGTCGGGGTGGTCGTCAGCGTGGCGTCAGGGTGCGAGATCGCCCTCACCGGCCGTCTCGACGTGCACGCGGTCGCCGATGTCCGGACCCTGTTGCAGGCAGCGGTGGACGCGGGTAGTGGTGACCTGGTCGTGGACGTGTCCGGGGTCGAGCTCGTCGACCTCATCGGGCTCGGTGTCCTGGTCGGGGCTGACCAGCGGGCCAAGCTCGCGGGGCGCCGGATCGTCCTGCGGGGCGCGGGCTCCCGGCTGCTGCGGCTCCTGCGCGCCACCGGTCTCCACCGTGTGCTGACCATTGGCTGACCCGCCCTGGGTGATGCGCACGTACGCCGGGCACTCGTCGGCGGCGGAGTCCAACGCTCTCTACCGCCGGAACATGGCCAAGGGACAGACCGGGCTCTCCGTCGCGTTCGACCTTCCGACGCAGACCGGCTACGACCCCGACCACGAGCTCTCCCGCGGCGAGGTCGGCAAGGTCGGGGTGCCGGTGGCGCATCTCGGTGACATGCGGGCCCTCTTCGACGGGATCCGGCTGGTCGAGACGAACACCTCCATGACCATCAACGCGACGGCCATGTGGCTCTTCGCGCTCTACCAGGTCGCGGCCGAGGAGCAGGAGGCAGCACACAGCGGGCATCTCGACGCGGGGTTGCTCAGCCGGCTGGCCGGGACCACACAGAACGACATCATCAAGGAGTACCTGTCGCGGGGGACGTACGCGTTCCCGCCCGGTCCGTCGATGCGCCTGACGACCGACCTCATCGCCTACGCGGTGGCGAACGTCCCACGATGGAACCCCGTCAACGTCTGCAGCTACCACCTGCAGGAGGCGGGCGCGACCCCCGTTCAGGAGCTCGCCTTCGCGCTCTCGACGGCGACGGCCGTCCTCGACGCGGTCCGCGACTCGGGGCAGGTGCCCCCGGAGCAGTTCGACGCCGTGGTCGGCCGGATCTCGTTCTTCGTCAACGCCGGGGTGCGCTTCGTCGAGGAGATGTGCAAGATGCGCGCGATGGTGCGCCTGTGGGACGAGCTGACGGCGTCCCGCTACGGCGTCACCGACCCGGCGGTGCGGCGGCTTCGGTACGGCGTACAGGTGAACTCCCTCGGCCTCACCGAGGCCCAGCCCGAGAACAACGTGACCCGGATCCTGCTCGAGATGCTGGCGGTCACCCTTTCCAAGGACTCCCGCGCCCGCGCGGTCCAGCTGCCTGCATGGAACGAGGCCCTCGGGTTGCCGAGGCCGTGGGACCAGCAGTGGTCGCTGCGCATGCAGCAGGTGCTGGCCTTCGAGTCCGACCTCCTCGATCACGAGGACCTCTTCGAAGGGTCGGTCGTGGTGGAGGCGAAGGTGGACGAGCTCTGCGCCGAGGCGCGGCTGGAGATGGCTCGCGTCGAGGACATGGGCGGGGCGGTCGCCGCCGTCGAGAGCGGGTACCTCAAGGCCGCCCTCGTCGCGTCCCATGCCCGGCGCCGGGCGAGGGTGGAGTCGGGACAGGACGTCGTGGTCGGCGTGAACCGTTTCCCGGAGACGGAGCCGAGTCCGCTCACCGCGGATCTCGACGCAGCGGTCCAGCGCGTGGACCCGGCCGTCGAGGGCCGGGCCGTCGACGCGCTGCGCGCCTGGCGCGGGCAGCGCGACACCGGGGCGGTGGAGTCGGCACTGCGGGAGCTCCGCGCCGTCGCGGGAACCGAGGAGAACCTGATGGCGGCGACGTTCCGCTGCGCCCGCGCCGGTGTGACCACCGGGGAGTGGGCGGGGGTGCTGCGGGAGGTGTTCGGCTCCTACCGTGCACCGACCGGGGTGTCCGGGGCGGTCGGCACGGTGACGGCCGACGACGACCTGGTCGCGGTGCGCGCTGCTGTGCGCCGCACCGGAGAGCAGCTCGGCACCCGGTTGCGTCTGCTCATCGGCAAGCCAGGTCTCGACGGGCACTCCAACGGTGCGGAGCAGATCGCGGTTCGTGCCCGCGACGCCGGCTTCGAGGTGGCCTACCAGGGCATCCGCCTCACACCCGCCCAGATCGCCGTGGCTGCCGTGGAGGAGGGGGTGCACTGCGTCGGGCTGTCGATCCTGTCCGGGTCCCACCGCGAGCTGGTTCCCGAGGTGCTGCGCCTGCTGAGGGACGCGGGTGCGGGCGAGGTCCCGGTCGTGGTCGGCGGGATCGTCCCGGACCTGGACGCGCGCTGGCTGCTCGAGCAAGGTGTCGCCGCGGTGTTCACCCCCAAGGACTTCGACATGACACCGATCATCGGCCGCCTCGTCGAGGTCATCCGGGCCGCCAACGGGTTGGCTGCGGACAGTGGCGACGCACATTCCTCGAGATAGGCGGCGCCCGCTGACTGATCATTCGCTGCGGACACGCCGAGGAACGACTGAGTCTTGCGGCGTGTCTGCAGCGTTGGATCATTCTCGGAGCATCGTGAGATCCGCGACAGTCGGCAGGCCGGCGACGGTTCGGCGATGGCCGGGATCGTTCTTGGGGTGGTCGGAGCTCTACCGCTGATTGCCGTTCTGGTGGTTTTCGGCCTGGGCCGGCTGACAGCTTTGATCACTTAGCCTCTTGGCCGGGCCGGGCCGGGCCGGGCCGGGCCGGGGCGGGGCTCAGGTCTCGTCGCGGCGCTGCCACCGGTGCGCGTGGAGCCAGGCCGCCGGTCCCGCCTCCGTGCGATCGCGGTCGACGTCCGGCCGCTGGCCCACCCGGACTTCCGCCGCCTCTTCCTGGGTCAGAGCGTGTCGATGATCGGGTTCCAGCTGACCGCGGTCGCGGTGTCGCTGCAGATG
>JAJAYQ010000147.1 GCA_026786145.1 Spirochaetaceae bacterium | reverse complement strand
TGACAGCGGTGTAGTACCACGAATCGGTAACAAACGCCCCACAGGCCACATCTGTCACTCCAGCCACGGCAGTATCGACAGCCGCACGACCGGACCCCTTCCCGACCGTGAGGACCCGCATGCCGTACCCCTCCACCCCCCGACCGGGCAATGACCGCACAGGCCGCCCGAGCCGCAGCGTGCTGCGCATCGCCCGCACGATCGCCGTCCCGCTCCTCCTCGCCGGGCTGGTGACCGCCGGCTCCCCGGGCTGGGGTCTGTACACGATCAGGGCCGGGGACACGCTGGGCGACATCGCGGCGAGGTACGGCACCAGCGTCGCCCGCCTGGTGGAGGTCAACAACCTGCCCGGCAACGGCAGCCTGATCATCGAGGGGCGCTCGCTGAAGGTGCCAGGCGCCTCCGGGGGCCGCTCCGCCGGCGGGGGCAGCGCACGCTCGCACCTCGTGGTGCGCGGCGACACGCTCTCCGGCATCGCCAGCCGCTACGGGGTCTCCCAGGAGGCCGTGGCCGAGGCCAACAACCTGCCCCGCTCCAACATCGTGGTGCTCGGCGCCACCCTGCGCATCCCCGGCGGATCGGGTGGCGGCACCTCCGGCGGCAGCACGTCAAACAGCGGCGCCTCCAGCGGGGGCAACACCTTCGCCGGCCGGACGTACTCCGGCGCGGTCGTCAGCGCGGCCGACCGCAACCGCTCCGCGCTGGCCCGGCGCGGCGTCCCCTCCCGGGAAGGCATGCGCTCGATCATCGCGGCGCGGGCGCGCGCCAACGGGGTGGACCCGGCGCTCGCGCTCGCCGTGGCCTACCAGGAGTCGGGCTGGAACCAGCGCGCGGTCTCCGTTGCCAACGCGGTGGGGGCGATGCAGGTCATCCCGACCACCACCGACTGGATCTCGGGCGTCGTCGGGCGCCGGCTCAACCCGCTGGACCCCCACGACAACGCCACCACCGGCGTGGTCCTGCTGCGGATCCTCACCCGCTCGGCCGCCAACGAGCGGCAGGCGGTGGCCGGCTACTACCAGGGGCTGCGCTCGGTCCGCGAGCGCGGGATGTACCCCGACACCAAGCGGTATGTCGACAACGTCCTGGCGCTGCGGGCACGCTTCCGGTGACCGACCACCGCGCGTCCGGAACCGTTGATCATCCCGTTCACCCGTAGAATCCCCGCGTGGACACCACCGTCAGCGACCCGCTCGTCGGGCGCCTGCTCGACGGGCGCTACCGGGTGGGGGTCCGGCTGGCGCGCGGTGGCATGGCCACCGTCTACGAGGCCCACGACAGCCGGCTGGACAGGACCATCGCTCTCAAGGTGATGCACCCGAGCCTCGCCGACGACGAGGAGTTCGTCTCGCGGTTCATCCGGGAGGCCCACGCGGCGGCCCGGCTCTCGCACCCCAACGTGGTCGCGGTCTACGACCAGGGCGCCGACCAGGGTCACGTCTTCCTCGCCATGGAGCTGGTCCGGGGACGCACCCTGCGCGACCTCATCCGCGAACGCGGCCACCTCAGCCCGCGGCAGGCGCTCGAGGTCATCGAGCCGGTGCTCGCCGCACTCGGTGCCGCCCACCAGGCCGGCATCGTGCACCGCGACGTCAAGCCGGAGAACGTCCTGCTCTCCGACGACAACCGCATCAAGGTCGCCGACTTCGGCCTGGCCCGCGCCGTCAGCGGCAACACCGGCCACACCACCGCCAGTGGCATCCTCATGGGCACGGTGGCCTACCTCTCCCCCGAGCAGGTGGAGCGCGGAGTGGCGACGCCGCGGTCGGACGTATACGCCGCCGGGATTCTCTTCTACGAGATGCTCACCGGCGTCAAGCCCTACGACGGGGACACCGCGATCCAGGTCGCCTACCGCCACGTGCACGACGACGTCCCGCCGCCGTCACGCGTCATCCCCGGCCTGCCCGCCGAGCTCGACGCCCTCGTCACCCGCGCCACCAACCGCGACCCGGAGAAGCGGCCGGCCGACGCCCTGCGCATGCTGACCGAGGTCGCCGGCGCGCGGCGGCAGCTCTCTGACACCGAGCTCGACTCCCTGGGGCCATCGCTGACCGCGCTGGGCGCAGCCCCTGAGCACACCCTCGTCGTGCAGCTCGACGCAGTCCCCACCCCCGCGCGCACCGGCGACACCGGTCCGCTCGCCTCCCCGTCGATGCCGTCGACCGGCCCCCGACGCCGCCGCAGCCGCGGCCCGATGGCGCTGCTGATCGTCATCGCGCTGGCCGTCGCCCTGTCGGGGTTCGCCTGGTTCTACGCCGCCGTCCTGTCCCAGACCACGACGCCGGGCCTGATCGGGAAGACGCTGGCCGCGGCCGCAGCAAAGGCCGACCGCGCGGGACTGTCCGTCAAGGTCGCCGACAGCGACTACGACGAGGTGATCCCCGAGGGTCAGGTGCTGCGCACGGATCCCGGCCCCGGCAGGAGCATCGACAAGGGCGGCACGGTCGGGCTCATCATGTCGCTGGGCCCTGAGCGGTATGCAGTCCCCGAGGTCGTGGGCAAGACCGAAGAGGTGGCCCGCGACCTTTTGGCGGAGAGCAACCTGCAGGTGGCTACCCCGGATCGCCGGTACAGCACCAAGGTCGAGGAGGGATCGGTCATCTCGGCCGACCCGGCGGTCGGCACCGAGGTCAAGCCCGACACCGCCGTCCTTCTCGTCATCAGCCGCGGCGCCGAGCTGGTCGCCGTGCCCAACGTCGTGGGCAAACCGGTCGCCGAGGCCAAGGCCATGCTCGCCGACGCCAAGCTGAACAGCGAGGTGACCCAGAAGTTTGACGAGGCCGTCCCGGCCGGTGTCGTTGTGAGCCAGGACCCCGCCAGCGGCACCGCTGACAAGAGATCGGCAGTCACGCTGGTCGTCTCGAAGGGCCCTCCTCTCGTCGAGGTGCCGGGTGTCGTCGGAAAGTCGGTCGCGGAGGCACAGGCGATTCTCACGAGCGCCGGGTTCCTCTCTTCTGTCTCACAACTCCCCGGCGGACCCGGCATGGTGCTCAACCAGTCCCCCGGCGGCGGCGACAAGGCACCCAGGGGCTCGACGATCACTCTGTACGTCTTCTAGCACGTCGCCGCGGCCCGGTCCTGACAGACGAGACGTAGCCGGTGGCGCCCGGACCTGGGCACTACCCTCGACGCCGTGGTCGTCGTCATGCAGCCTGGAGCCTCCGCCGAAGACGTCGACGGCGTCGTAGCCCGCGTCGCCGCTGCCGGTGGCGAGGCGTTCGTCAGTCGCGGCGTCAGCCGCACCATCATCGGGCTCGTCGGCGACGTCGAGACGTTCAGCGGGCTGAACCTGCGGGCCATGCCAGGTGTGGCCGACGTCATGCGGGTGTCGGCGCCGTACAAGCTCGTCAGCCGGTTGAACCACCCGCAGATGTCGACGGTGTACGTCGGTGGCGTCCCCATCGGACCCGACACGTTCACCCTGATCGCCGGGCCGTGCGCGGTCGAGACGGCGCAGCAGACGCTCGAGGCCGCCGAGATGGCCCAGTCCGCAGGGGCGACGCTGCTCCGTGGCGGTGCCTACAAGCCGCGCACCTCGCCGTACGCCTTCCAGGGGCTCGGCGAGGACGGTCTGAAGATCCTCGCCGACGTCCGGGAGGCGACCGGGCTGCCGATCGTCACCGAGGTGGTCGACGCGCACGACGTGGACCTCGTCGCCTCCTACGCCGACATGCTGCAGGTGGGCACCCGCAACATGGCGAACTTCAGCCTCCTGCAGGCTGTCGGGCAGTGCGGCAAGCCGGTCATGCTCAAGCGAGGGATGCAGGCCACCATCGAGGAGTGGCTGATGGCGGCGGAGTACATCGCGCAGCGCGGAAACCTCGACATCGTGCTGTGCGAGCGCGGCATCAGGACGTTCGAGACCGCCACCCGCAACACCCTGGACGTCAGCGCCGTGCCGGTGGCGCACGACCTGGCGCACCTGCCGGTCATCGTCGACCCGTCCCACTCCGGCGGACGCCGTGACCTGGTGGTCCCCCTGTCGCGGGCGGCGATCGCGGTCGGGGCCGACGGCATCATCGTCGACGTGCACCCGCACCCGGAGCAGGCACTGTGCGACGGTCCGCAGGCCCTCGTCGACGACGACTTGCGCGCGCTGGCCGCCGCGGTGCGTCAGCTTCCTCCGCTGATGGGACGCCGGCCGGCCGACGCAGCGACGACGGTCTCCTAGCCCCGTCAGCTCCTGAGCGCGCCGACCAACACCTTCGACGCCTGGTCGACCTCGTCGTCACCGACGTCCAGGTGGGTGACGAGGCGTGCGTGCGTCGGATCCAGCAGGCCGAGCAGCACGCCGTCCTCACGGCAGCGGGCGACCACCTGAGCCGCATCGAGTGACTCGATCACCACGATGTTGGTCTGGACCGCTGCCGGGTCGACCGCGGCAGGGAAGGCGGCTGCAACCACTCCGGCGATGCGCCGGGCTCGCGCGTGGTCGTCGACCAGGCGGGCGACATGGTGGTCCAGCGCGTACAGGCCGGCTGCCGCGAGGATCCCCACCTGGCGCATGCCGCCACCCAGTCGCTTGCGCCAGACCCGCGCCTCGGCGATGCCCGCCACACTTCCCACCAGCACCGAACCGACCGGCGCACCCAGGCCCTTGGACAGGCAGACGCTGACCGTGTCGAAGAGCCGGCCGTAGTCCGCGAGTGGCGTGCCGCTCGCGACATGGGCGTTCCAGAGCCGGGCACCGTCAAGGTGCAGGGCGACTCCCGCCTCTCGGGTGAGGTCCCGCAACAGCTCGAGCTGGGCGTACGGCTGCACGGTGCCGCCGCCGAAGTTGTGGGTGTCCTCGACCGCGACCGCTGCGGTCGAGACCATGTACTGGCCGGCGTCGGGCCGCATCATCCGGGCCACCTTCAAGGCGTCCAGGCGGCCACGCGGCGCTGACCAGGTCCGGGTGGTGACGCCCGAGACCGCGGCCGCGGCGCCGAGCTCCGCGCGCACGACGTGGGCATCGCTGTCGCAGAGCATCTCCTGGCCGGGACGCACGAGCAGGCGGATCCCCAGCTGGTTGGCCATCGACCCGGTCGGGGTGAACACAGCGGCCTCGTGCCCCAGTAGATCCGCAACCCGTCGCTCGAGCTTGTTGACCGTCGGGTCCTCGCCGTAGACGTCGTCGCCGACCGGCGCCGCCGCCATGGCGGCCCGCATCGCGGGGCTCGGCGCCGTTACCGTGTCGCTGCGCAGGTCGATCGTCACGCAGGGACGGTACAGGCCCTACGACCCGATCAGCGCGCCGCCAGCATCTCGGCGACGAGGAAGGCCAGCTCGAGGGACTGCTGGTGGTTGAGACGGGGGTCGCACGCGGTCTGGTAGCGCATCGGCAGGTCGGTCTCGACGAGACCCCCCGAGCCGCCGATGCACTCGGTCACGTCGTCCCCGGTGAGCTCCATGTGGATGCCACCCGGATGCGTGCCGAGGTCGCGGTGCACCTCGAAGAAGCCCTGCACCTCGTCGATGACGTCGTCGAAGCGGCGCGTCTTCAGGCCGTCAGGCGCCTCGTAGGTGTTGCCGTGCATCGGGTCGCAGACCCAGGCGACGACGGCTCCGCTGGCGGTCACCTTGTCGACCAGCGGTGGCAGCGCGACGCGGACGCGACCGGCACCCATCCGGGTCACGAAGGTCAGCCGCCCCGGTTCTGAGTCCGGGTCGAGACGCTCGATCAGGGCCAGCGCCTCCTCGGGGGTGGCGCTGGGTCCGAGCTTGACGGCAACCGGGTTGCGCACCGAGGCAGCGAACTCGATGTGCGCCCCGTCGAGAGCCCGGGTGCGCTCCCCCACCCACAGGAGGTGACCCGACACGTCGTAGGGCAGCCCGGTGCGCGAGTCGATGCGGGTCAGCGCGCGCTCGTAGTCCAGCAGCAGCGCCTCGTGCGAGGAGTAGAGGTCGACGGTCCGGAACGCGGCCGGGTCGACCCCGCACGCCAGCATGAACGCCATCGCCCGGTCGATGTCCTGTGCCATCGCGTCGTACCGCCGGTGGGCCCCGTCGCCGCGTACGAACCCCTGGTTCCACGCGTGCACCTCCCGCAGGTCGGCCAGGCCGCCCTGGGTGAAGGCCCGCACGAGGTTCAGGGTCGCGGCCGACGTGTTGTAGACCCGAACGAGGCGCTCGGGGTCGGGCGTACGCGCCTGCGGGGTGAACTCCTGCCCGTTGACAGCGTCACCGCGGTAGGACGGCAGCGTGACGCCACCGCGGGTCTCGACGTCCGAGCTGCGCGGCTTGGCGAACTGCCCGGCGATGCGACCGACCTTGACGACCGGAACCCGGGCGCCGTAGGTCAGGACGACCGCCATCTGGAGCAAGGTCTTGATCTTGTTGCGGATCGAGTCGGCGGTGGAGTCCACGAAGGTCTCGGCACAGTCGCCGCCCTGCAGCAGGAAGGCCTCCCCCCGCGCCACGGCTCCGAGGCGCTCCTTGAGCTGGTCGCACTCGCCGGCGAAGACCAGCGGCGGCAGCAGCCGCAGTCGCTCGACCACATCCTGCAGCGCAGCGCGGTCGGGCCAGTCGGGCTGCTGCTCGGCGGGTCGATCGGTCATTCCGCCAGCGTAGGGCGCCGATACCCAGAAAGCGGCCGTGACCCCGACGGCCGTGTGTCGTTGGTCACCGTGAACACCGAATCCGACCGACACCACCGACCCTCAGGAGTGTCATGCGTCTCCTCCGTCCCGCCGCAGTGACAGCCGCCGCGCTGACCGCCGTCGCACTGACCGCCGGTCCCGCCAGCGCCGCCACCGACGACCCGCTGTACGCCAAGCAGTACGGCCCGCAGCGGGTCCGCGCCGAGCAGGCCCGGGCCACCAGCACCGGAGCCGGCGCCGTCATCGCCGTCATCGACTCCGGCGTGGACCTCGGCCATGCCGACCTGGCCGGCAAGCTCGTGCCCGGCGCGACCTTCGGCGGCTGCACCACC
>JAJAYQ010000146.1 GCA_026786145.1 Spirochaetaceae bacterium | reverse complement strand
GCCGACCTGCTGGTGCAGAGCGGCGCCACGTCGGTGATCACCTCATCGGACGCGGCCGGGCGCCTGCTCGGCCTGGCGACGGACAGCCCCAGCACGGTGGCGGTCGTCGAGGACCTCATCGCGTACGGGCACGGGCTGGACTTGCTCGAGCGCGAGGTGCGCCAGGAGGAGGTGGGGAACAGCCCGCGGTCGCTCGAGACGCCGGTCCTTGCCGTCGTACGCAGGGGAAGGAACCACCCCTACGACGACCCTGAGGTCGCGCTGCTCGCGGCCGGCGACCGGCTCATCTACGTCTCCAGCCCCCGCGACCGCACGGTGTGAGCCGCGGACAGCTCGGCTTCGTCGCGTAGTCTCGGTGCCCGTGGCGGCCGTCGACTTCACCGAGGAGCTCAAGGAGCTCGACTCGACCTTGCACAGCATCGAGGCCGTGCTCGACCTCGACGGTCTGCGCGCCGAGCTGGCCGACCTCAACGAGCAGGCTGCCGCCCCGGACCTCTGGGACGACCAGGAGCGCGCGCAGAAGGTGACCAGCAGGCTGTCCCACGTGCAGGGCCAGCTGACCCGGGTCGAGACCCTGCGCCGCCGCCTCGACGACATCTCCGTGCTTCTCGAGCTGGCCGAGTCCGAGGACGACGCGGACACCCAGGCAGAGGCCGAGAGCGAGCTGCGGGCGATGCGCAAGGCCATCGGCGAGCTCGAGGTGCTCACGCTGCTGTCGGGGGAGTACGACTCCCGCGAGGCCCTGGTGACGATCCGCTCCGAGGCGGGTGGCGTCGACGCTGCCGACTGGGCCGAGATGCTCATGCGGATGTACCTGCGGTGGGCGGAGCGCCACGGCTACCCGAGCGAGGTCTACGACACGTCGTACGCCGAGGAGGCCGGCATCAAGTCGGCGACGTTCGCTGTGAAGGCCCCCTACGCCTACGGCACCCTCTCGGTCGAGCAGGGCACTCACCGCCTCGTGCGCATCTCACCCTTCGACAACCAGGGCCGCCGCCAGACATCTTTTGCCGGCGTAGAGGTGCTTCCGGTGACCGAGACGACCGACCACATCGAGATCCCCGAGAACGACATCCGGATCGACGTCTTCCGGTCCTCGGGACCGGGCGGGCAGAGCGTCAACACGACCGACTCCGCGGTGCGCATCACGCACCTGCCGACCGGCATCGTCGTGAGCTGCCAGAACGAGAAGTCCCAGATCCAGAACCGCGCGGCCGCCCTGCGCGTCCTCCAGTCGCGGCTGCTCCTCGTCCGCAAGCAGGAGGAGAAGGCGGAGATGGATGCCCTCAAGGGCGCCT
>JAJAYQ010000145.1 GCA_026786145.1 Spirochaetaceae bacterium | reverse complement strand
GCCCCGGTCGACAGCGCGACGCAGTGCCTCGAGCAGCTCGGGGGGCGACACGCTGTCGTTGTCCCCGGGAGGGGCGACGGCGATCAGGTCGGCGCGGTCCAGCCGGGAGAGGTCGTGAGGGACGTCGATGGTGAAGCCGATCGTCGTCCGTACAGCTGGCGGCACGACCGCCCCACCGCTGCCCCCTCGAGCCACCCGGACTGGAGCTCGGGGTCGCTGCCCTCCTCGCCGTACGTCCTGCGCCACTGATCTCCTAGGCTCGGCCGGGTGATCATCCGCCGGGCCACGGCCGCCGAGCTCGCGGCGGTGGGAGAGCTCACGCTCGCCGCCTACGTCGCCGACGGTCACCTCTCGGCGGCCGACGACTATGCCGACGAGCTGCGCGCCGCCGCCGACCGGGACAGCAGTGCCGAGCTCGCAGTGGCCGTCGACGAGTCCGGCGCCCTGCTGGGCACCGTCACCTTCGCCCTGGCGGGTTCGGCGTGGGCCGAGATCTCGCGGCCGGGCGAGGCGGAGTTCAGGATGCTCGCGGTCGCCGTCACGGCTCGTGGCCGCGGCGTGGGGAAGTCGCTAGCGCGCTGGTGCATCGACCGGGCCCGCGCGCAGGGATGCACAGCGGTCGCGATCAGCACGATGTCGGGCATGCACGCCGCGCACCGGATCTACGAGCGACTGGGTTTCGTGCGGGCACCGGAGCGGGACTGGTGGCCGTCATCGGAGGTCCTCCTCATCGCCTACCACCTCGACCTCACCACCGGCCCGCTCGAGCCCCCGCGCTTCTGCCCGCAGTGCCGGCGGCGCATGGTCGTGCAGGTTCTCCCTCGGGGGTGGTCCGCCCGGTGCAGCGAGCACGGTGTCCTCAGCGCGACATGACCTTTGCAGGCTTGTGCAGGCTCAGGCGACGAGACCCAGGCGTCGCAGCTCGACGGTGAGGTCGTGCGGGTTCGTCGAAGCACTCATGGCTGCCTCGAGGGTGATGACGCCGTCGCGGATGAGAGTCACGAGGTGCTGGTCGAAGGTCTGCATGCCGTAGTAGGCACCGTCCTTGATGAGCTCCGGGATCGTCGAGGTCTTGTCCGGGTCGGCGATCGCATCAGCGACGCGCCCTGTCGCGACACAGATCTCCATCGCGACGCATCGGCCCTGTCCGTCGGCCCGGGGCACCAGCCGTTGGCAGATGATGCCGCGCAGCGAGCCGGCCAGGGCCAGCCGCACCTGCTTCTGCTCGTGGGGCGGGAAGAAGTCGATGACGCGGGTGATCGTCTCGGCCGCGTCGGTGGTGTGCAGCGTGGACATGACGAAGTGACCGGTCTCGGACGCCGCGAGGGCCGCCTTGACCGTCTCGTGGTCGCGCATCTCGCCGACCAGGATCACGTCCGGGTCCTGGCGCATCGCGGCCCGCAACGCGACCGCGAAGTCAGCGGTGTCCAGGCGTACCTCACGCTGGTTGATCATCGAGAGCTTGTCGAAGTGAAGGACCTCGATCGGGTCCTCGATCGTCACGACATGGACCTCGCGGCTGGTGTTGATCTGGTCGATCATCCCGGCGAGTGTGGTGGTCTTCCCGGACCCGGTAGGACCGGTGACCAGGACGAGGCCGCGGGGCTCCATCGCCAGGGCGCTGAGCACCGGCGGCAGGCCGAGCTCGTCGAGCGGGATGGCCCCGACGCTGACGCGTCGGAACACCATGCCCGCCGAGCCGCGGGCGCGGAACGCGTTGACCCGGAAGCGACCCAGGCCCGGGACCGAGTAGGCGAAGTCGGCCTCGTTGGTCTTGTCGAACTCGTCGACCAGGTCTTCCCGAAGACACTCGGCGACCATGGATTCGGTGTCCGCCGGGGTCAGCGTCGGCGCCTGCAGCTTGCGCAGGCGACCGTCGATGCGCACCCTCGGGGGCGACCCGACCTTGACGTGCAGGTCCGACCCGCCCAGCTCGCCCAGAGCGCGCAGGAAGGGGACTACCGACTGAGGCTGTTCCGCTCCGCTCACGAAGGCTTGTTTCGGGGGTTATTGGCCCGACCTTGAGCCTCGAGCTACCCGATGACCGCGATGACGTCGCCCTCCTGGACGACGTCCCCCTCGGCCACGTGGAGCGCGGACACGACGCCGTCACCCTCAGCAAGCACGGGGATCTCCATCTTCATCGACTCGAGGATCACCAACGTGTCGCCATCAGCAACAGTGTCACCCTGAGTGACAACGATCTTCCAGACGTTCGCCACCATCTCGGCGCGGATCTCTGTGGCCACGGACGCATCCTAGCCACCGGGACACCGGAGCGTCAGGAGCGCATCCGGGCCACCAACCCGGTGTCGTACGTCCCCGAGACGAACTCCGGGTGAGCGAGCAGCTCGGCGAAGAACGGCAGGTTGCACTTAGGCCCCTCGACCCGGAAGGACGCTACCGCCGTACGTGCCCGCTCGAGTGCCTGGTCCCGGTCGATGCCGTGGACGATGAGCTTGGCCATGAGCGAGTCGTAGTGCGGGGTGACGGTTGTGCCGGCCGCGTAGCCGGCATCGACGCGTACGCCTTCGCCGGCCGGCTCCTCCCACACCGTGATGGTGCCCGGGCCGGGGAGGAACCGCGTCGGGTCCTCAGCGTTGATGCGCAGCTCGATCGCGTGCCCGGTGGGCGACAGGGCATCGGGGTCGAAGGAGACAGGCGACTTCGCGGCGATCCGCAGCTGTTGCTCGACGATGTCGATCCCGAGCACCATCTCGGTCACGGGGTGCTCCACCTGGAGCCGGGTGTTCATCTCGAGGAAGACGAACTCCCCCGTCTCGGTGTCGAGCAGGCACTCCACGGTGCCGGCGTTGCGGTATCCCACGGCCTCCCCGGCACGAACGGCAGCATCGACCATGCGCAGCCGCAGCTCCGGACCGACTGCCGGGGAGGGCGACTCCTCGACGAGCTTCTGGTTGCGGCGCTGGACGGAGCAGTCGCGCTCGCCCAGAGCCACGACGCGGCCGTCGGCGAGGCCCAGGATCTGGACCTCGACATGGCGGACCCGCGGGTAGAACCGCTCGAGAAGCACTGACGCGTCGCCGAACATGCGTGCGGCGAAGCCCTGGACCTTCTCGAACTCCGTGCGCAGGCCGTCCTCGTCGGCGGCGACCGACATCCCCATCCCCCCACCGCCGGCGGACGCCTTGACCATGAGGGGAAAGCCGATCCCGGTCGCCGCGGCGAGGGCAGCGGCCAGGTCGGCGACCGGCCGCTCGGTGCCCCGCGACACGGGCACCCCGGCGGCGGCCACCAGGTTACGGGCCCGGATCTTGTCGCCCATCTGCTCGATCGAGTCCGGTGACGGGCCGACCCACACCAGGCCCGACTGCTCGACCTTCGCCGCGAAGCGGGGATCCTCGGCGAGGAAGCCGTATCCGGGGTGCACCGCCTGCGCACCCGTCTGCCGGGCCGCCTCGATGACCGCGTCGACGTTGCGGTAGCTCAGGGCCGGGGCGGCGGGACCGATCAGCACGGCCTCGTCCGCCTCGCGCACGAAGGGCAGCGCCTCATCGGCCTCGGAGTACACCGCCACTGCCCGCAGGCCGAGGCGCTGCACGCTGCGAATGATGCGCCGGGCGATCTCTCCTCGGTTGGCGACGAGCACGGTCTCGAACACGGCGAGCGGGCCTCCACGATGGGACGACGTCGGCAGGCGAGACTAGCGGGCGTGGTCCTCGTCGTCATGGTCGCCGCGCTCGCCGTGCTGGCGGCGCTCCTCACCGGTGGCTCGCGGCTGGCTCAGGTCAGGCTGAGGGCGGTCCGGCTGCTCGCCGCGGCCGCGGTCATCCAGGTGGGTACGTCGGCGCTGGCGCCCGGTTCCGGCGGCGTCCGGGCGCTTGCCCTGCTCCTGACCTCGGTCCTGGTGGGCCTGTTCGTCCTGGGCAACCGGAAGGTCGCCGGCACACCGCTCATCGGGCTCGGGCTGCTGCTCAACGTCGTTGTCGT
>JAJAYQ010000144.1 GCA_026786145.1 Spirochaetaceae bacterium | reverse complement strand
TGCCGATCGTCCTCGTCCTGCTGGTCATCGTCTTCGGCGGGCTGACGGCAGCAAGCCTGCCCCTCGCCATCGGCGGACTCGCGATCCTCGGGTCGTTCACCATGCTGCGGCTGCTCTCGCTGGCCACCGATGTCTCCATCTTCGCGGTGAACATCGTGACGATGCTGGGCCTCGGCCTGGCGATCGACTACGCGCTCTTCGTCATCAGCCGGTTCCGCGAGGAGCTGCACGGTGGGAAGACGACGGAGCAGGCGCTGGTCCGGACGATGGCCACCGCTGGTCGCACCGTCGCGTTCTCCGGCATCACGGTCGCGATCTCGTTGGCGTCCCTCCTGCTCTTCCCGCAGGTCTTTCTCCGATCGATGGGCTTCGGCGGCATGGCCGCGGTGCTCGTCGCCATGGTCGGCGCCCTGACCGTGCTGCCGGCGCTGCTCGCCGTGCTCGGGCACCGGGTGGACTCGTTGCGGGTGCCCGGGTTGCACAGACTCGGGAGGCTGCGCAGGTCCCGGCGTACCGGGGACGAGTCCGCCACTGCGCACGGCGCACGCGGCGGCTGGTACCGCCTGGCGCACTCGGTCATGCGCCGCCCCGTCGTCTACGTGGCCGTGATCGTCCCGATCCTGCTTCTGGCCGGGACGCCCTTCCTGCGCGTGGAGTTCGGCGGCGTCGACCACCGGGCGCTCCCGGCAGGCACCGAGAGCCGTGTCGTGTCCGAGACGCTGCTCTCGGAGTTCCCGGGAGGGGGCACGACCACCATCGACCCGGTCGTCACGTTCGCCGACGGGAACATCGACGATGCCGACCGGTCCGCACTCACGCGGTTCGCCGACGAGGTGCGGGCGCTTCCCGCCGTCGTCTCGGTCGACGTCGCAGGTGAGGGCGACGGCTCCGCGCTGCTCAGCGTCCGCCACTCCGAGGAGGGAATCTCCGCCCCGGCCCGCGACCTGGTCGCGGGCATCCGGGACCTGCCGGAGCCGCAGGGGTCGGAGGTCCTGGTGGGCGGGCGGGCCGCCGAGCTGCGCGACCTGCTCGCGAACCTGGGCTCGACGCTGCCCTGGATGGGCCTGTTCGTGGTCGGTGTCACGTTGGTCCTGTTGTTCCTCGCCTTCGGATCGGTGATCCTGCCGCTCAAGGCGGTGGCGATGAACGTGCTGTCGCTGTCGGCGTCGTTCGGTGCTCTGGTCTGGATCTTCCAGGACGGGAACCTCTCGTCGCTGCTGGGTTTCACGTCCACCGGGGCGATCGAGGCCACTCAGCCGATCCTGATGCTGGCGATGGCCTTCGGGCTCTCGATGGACTACGAGGTCTTCCTGCTCTCCCGGGTCCGCGAGGAGTGGGACCGCAACGGCGACAACACCGTCGCCGTTGCCACCGGTCTGCAGCGGACCGGACGCATCATCACCAGCGCCGCGCTGCTGCTCGTCGTCGTGATCGGAGCGTTCTCGACCTCGGGCATCGTGTTCATCAAGATGATCGGCATCGGGATGATCATCGCGATCCTCGTCGACGCGACCATCGTGCGGGCGCTGCTGGTGCCGGCCACGATGCGACTGCTCGGCCGGTGGAACTGGTGGGCACCGGCCGCGCTGGCCGGGTTCTGGTCCCGGCACGGCCTGCGCGGGGGAGAGCGCCTCCCCGTGCAGCTCCCCGAGGCGCGGCACGATGCCGAGGAGCCGTCCCGGGTCTAGCGTGGGGGACACTGGAGCGTGAGCGAACCGCGCGATGTCCGCGACGTCGTCGTCCTCGGGTCGACCGGCTCGGTCGGCACCCAGGCGCTGGACGTCGTGCGCCGCAACCCCGACCGCTTCCGGGTCGTGGGTCTCGCTGCCGGGGGCGGCCGGGTGGAGCTGCTGGCCGAGCAGGCGTTGGAGCTCGGCGTCGAGGTGGTCGCGGTGGCGCGCGCGAGCGTGGCCCAGGACCTGCAGCTCGCGTTCTACGCCGCGGCCAAGGCCGGCGGGTACAGCGCGGGGGACCATCCGGTGCCGCGGATCCTGGCCGGGCCGGACGCTGCCACCGAGCTCGCCGGCTGGCCCTGCGACACCGTCCTGAACGCGATGACCGGGTCGATCGGCCTTGCCCCCACTCTTGCGGCTCTGCGGGCCGACCGCACCCTGGCGCTGGCCAACAAGGAGTCGCTGGTGGCCGGCGGAGCGCTGGTGAAGGCCGCCATCAGGCGCCCGGGCCAGATCGTCCCCGTCGACTCGGAGCACTCAGCCCTGGCCCAGTGCCTGCGCGGCGGTACGCCGGGCGAGGTGCGCCGTCTCGTGCTGACGGCCAGCGGCGGACCCTTCCGGGGCCGCAGCCGCGCCGATCTCGCCGGCGTCACCCCGAAGGATGCGCTGGCCCACCCGACCTGGGACATGGGACCGGTCGTCACGGTCAACTCCGCCACCCTGGTGAACAAGGGGCTGGAGGTCATCGAGGCCAACCTGCTCTTCGACATCCCCTACGACCGCATCGACGTGGTCGTGCACCCGCAGTCGGTGGTGCACTCGATGGTGGAGTTCACCGACGGCTCGACGCTGGCCCAGGCCAGCCCGCCCGACATGCGCCTGCCGATCGCCCTGGCGCTGGGCTGGCCCGACCGGGTGCCCGGTGCGGCGGCGGGCTGCGACTGGAGCGCGGCCGGCACCTGGGAGTTCGAGCCGCTCGACGAGGACGCCTTCCCCGCCGTGTCGCTCGCCCGGGCCGCAGGCCTCGCCGGAGGCACCGCCCCGGCCGTCTTCAACGCCGCGAACGAGGTGTGCGTGGCGGGGTTCCTGGCGGGCCGGCTGCCGTTCACAGGTATCGTCGACACCCTGGCGCGCGTCCTCGAGGACCACGAGCCCGGGAACCTCAACAGCCCGGACGATGTTGCCGATGCAGAGAGCTGGGCCCGGGCCCGCGCCGCCGACCTGACCGGGGAGACCGTTCGACGATGAGCTTCTGGATCGGCGTGCTCATCTTCGCCCTCGGCATCCTCGTGTCGGTCTGCCTCCACGAGGCCGGTCACCTGCTGACCGCCAAGGGCTTCGGGATGAAGGCGACGCACTACTTCGCCGGCTTCGGCCCCACCGTCTTCTCCTTCCGCCGTGGCGAGACGGAGTACGGCCTGAAGGCGATCCCCGCCGGCGGTTTCGTGAAGATCGTCGGGATGACCCCGCTCGAGGACGTCGCACCCGCCGACAAGGACCGAGCCTTCTGGCGGTTCCCCCTGTGGCAGCGCACCGTCGTGCTCGTCGCCGGGTCGATGACGCACTTCGCCCTCGCGGTCGTCATCTTCTTCTTCGCCGCGTTCACGACCGGGCTGCCCAACCCGGCCGCCGCGACCTTCGACCCGCTGGAGTCCGACCCGGTGGTCGGTCAGGTCAGCGAGTGCGTCGTCCAGGACTATGAGCTTGCGAAGGACGGTGGGCTCCGTGCCTGCCGCGAGGGTGACCCGGCGGGTCCGGCCAGGGCGGCCGGACTGCGCGGTGGCGACGAGATCGTCTCCTTCGGTGGGACGTCCATCACGACGTACGGCCGGCTGGTCGAGACGATCCGCGCCACGCCCCCCGGGCCGGTCGAGGTGACCTACCTCCGGAACGGCACCGAGCGCACGACCACCGCCGAGCTCGTCGCGACCCAGCGCCCCGCCCTGACCGACGAGACCGGCAAGGGACCCCGGCAGACGGTCTCCGCCATCGGGCTCTCGGTCGAGGCACCCTCGGTGGCGCTGCACTACAGCGCGGCGGCGGCGGCGCCCGCGTCGGTGTGGTACCTGGGCGAGAGCATCGGACTCACGTTCGACGCGATCGGTGCCTTCCCGTCCAAGATCCCCAAGCTCATCGACGCCATCGGCGGGGAGAAGCGCGACCCCGAGACGCCGATCAGCGTTGTGGGTGCCAGCCGGGTCGGCGGCGAGGCGGTCGAGCTCGGTCTGCCGATCGTCTTCCTGGCGCTGCTCGGCGGCCTGAACGTCTTCATCGGCGTCTTCAACCTGTTCCCGCTGCTCCCGCTGGACGGGGGACACGTCGCGATCGCCTGGTACGAACGGGCGCGCTCGTGGCTGGCGGCCCGCCGCGGCCGGCCGGACCCGGGGCGCGTGGACTACAACAAGCTGCTGCCCCTGACCTACGTCGTCCTGCTGCTTTTCGGCGGTCTCACCCTGCTCACGCTGACCGCCGACATCGTGAACCCCATCACGCTGCAGTAGAAAGCCGTCACCGGCGCCCGGGAGAGGCGATACTGGATCTCATGACGGTCTCCCTCGGCATGCCTGAGACACCACCCAGGCCATTGGCGCCGCGCCGCGTCTCGCGCCAGATCGACGTCGGGGGCGTTCTCGTGGGTGGCGACGCTCCAATCTCCGTCCAGTCGATGACGACCACGGTCACCTCCAACATCGACGCGACGTTGCAGCAGATCGCCGAGCTCACCGCCACCGGCTGTCAGATCGTCCGGGTAGCCGTGCCCGACCCGGTCGACGCCGAGGCGCTCGCGACGATCGTCCGCAAGTCGCAGCTGCCGGTCATCGCCGACATCCACTTCCAGTCCAAGTACATCTTCGCGGCGCTCGACGCGGGCTGCGCGGCGGTGCGGGTCAACCCTGGCAACATCCGCGAGTTCGACGGCAAGGTCGCCGAGGTCGCCCGTGCAGCCAAGGCGAGCGGCACCCCGATCCGCATCGGCGTCAACGCCGGCAGCCTCGACAAGCGGATCATGGCGAAGTACGGCAAGGCGACGCCCGAGGCGCTGGTCGAGTCCGCGCTCTGGGAGTGCTCGCTCTTCGAGGAGCACGACTTCCGCGACATCAAGATCTCGGTCAAGCACAACGACCCCGTCATCATGATCGCCGCCTACCGGCTGCTCGCGCAGAGCTGCGACTATCCGCTGCACCTCGGTGTCACCGAGGCGGGCCCTGCGTTCCAGGGCACGATCAAGTCCGCCGTTGCGTTCGGGGCCCTGCTGGCGGAGGGCATCGGCGACACCATCCGCGTCTCGCTCTCGGCTCCGCCGGTCGAGGAGGTCAAGGTGGGGCTCGCGATCCTGGAGTCCCTCGGGCTCAAGCAGCGCGGCCTCGAGATCGTGTCCTGCCCGTCCTGCGGACGCGCCCAGGTCGACGTCTACACCCTGGCCGAGCAGGTGACCGCCGGGCTCGAGGGCCTGACGGTCCCGTTGCGGGTCGCCGTGATGGGCTGCGTGGTCAACGGCCCCGGCGAGGCCCGCGAGGCTGACCTCGGAGTGGCTTCCGGCAACGGCAAGGGCCAGATCTTCGTCAAGGGCGAGGTCATCAAGACCGTTCCCGAGTCCCAGATCGTCGAGACGCTGATCGAGGAGGCGATGCGCCTCGCCGAGCAGATGGAGTCCGACGGCGTAGCCTCTGGCCAGCCGGCGGTCAGCGTCTCCTAGCTGCCGCGGTCGGGCATCGGAACAGCAGGAGAGCAGGAGGGGCGCGGTGCTTGGTACGTCGGCGCTGCGCGTGCTCGGTGCCGCGGACCTGCCGGAGGTCGAGGCGTTGCTGGCGGTCGATCCCGTCACCGACGTGTTCGTGTCCTCGCGGGTCGGTGCGCTCGGCCTCGAGTCGGCGCGCCTCGGGGGGGAGATGTGGGGCCATGTCGTCGACGGCCGCATCGAGGCGTTGTGCCACTCCGGTGCCAACCTCGTGCCGGTGCAGGCCGGTCCCGCGGCCGTGAGCGCGTTCGCCGACCGGGCCCGGCGGCAGGGTCGCCGGTGTGCGTCCATCGTTGGGGAGCGGGCGGCCGTCGCGGCGATGTGGGCAGCGCTCGAGCCGTCCTGGGGGCCGGCCCGCGACGTACGCCCCAACCAGCCCTTGATGGCCATCGACCACGCCCCCGACGTCGCGCCCGACCCTCTCGTGCGCCGGGTCCGTGATGAGGAGCTCGACATCCTGGTGCCCGCCTGCGTGGCGATGTTCACCGAGGAGGTCGGCGTCTCCCCGGTCTCGGCGGACGGGGGCGCCCTCTACCGCACGCGTGTCGCGGAGCTGGTCCGCGGGGGTCGGTCATTCGCCCGCATCGAGGACGGCAGGGTCGTCTTCAAGGCCGAGGTGGGCGCTGTCACGGCGGACGCCTGCCAGCTCCAGGGGGTCTGGGTGCCACCGGAGCTGCGCGGGCAGGGGCGCTCGGCCCCGGGCATGGCCGCCGTGGTGGCGGCTGCCCTCGCAGACATTGCGCCGGTGGTGAGCCTGTACGTGAACGACTACAACGACGCCGCTCGGGCGACCTACCGCCGGGTGGGCTTCAGCGACCACGCGACGTTCATGTCCGTGCTGTTCTAGCCGTCCCCGCGGCGCCGCCCCGCGACGTACGCGCGCAGGCCGACCCGGCCGGCTCGCATCATCACGGCGTGGTTCGCGACGAAGCCCGGCCGCGCGACGAGTGCGAGGCGCCGCAGCAGGAGCTTGCGGGCCACGACCTCCTCCTCGAAGACCGCTGTCGCACCGT
>JAJAYQ010000143.1 GCA_026786145.1 Spirochaetaceae bacterium | reverse complement strand
TGGCGGTAAGCCGGCCGCGGGCCCGGACCCTTGATGGCCACGAGGTCCCGCTGGCCTCCTACGCGCACTTCGCCGCCGACGACCTGCTGTCCCAGGTCGTGCTCGAGCGGATGCTCGCCGGTGTCGCGACCCGCCGGCACGGCACGTGTCGCTGAGCCGGTTGGTGAACAGATCGCGGACGCTGTCGGACTGGAGATGCTCACACCCGCAGAGGCTCGGCGGAGACTGACCGGTTCCTAGGTTCAAGTGGCGAGCGAACATAGCGGCACATACCGAGCGACGTTCGGGTGTTGCGCCGCAGCACGTAGGCAATCACCCGAAGGTGAGGCCGTGCCTTTCCATGATGGGCAAGGTCGCTTCCATGTCGCCTTCGCATCCGTACGGCTCGATGACAGGGCCGATGTCCACATCAGGCGCGGCTGTGTCGATGAACCGAAAGGCCTCTTCAAGGCCTCCAGGGCTGATGATCTCGAGTACCCGCGCGGGCTGATCAGCAGCGTTCCAGAAGGTGTGCCACTCCCCGCGAGGCTTGAAAACGAGGTCGCCGACTGCCGCCGTGAGTTCCTCGCCGGCGGCGTGGTACCAGACCTGGCCCTCAAGGATGAGACTGAACTCGTCCTCCTTGGTGTGCCGGTGCATCGGCGCGGCGATCGAGTGCGGTGCCAGCAGGTGCTCGACCACAGCGAGTCTGCCGCCCCAGTCCTTGGAGTCGATGAGAAAGCGGTCGCGACAACCGTCAACCGACCCGAGTACCTCACCCTCGCCGGCCCTGATGATCCGTTGGCTCATCCCGGCATTGTTCGCCGAGATCGAGCGGTTGTCCACAGGCCTGCACTCCCGCGCCGGCATCCCCCGCCAGAACGTGGACCCGTTGACCGTGTACGCCACGGTCACCCGCCATACGCCGGCGACCCGGTGCTGGGACAGGAGGGTCGCCCGTACCCAACTACCGTCGTCGTGCGGGGTGAGGACGTACGTCGGGTGGTAGCGGTCGTGCACGGGGCGGCTCCAGCAGCGCGGCGAGCTCGACCCCTCACCGTCAATCTAACTGCTGCTCATCATCTTGGAACCGCTGTACTCGGTATCGGCACCTAGGCACTACCGCCAGGACCTGACCGGGTCGACGGGCACCGTCAGCTCCTTGGCAACAGCCGTGTCGACAGCAGCGAACGTCGTCAACAACCGGGGCGCGGACGCCGTATCCGGCGGAACCGGTCAGTGGATCGTCTACGCCGCCGACTGCTCCGGCAGCACGTACGGCGAGCTCGACAGCAGCAACTCTGCGTTCTGGGGCGACACGCTTGCCACCCGCCCGCCGGCCCAGGTGAGCGGCAACCGCTACGTGTTCGCAACGGAGCGGACGATGACGTTCATGTCGTTGGACGACGCCAAGACCTATGGCGACGACCTGACCGTCCTCTGCGGAGGTGATGGTGTTCTCGGCCTCAGCCTCCGACAGACCAGCGAGGACGGCAGCCTCTCGGAGAGACCGCCGCAGGTCAGCCGACAACTCTCCAGTCTTAGCGAGTTCGAACACGATCTTGTTCAGCACATTGTTCCGGGACCCCGGCTCGGTGGCGGCCAGCGCGGCGACGGCATCGGCTGCCGTGGGCGCGTCCAGCTGCCCGCCACAGGTGGGACAGAGGTCCGCCGGCGGCTCGGGTGAAGTCCCCAAAGTTGCATGACGCCGGGGCGGTAATGGGGGTGGGGGGCTAGAAGTCGCCGCCGCCGCCGAAGTCTCCTCCGCCGCCGCCCCAGTCACCGAAGCCGCCGCCGCCGAAGTCTCCTCCACCGGCGAAGTCGCCGCCGCCGCCGTCACCACCGCCACTGTCGCCGTAGCCGCCGCCGTCTCCACCACCACCGTCTCCGCCGCCGCCGTCCCCGCCACCACCATCGCCGCCGGAGCCAGAGTCGGCGCCGTTCTGGTCGCCGTCGGAGTAGGAGCCGTCACCACCACCGAAGCCGCCCGAGAGCATCGACCCGAGGAACAAGCCCGGCAGCAGGCCGGACATCGCGAACGAGCCGAAGTAGCCCTGCGCGTAGGGGGCGTAACCGCCGCCGCCCTGCCAGTACGGCTGACGGCCGGCGCCCACCGGCACCTTGCGCACATCAGGCTCCGCACCCTCCCGGACCCGCTCCGCGTCGGCGGGGCAGGCCGGGACCGAGCGCGGGATCCCACCGGGGGGCGCCCAGTCGACCTGCTCGCTCGACGGTCCGTGCTGGGGGTTGAAGAAGCACGGCGGCAGGCGCGCGGGCACCGGCTTGCCGGCCAACCGCGCCTGGACGCACGCCATGGCGTAGCGGCCGTCCTCGAGGATGCCGGTGATGCCGCGGACGTCGTCGGGCGCCTTCACCCGGTCCAGGGCGGTCTTCGCCGAGTCGTAGGAGTCCAGCGCCCGCCGGTAATCCTGCCGGGTCGGCTCGTCGAGCTGCTTTCCGGCGGTCTCGGTGTCGAGGTAGGTGATGTCCTCGCCGAAGCGGGTCACGTCCTCCTCGGCCACCGCCTTCACTGCGGTGAGGGACTCCAGCTCGCGGGTCTTCTCGCGACGCTGGGAGCGGGAGACGACGAAGGCGATCCCGACGCCGAGCAGGACGAGCAGAATCAGGAGCTCCATGACAGGTCAACTCTTCCGGTAGATAGGTCGTTCCGCAGGTCTAGACGATGGTGCAGATGACGGCACCACTCGTAACCGTTGCCCCCACTTCGGCGGTCAAACCGGTCACGGTGCCCGCCTTGTGGGCGGTGAGGGGCTGCTCCATCTTCATCGCCTCGAGCACCACGATCGGGTCGCCCGCGGAGACCTGTTGGCCCTCGGTCGCGACGACCTTGACGATCGTGCCCTGCATGGGGCTGGTGAGGCTGTCAACGGTCGCCGCGGCGCCGGCCTTCTTTCTCGTTGCCGTACGCCGGGCGGGCCGGCCGCCACCGCCTCCGGCGCCGCCTCCGCCCAGGCCGAGCCCGGCCGGGAGCACGACCTCGATCCGGCGGCCACCGACCTCGACGACGACCCGCTCGCGCTCGACGGTCCGTCCGTCTGGCGGGAAAGGATCGGTGTCACCAGCGGGAGCGTCCCCGGCGTACGCGGGGATGGTGTTGTCGAAGTCGGTCTCGATCCAGCGGGTGTGGACCCGGAACGGCTCGTCGGTGAACGCCGGGTCGGCCGTCACGGCACGGTGGAACGGCACGGCGGTGGGCATGCCGTCGACCTCGAACTCGGCCAGGGCGCGACGGGAGCGCTCGAGGGCCTGCCGGCGGGTGGCGCCGGTCACGACCAGCTTGGCGACGAGGGAGTCGAACGCGCCGGGGACCGTCTCACCGGCTTCGTAGCCGCCGTCGAGGCGCACGCCCGGGCCCGACGGTGGCGACCAGCGGGTCAGGGTGCCGGGGGCGGGCAGGAAGTTGCGGCCGGGGTCCTCGGCGTTGATGCGGAACTCGAAGGAGTGCCCGCGCACCGGCGGGTCGTCGTAGCCGAGCGCCTCACCGTCGGCGATGCGGAACATCTCGCGCACGAGGTCGATGCCGGTGACCTCCTCGGTGACCGGGTGCTCGACCTGCAGCCGCGTGTTGACCTCGAGGAAGGAGATGATGCCGTCCTGCCCGACGAGGAACTCGCAGGTGCCGGCGCCGACATAGCCGGCCTCACTGAGGATCGCCTTGGAGGCGCGGTAGAGCTCGGCGTTCTGCGCGTCGGTGAGGAACGGTGCGGGCGCCTCCTCGACGAGCTTCTGGTGGCGGCGCTGCAGGGAGCAGTCGCGGGTGGAGACCACGACGACGTTGCCGTGGGTGTCGGCGAGGCACTGGGTCTCGACGTGGCGGGGCTTGTCGAGGTACTTCTCCACGAAGCACTCGCCGCGGCCGAAGGCCCCGACGGCCTCGCGCACGGCGGACTCGAACATCTCGGGGATCTCCTCGACGGTGTGGGCGACCTTGAGGCCGCGCCCGCCCCCGCCGTACGCCGCCTTGATCGCGACCGGGACGCCGTGCTCCTTGGCGAACGCGACGACCTCGTCGGCGTCCTTGACCGGCTCCTTGGTGCCGGCGACGAGAGGCGCGCCGGCACGCTCGGCGATGTGGCGCGCCTTGACCTTGTCGCCGAGGGAGTCGATGGCGCTGGGAGGTGGTCCGATCCAGGTCAGGCCGGCGTCGATGACGGCCTGGGCGAAGCCGGCGTTCTCGGCGAGGAAGCCGTAGCCGGGGTGGACCGCGTCGGCGCCGGCGTCCTTGGCGACCGCCAGGATCTTGTCGACGTCGAGATAGGACTCGGCCGGGGTGCTGCCGCCGAGGGAGAACGCCTCGTCAGCGGTGCGGACATGCAAGGCGTCCCGATCGGGATCGGCGTAGACCGCCACGCTCGCGATGCCCGCGTCCTTGCAGGCCCGCGCGATGCGGACGGCGATCTCGCCGCGGTTGGCGATGAGCACCTTGCGCACGGTCAGGCTCCCTCCGGTCGGCGCCCGAGTCTAGGACCCTTGCTCCGAGGGGACCCGTCGGCCGAGGGGGCATTGTCGCGCGGCTCGCTGCCGCGGGATTGGTGGGTTCCCGCCTCGAAAGCTCGCCTCCGAGGGCCCAAGTTCACCAATCGCGCAGGGTGCGGCGGGTGCGGTGGGGTGGGGTGAGGCCGATCGCGGAGGGTGCGGCGGGTGCGGTGGGTGCGGTGGGGTGAGGTGGGGCCGGCGAGGGCGGCGCGTGGCTGGGCTCAGGGGCGACCGGGGCGACCGGGGCGCCAGCCCCAGCGCCGGGCCGGAACCGCGCGCGCCCGCGCCTGACCGGCGAGCAGCCGGGTGACCGTGCGCGCTCGCTTCGGCCCGAGGTCGATCGAGGTGGCCCGCACGACGACCAGACCCAGGCCCTCCATCTCTTCCTCGCGGT
>JAJAYQ010000142.1 GCA_026786145.1 Spirochaetaceae bacterium | reverse complement strand
GTCCGGGCGGCGCTACCACCGACCCGCCGAACCGATGCTCGACCACCCCGGCCTCATCACCGGACCCCGCGACACCGATCACGACACGACCGCCGGTGACCCCGACCCCCCGGCGACGACGACGACGACACCAGCCCCCGACACCACCGAGCTCGACATCCCACCCTTCTGATGAGGCGCGTCTCAGGTCGAGCCCTACGCTGGGCGCCGATCATGAGAGGGAGGTTGGGCCGTGCGTGTCTGGCGTGGGCTGCAGGATGTCGGCGCCGACGAGGTCGCTGGACGCACCGTCGTGACGATCGGCAACTTCGATGGCGTCCACCGGGGCCATCAGCAGGTCATCGCCCACATCGTGACCCGCGCCCGCGAGATCGGGGCCGAGGCGGTCGTGACGACCTTCGACCCGCACCCCATGTCGGTCATCCACCCGGACTCGGTCCCGCTCCGGCTCACCAGCCTGTCGCGCCGCATCGAGCTCCTCGAAGGCCTGGGTGTCGGCACCGTCCTCGTCCTGCCCTTCACTCGCGAGATCTCGTTGTGGGAGCCGGACGAGTTCGTCCGCGCGGTCCTGGTCGACGGGCTGAACGCTGCCGAGGTGCACGTCGGCGAGAGCTTCCGCTTCGGTCACCGCGCGGCCGGCACCGTGGACACGCTGCGTGAGGCGGGTGCCCGCCACGGCTTCGTGGTGGCGGCGGTCCCGCTGGCCGGTGACACCGCCCGGTGGTCCTCGACGTACGTGCGGCAATGTCTCGCCGAGGGCGACACCATCGCCGCAGCCGCGGCCCTCGGGCGTCCGCACCGCGTCGAGGGCCCGGTCGTGGAAGGGGACAAGAGAGGGCGCGAGCTGGGATACCCGACGGCGAACCTGTCGCTGGACGACACCGTCGCCATCCCGGTGGACGGCGTCTACGCAGGCTGGCTGGTCCGGGCCGACGGTGACACCCTGCCGGCCGCTATCTCGATCGGCACCAACCCCACGTTCGGTGGCACCACCCGTCGGGTGGAGGCACACGCACTGGACCGCGACGACCTCGAGCTCTACGGCGAGCACGTCGGCGTCGAGTTCGCCGACCGCCTGCGCGACACGTTGACCTTCGACGGCGTCGAACCTCTGGTCGAGCAGATGGCCCGTGACGTGGACCAGGCCCGAGCCCTGACCGCCACCGCATGACCGGGACGGAGGAGGGTGCCTGGCGCGGTGAGCTCGCCGAGACGGAGCGCTGGTTCGTCCAGAAGGGGCTGCCCTTCTTCGTCGAGGGCCGCAGCATCTCGGTGGACGACCTGGTGCACGGCCGGTCGCTGGCCGTGCTGGTCCTCGCCTACTTCGGCTCCCTGCTCCTCGCCGTGCCGAGCGACGTGGCCTGGGTCGAGCGGCTGCTGTACGCCGGGCTCGGCCTGCTCGGGCTGGTGGCCGTCTGGGCCGCGGCCAACCTGGCCCGCCGCCAGCGCGCCCTGGAGCGGCCGCGTCGAGTAGGCCTCGTCGAGGTGGCGGTGTTCACCCTCGGCCCGGCCGCGGCGGTGGCGGTCCTGCGACGTGACCCGGACCTGGTCCTGACGGTCCTGCTCGCGGACCTGACCGTGCTGCTGCTGGTGGCCGCCGCGGAAGTGCTCGACGTGGCCCCGATCGCCCGCTGGGCGCTGTCGCGCACGTTCCAGGAGTTCAGCTCCCTGTTCCGGCTGGTCACCCGGGCGCTGCCGATGCTGCTGCTCTTCACCACCTTTCTCTTCATCAATACCGAGGTGTGGCAGGTGGCCTCGTCCTTGTCGACCCCGGTCCTCTGGCTGGCGGTCGCCTTCTTCGGGCTGCTGGCGATCGGCTTCCTCGTGGCCCGGCTGCCCGAGGAGGTCGCCGCGGTCAACGACGAGATCGACCCGGACGTCGTGCGCAGGGCGGTCGCCGGGACGCCGCTGGAGGGTTGTCTCGACTACCTTCCCGCCGACCTGCATGCCGAGCCGCTGGCCCGCAGGCAGCGCGTGAACCTGCTGCTCGTGCTCCTGGTCACCCAGATGTCGCAGGTCCTGCTCCTCGTCATCTCCATGTGGGTCTACTTCCTCACCTTCGGGCGGGTGGCGATCGAGGGCGGTGTCATCGAGAGCTGGGTCGGCAACGGCGCGCCCCACGAGCTGCCGGGGCTGCCGGGTCTGGGGTTCAGTCAGGAGCTGCTGCAGGTGTCCATCTTCCTGGCCGCGTTCTCGGGGCTCTACTTCACCGTCTACGCAGTCACCGACGCCAACTACCGCGAGCAGTTCTTCACCGAGATCACCGATGAGCTGGAGCGGGCGGTCGGCGTCCGGGCGGCCTACCTCGCGCTGCAGCCCCGCCCGGCCCCGGCAGCCGGCGACTCATCCGGTACGTAGGGTGGGGCGTATGGAATATCGCACCCTCGGATCAAGTGGCACCGTCGTGTCGACCTTCTGCCTCGGCACGATGACGTTCGGAGCAGAGACCGACGAGGCGGGCAGCCACGAGCAGCTCGACGTGTTCACCGACGCCGGGGGGACGCTGGTCGACACGGCTGACGTCTACAGCGCCGGGACCTCGGAGGAGGTCGTCGGGCGCTGGTTCGCGGCCCGCCCCGCCGCCGTCCGCGACACCGTGGTGCTGGCCACCAAGGCCCGCTTCTCGATGGGGCCCGACGCGAACGATGTGGGCCTCTCCCGCCGCCACCTCGACCGAGCGCTGGAGGCTTCGCTGCGCCGGCTAGGGGTGGACACGATCGACCTCTACCAGCCCCACGGCTGGGACCCGTTGACCCCCGTCGAGGAGACGCTGCGTTTCTTCGACGACGCCGTCACCTCGGGCAAGGTCCGATACCTCGGCCTGTCCAACTTCGCCGGCTGGCAGATCCAGAAGGTGGTCGACACCGCCCAGGTCCGCGGCTGGCCGCGGCCGGTGACACTGCAGCCGCAGTACAACCTGCTGGCGCGTGAGATCGAGTGGGAGATCGTCCCCGCCTGCCAGGAGTCGGGACTCGGCCTACTGCCCTGGTCGCCCCTGGGCGGCGGCTGGCTGACCGGCAAGTACACCCGCGACAGCCGTCCGACCGGCGCAACCAGGCTGGGGGAGGACCCCGAGCGCGGGGTCGAGGCGTACGACAAGAGGTCGGCGAGCGAGCGGACCTGGACCGTCATCGACACCCTCCAGGACATCGCCGACAAGCGCGAGGTGCCGATGGGGGCCGTGGCGCTGGCTTGGCTCCACGACCGCCCGGCGGTGACCTCGGTGATCCTGGGCGCCCGCACCACCGCGCAGCTGAAGGACAACCTCGGGGCTGCCGGGCTGCACCTGGACGCCGACGAGACCGCCCGCCTCGACGCGGCCAGCGACCCGGCGCCCGCCGACTACCCGTACGGCGGACCGGGCCTGGGCCAGCGCACCCGTGAGGCCGGCCCGACCGGTTGACCTCAGACGGGTACCTGACCGATTTCTGGCGGATTTCTGACCTGGCCCATGCGCTGGTAACCTGGAGTTCTGCCGTGACTACGGCGTGAGCCTTACCCATCTGCTCGTGACTCAGACCGCGCAGAGCTCACCGTGAACCTAGGAGTAGCCAGTGCCGCTCGACACCGCCACCAAGAAGCAGATCATCACCGAACACGGCAGTGCGGAGACCGACACCGGCTCGCCCGAAGTCCAGGTGGCCATGCTCTCGCGGCGCATCAGTGACCTCACCGAGCACCTCAAGGAGCACAAGCACGACCACCACTCACGTCGTGGGCTCCTCCTGCTCGTCGGCCGGCGTCGCCGGCTGCTCAACTACCTGGCCAAGAAGGACATCAACCGCTACCGCGCGTTGATCGAGAAGCTCGGCCTGCGCCGCTAGTCCAGAGCACCACTCATCAAGAGGAGCGGCTCGCCTCGGCGTACCGGTCCTCGGTAGTGGCCATCGGACGCAGCCCAGGCTCGCCTGGCACCGTCCGAGGGCTTCCATCGAAGACCGGTTCGGGACACATGTCCCGGCCCCGCGGCGTCGCGACCTGCTCCGCAGAAGGAACAGGAGAGTGACCCATGGAGGGTCAGACCGTTTACACCGCCGACGCCGTGATCGACAACGGCGCGTTCGGCACCCGCACCATCCGTTTCGAGACCGGCCGCATCGCTCTGCAGGCAGCCGGCTCCGTCGCCGCGTACCTCGACGACGACACCATGCTGCTCTCGGCCACCACGGCCGGAAAGCACCCCAAGGACAACCTCGACTTCTTCCCCCTGACGGTGGACGTCGAGGAGCGCATGTACGCGATCGGGAAGATCCCCGGCTCGTTCTTCCGGCGTGAGGGACGTCCTAGCGAGGACGCCATCCTCACCTGCCGTCTCATCGACCGCCCGCTGCGACCCACCTTCGCCAAGGGCCTGCGCAACGAGGTCCAGGTCGTCATCACGGTGATGGCCTTGGACCCCAAGGACATGTACGACGTGGTGGCGATCAACGCCGCGTCCGCCTCGACCCAGCTCTCCGGCCTGCCGTTCACCGGCCCGATCGGGGCGACCCGGGTGGCACTGGTGGACGACCAGTGGGTCGCGTTCCCCACCCACGAGCAGCTCGGGTCGGCCGTGTTCGACATGGTCGTCGCGGGCCGGGTGGCCGGTGACGATGTCGCGATCATGATGGTGGAGGCCGAGGCGACCACCGCCGCGTGGAACCTCATCAAGAACGAGGGCAAGACCGCTCCGACCGAGGAGATCGTCGCCCAGGGCCTCGACGCCGCCAAGCCGTTCATCCGCATCCTGTGCGAGGCGCAGGCCGACCTCGCGTCCAAGGCCGCCAAGCCCACGGCCGAGTTCCCGCGCTTCCTGGACTACCAGGACGACGTGCTGGAGGCCGTCAGCGCCACCGTCAGCGACGACCTGGCCGCTGCGCTCGCCGTCACCGGCAAGCTCGAGCGCGAGGCCGAGATCGACAGCCTGCGCGACACGCTTATGGACAAGCTCGCCGGTCAGTTCGAGGGCCGCGAGAAGGAGATCAAGGCGGCCTACCGGTCGGTCACCAAGACGCTCGTGCGTCAGCGGATCCTGCGCGACAAGGTCCGCATCGACGGCCGCGGCCTCTCTGACATCCGTCCCCTCTCGGCCGAGGTCGAGGTGCTCCCGCGGGTGCACGGGTCAGCGCTCTTCGAGCGCGGCGAGACCCAGATCCTCGGCGTCACCACGCTGAACATGCTGCGCATGGAGCAGATGGTCGACACCCTCAACCCCGAGAACCGCAAGCGCTTCATGCACAACTACAACTTCCCGCCCTACTCCACCGGTGAGACGGGCCGGGTCGGCTCCCCGAAGCGGCGCGAGATCGGGCACGGTGCTCTCGCCGAGCGCGCCCTGCTGCCGGTGCTGCCGGCCCGAGAGGAGTTCCCGTACGCGATCCGTCAGGTGTCCGAGGCGCTCGGCTCCAACGGCTCCACGTCGATGGGCTCGGTCTGTGCCTCGACCATGTCGCTGCTCAACGCCGGTGTGCCGCTCCGGGCACCGGTTGCGGGCATCGCGATGGGCCTGATCTCCGACACCGTTGACGGCGAGACCCAGTACGCCGCGCTCACCGACATCCTCGGCGCCGAGGACGCGTTCGGCGACATGGACTTCAAGGTCGCCGGCACCAGGGAGTTCGTCACGGCCATCCAGCTCGACACCAAGCTCGACGGCATCCCCGCGTCGGTGCTCGGCGCGGCGCTGACCCAGGCCAAGGAGGCCCGCCTGCACATCCTCGACGTGATGAACGAGGCCATCGACGCTCCCGACGAGATGTCGCCGTACGCCCCCCGCATCATCACGATCAAGATCCCCGTCGACCAGATCGGTGCCGTCATCGGCCCCAAGGGCAAGATGATCAACCAGATCCAGGACGAGACCGGCGCCGACATCACCATCGAGGACGACGGCACGATCTACATCGGCGCCACCGACGGCCCCAAGGCCGAGGCGGCGCGGGCGATGATCAACGCCATCGCCAACCCGACGATGCCCGAGGTCGGTGAGCGCTACCTCGGCACGGTGGTCAAGACCACCGCGTTCGGTGCGTTCGTCTCGCTGGTCCCGGGCCGTGACGGTCTCCTGCACATCTCGAAGCTGCGCGGGCTTGCCGGCGGCAAGCGCGTCGACAACGTCGAGGACGTCGTCAAGGTCGGCGACAAGGTGCAGGTCCAGATTGCGGAGATCGACCCGCGCGGGAAACTGTCCCTGGTCCCCGTCGAGGCCGGCGGCGCCAGCGGTGGCAGCGGGCCGGACGCTTCTCCGGTCGAAGAGACCGAGCTCTAGGCAGTGGGTCGACAGGCCACCCGCACGCTCGACCGGGGGGACGGCGGTGGCGGACTCGTCCGTCACACCGTCCTTCCCAGCGGGCTGCGCATCGTCACCGAGGCGGTGCCGACCGTCCGCTCGGTGACTGTCGGCGTCTGGGTCGGAGTCGGTTCTCGGGACGAGTCGCCGACCCTCGCCGGCGCATCGCACTACCTCGAGCACCTGCTCTTCAAGGGCACGAAGCGGCGCGATGCGCTCGCCATCTCCGCCTCGATCGATGCGGTAGGTGGCGAGATGAACGCGTTCACCTCGAAGGAGTACACGTGCTTCTACGCGCGGGTGCTCGACGCCGACCTTCCTCTCGCGGTCGACGTGGTCTGCGACCTGGTGACGTCCTCGGTGGTCCGTGGGGCCGACGTCGAGTCCGAACGTGGCGTGATCCTGGAGGAGATCGCCATGCACGAGGACGACCCGACCGACATGGTCCACGACCAGTTCGCCCAGTCCCTCTTCGGTGAGAGCAGCCCCCTCGGCCGGCCGGTGCTGGGCACCGTGGCGTCGATCGAGTCGATCGGGCGTACCGCCATCGCCGGCTACTACCGACGCAGGTACCGCCCGCAGGACATGGTGGTCGCGGTCGCCGGAAACATCGACCACGCCACCGTCGTCCGGTTGGTCAAGCGTGCCTTCGACTCCGCGGGGATGCTCGACGGCGCGGCGGAGCCGACCGCACCGCGGTCCGGCATCGCGCCGAGCAGCTCCCCTGGCGGTGTCCGCGTCGTGCGTCGCACGACCGAGCAGGCGAACATCGTGCTCGGCGGGCTCGGGGTGTCCCGCACCGACGAGCGTCGCTTCCCCCTCGGGGTGCTCGACGCCGCGATCGGCGGCGGGATGTCGTCGCGGTTGTTCCAGGAGGTCCGCGAGAAGCGGGGGCTGGCCTACTCGGTGTACAGCTACCACGCGCAGTACGCCGACACCGGCCTGTTCGGCGTCTACGCCGGCTGCGTGCCGCGCAAGGTCGACGACGTGCTCGCCATCTGCCGTGACGAGCTCGCCAAGGTCGCCGCACAGGGCATCACCTTCGACGAGCTCGAGCGCGGCAAGGGTCAGCTGCGCGGGTCCCTCGTGCTCGGGCTGGAGGACACCGGGTCACGGATGAGCCGCATCGGCAAGGCGGAGCTGGTCTACGGCGAGCTCCTCTCGGTCGACGACATCCTGGCTCGCATCGACGCGGTCACGCTCGACGACGTGGCGGCCGTCTCGGCCGACCTGCTCACGGCGCCGCCGACGCTCGCGGTCGTGGGCCCCTTCGACGAGTCCCGCGACTTCTCCGCCGCCGTCGCGTGAGCATCCGGGTCGGGGTCCTCGGGGCCTCGGGGCGCATGGGCGGCGACGCGAGTCGCGCGGTCGAGGCCGCCGACGACCTCGACCTCGTCGCCGGGCTGGGGTCCGGCGACCCTCTCGAGGCACTCGTCGACCAGCGGGTCGAGGTCGCCGTCGACCTGACCCGGCCGGACGCGGTCATGGACAACCTGCGCTTCTGCGTCGAGCACGGCATCCATGCCGTCGTGGGGACCAGCGGATTCGACGACGAGCGGCTCGACTCAGTTCGCCGGTGGTTGCGCGATGCTCCTTCGGTCGGTGTGGTCGTCGCCCCGAACTTCGCGGTCGGCGCCGTGCTGATGATGCGTTTCGCGGCACAGGCCGCCCGGTTCTTCGAGTCGGCGGAGATCGTCGAGATGCATCACCCCGACAAGGAAGACGCACCGAGCGGCACGGCGCGTCGTACGGCGCAGATGATCGCCGCTGCCCGCCGTGAGGCCGGTCTCGGGCCGATGCCCGACGCGACGACTGCAGCTCTCGACGGTGCCCGCGGCGCCTCGGTCGACGGGGTGCCGGTGCACTCGGTCCGCGCCCGCGGCCTGCTCGCGCACCAGGAGGTGCTGCTGGGGACTACGGGGGAGACCCTGACCCTGCGTCACGACTCGTTCGACCGGGTGTCGTTCATGCCCGGTGTCCTGCTCGCTGTACGCGGGGTCGCCTCCCGCCCAGGTCTCACCGTCGGCCTGGAGCACCTGCTCGAGCTCTAGGAGACCAACCGGACGAGAGCTGCTGTCGCCGCAGCGACGCCGACGACGACGAGGAACGGGGCCCTCAGCAGCAAGGCCACCACGGCTGCGGCCACGCCGGCGAGCCGGGCGTCCACCACCAGCCGGGTCCCGTCGGTGGACGTCTGCACGGCGGCCAGCGCCGCGAGCAGGGCGACCGGCAGCAGCGCCGCAACCCGGGCCGCCACCGGGTGCTCGAGGAGGCGTTGCGGCACCGAGAGACCGACGAGCTTGAGCAGGTAGCACCCCGCCGCGCTGAGGAGGATGGCGGTCCAGGTCACGTCGCCTCCTGCCGGCGTACGACGACAGCGACGACGGCGACCAGGGCCGCCACCAGCACCGGAACCCCGGCGGGCACGACGGGCACCACCGCGAGGGCGACAGCCGCCCCCAGCAGAGCGGTCGACCAGAGCGAGCGCCCGCGCAGCCGAGGTGCGAGCAGCGCGAGGAACGCGGCCGGGACGGCGGCGTCGAGCCCCAGGTCACGCGGGTCGCCGATCGCCTGGCCGGCCACCGCACCTAGCAGGGTGGCGAGGTTCCACAGGACGAAGACCGCCAGTCCCGTCGCCCAGAACCCCAGCCGGCCGGCTCGTTCGCCGTGCCCTTCGCTGGACAGGGCAACCGCGGTCGACTCGTCGATCACGAGCTGTGCACCGACCGCACGCTGCACCCCACGGAGCCGGAGCAGCGGGGCGAGGCGCGCGCCGTAGAGCATGTTCCGAGCGCCGAGCAGGATCGCCGATGCCGACCCCGACAGCGCGTTGCCCCCTCCGCCGAGGACGCCGACAAGGGCGAACTGGGACCCGCCGCTGAACAGCAGCACCGAGAGCGCACAGGTCTGCGCGACGGTGAGGTCGGCGGCGCTGCCCAGCGCACCGAAGGACAGACCGTACGCGCCGGTCGCCACCCCGACGCCGGCCGACGTGCGCAGCACCTTGGCCCGGACCGGGGCCCAGGTCGAGTCGTGGTTCACGCGATCGAGGTGTGCAACCGCAGCTGGCCCAGGAGGACGTCCCCGTCGCCGTGGAGGTCGAGGCTGCGTCGGGCCCCGTCGTCGGCCCAGCCGGCGCTCTCGAGGAACGGACGCAAGGGGTCGGCGTCGGTCAGCCAGACGTACGCCGTGGCGAAACCGTCCCCGCGCAGATGGTCCACGCTGGCGTTGACCAGACGCGAGCCGTGGCCCTCCCCGGTCCGGTCGGGCAGCACACCGATGGCCAGCAGCTCGGCGGCGGTGCTCGCATCGAGGTCGTCGTCCACAGCCGGTCCGATGGCGGCGAAGCCCACGACCTCGCCCGCGGTCTCGGCGACGAGCAGCCGGTGTCGGCCCGACGGCGGCTGCGTCGCCGCCAGCCGCCACTGCTCCACGGCGTCCGGACCCCGCAGGTGGTCGATGACCTCGGCCGGCAGGCTCCCGGCGAAGGTGCGCTCCCAGGCAGCAGCCTGCGCTGCGGCCACCGCCGGCGCGTCCGCCGCGGCCGCTGCCCGCACGCTCGCATCAGCCATGCCGCGATCTTCGCAGGCGCGTCTGCCCGGGTGTCGGTCGCCTACGATTGCCGACGTGACCGAGGACGTGGACACCCAGTACGAGGACCTGCTCCGGCGAGTCATGGCCCAGGGTCGCCCGAAGTCCGACCGCACCGGCACCGGCACCCGCAGCGCGTTCGCCCAGCAGCTGCGGTACGACCTCGGCCGCGGCTTCCCGTTGATCACCACCAAGCGCGTCCACTTCCGGTCCGTCGCCTACGAGCTGCTCTGGTTCCTCCGGGGTGACGGCAACGTCAGGTGGCTGCAGGAGAACGGCGTGACGATCTGGGACGAGTGGGCCGCCCCCGACGGTGACCTCGGCCCCGTCTACGGGATGCAGTGGCGGGCCTGGCCCGCGCCCGACGGGTCGCACATCGACCAGATCAGCAACGTCCTGCACCTGCTGCGGACCGACCCGAGCTCCCGGCGCATGGTGGTCTCCGCCTGGAACGTCGGCGAGATCGCCCGGATGGCCCTCCCTCCCTGTCACGCGCTCTTCCAGTTCTACGTGGTCGACGGCCTCCTGTCCTGCCACCTCTACCAGCGCAGCGCCGACCTGTTCCTCGGCGTCCCGTTCAACATCGCCAGCTACGCCCTGCTGACCTCGATGGTCGCCCAGCAGGTGGGCCTCGGTGTCGGTGAGCTCGTCTGGACGGGGGGTGACTGCCACATCTACGACAACCACGTCGACCAGGTCCGTGAGCAGCTCTCCCGGGAGGCGTTCCCGTTCCCTCGTCTCGAGCTCCGGCGCGCGACCAGCCTGTTCGACTACACCTTCGAGGACATGACGGTCGCCGACTACCGGCACCACCCGGCGCTCAAGGCGCCGGTGGCCGTGTGAGCAACCAGGTGACCGTGCGGTTGAGTACGCCGGCGTGACGGTCGGGCTGATCTGGGCCCAGGCAGCCAACGGCGTCATCGGGTGCAAGGGCGGGCTGCCGTGGCACCTGCCCGAGGACCTGGCCCGGTTTCGCCGGCTCACGCTGGGCTCCACGGTGGTGATGGGGCGGGCGACGTGGGACTCGCTGCCCGAGGCGGCCCGACCGCTGCGCGAGCGGCACAACGTGGTCCTCAGCCGTCAGCCGGGCTGGGCGGCACCGGGCGCGACCGTTGTCCGGTCGCTGACCGCGGCGTTGGACGCAGCACCGCAGGATGTCTGGGTGATCGGGGGAGCCAGTGTCTACGCGGCGGCCATGCCCCACGCCGACCGGCTGGAGGTGACCGAGCTGGCGGACAGCTTCGAGGGCGACGTCCACGCGCCGGGGATCGGACCCGAGTGGCGGCGCACCGCCGGACCTTCCGGGACCGACTGGCTGGTCTCGGGGACGGGGCTGCGCTACCGAACAGTCACCTATGTCCGGGACGTCAACCGGCCGGTAGCGTGAGCGTCATGGCCGACATCCCCCGTGCAGCGGAGCCCTTCGGGCGGGTCCTGACCGCGATGGTGACCCCGTTCACCGCATCCGGCGCCCTGGACGTCGACGGGGCAGGGCAGCTGGCGGCTCACCTCGTCGACCACGGCAACGACGGGATCGTGGTGAACGGCACGACGGGGGAGTCCCCGACCACGTCCGACGTGGAGAAGGACCGGCTCCTGCGGGCCGTCGTCGAAGCGGTCGGCGACCGCGCCCACGTCGTCGCCGGTGTCGGCACCAACGACACGCACCACACCGTCGAGCTCGCGCAGCAGGCCGAGAAGGCGGGTGCGGGAGGACTGCTCGTCGTCACGCCGTACTACAACCGGCCGCCGCAGACCGGGCTGCTCACGCACTTCGGGACGGTCGCCGATTCCACCGACCTGCCCGTGATGTTGTACGACATCCCCGCCCGGACCGGCACCGCGATCGAGACGGACACCCTGGTCAGGTTGGCCGACCACGACCGCATCGTCGCGGTGAAGGACGCGAAGGGCGACCTCGATGCGTCGGCCTGGGTGATGCACCGCAGCGACCTGGCCTACTACTCCGGGGACGACAAGGTCACGCTGCCGCTGCTCTCCGTGGGCGCGGTGGGCGTCGTGGGGGTGCCCACGCACCTGTTCGGCGAGCAGACGCACGAGATGGTCGACGCCTATCTGTCCGGTGACGTCGCGCGTGCCCTGGAGCTGCACCGCAGCCTGTTGCCTGCGTTCACGGGCTTCTTCCGCACCCAGGGCGTGATCATGACGAAGGCCGCGCTGCGGCTCGCCGGTCTCCCCGGTGGCGGGGTGCGCTCGCCGTTGGTCGAGGCGACCGAGGCCGAGGTCAACCAGCTCCGCGCCGACCTGGCGGCTGCTGGCTTATTGCTGTGAGCCACCCGCACCCCGAGCTCGGCCCGCCGCCACCGCTGCCCGAGGGGACGCTGCGGGTCGTCGCGCTGGGCGGGCTGGGCGAGGTCGGCCGCAACATGACCGTGTTCGAGTACGCCGGGAGGCTGCTCGTCGTCGACTGCGGTGTGCTGTTCCCGGAGGACTTCCAGCCCGGCGTCGACCTGATCCTCCCCGACTTCGACCACATCCGGGACCGTCTCGACCAGGTCGAGGCGATCGTGCTGACTCACGGCCACGAGGACCACATCGGTGCGGTCCCCTACCTGCTGCGGGAGAAGGCCGACATCCCCCTCGTCGGCTCGCGGCTCACGCTGGCCCTGGTCGAGGCCAAGCTGCAGGAGCACCGCATCACGCCGTACAGCTTGGAGGTGAAGGAGGGCGACCGCGAGCGGTTCGGGCCGTTCGACTGCGAGTTCGTCGCCGTGAACCACTCGATTCCCGACGCGCTCGCCGTCGCGATCCGCACGCCGGCAGGGATGGTCCTGCACACGGGCGACTTCAAGATGGACCAGCTGCCGCTGGACGGCCGCATCACCGACCTGCGTGCATTCGCCCGCCTCGGCGAGGAGGGTGTCGACCTCTTTCTCACGGACTCGACGAACGCCGAGGTCCCGGGGTTCACGACGCCCGAGCGTGACATCACCCCGGCGATCGACCGGGTCTTCACCACCTCGAAGCGGCGCATCATCGTCGCCAGCTTCGCCAGCCACGTGCACCGCATCCAGCAGGTCCTCGACGCCGCCGAGACGCACGGCCGGAAGGTCGCGTTCGTCGGCCGGTCGATGGTGCGCAACATGACCATCGCGCGCGACCTCGGCTACCTGGTGGTCCCGGGCGGGCTCGTGGTCGACCTCAAGTCCCTCGACGACCTGCCCGACGACCGCATCGTCCTGGTCTGCACCGGCTCACAGGGCGAGCCGATGGCGGCTCTGTCGCGGATGGCCAACCGCGACCACCAGATCCGGGTGGGGGAGGGCGACACGGTGCTGCTGGCGTCCTCGCTGATCCCCGGCAACGAAAACGCCGTCTACCGGGTCATCAACGGGCTGACCCGGTGGGGCGCGAGAGTGGTGCACAAGGGGAACGCGCTGGTCCACGTGTCCGGACACGCCAGCGCGGGCGAGCTCCTGTACTGCTACAACGTCGTACGGCCGCGCAACGTGATGCCGGTGCACGGCGAGTGGCGGATGCTACGTGCCAACGCGGACCTGGCGGTGCTGACCGGGGTCCCCCGGGAGCGCACAGTGCTGGCCGAGGACGGCGTCGTCGTCGACCTCGTCGAGGGTCGGGCGGACGTCGTCGGTGTGGTTCCCTGCGGTTACGTCTACGTCGACGGCTCCAGCGTCGGCGACGTGACCGACGCCTCCCTCAAGGACCGTCGGATCCTGCGGGACGAGGGGTTCATCTCGGTCGTCGTTGTCCTCGACTCGGTGACCGGCAAGGTGTCGGGCGGGCCGGAGATCCACGCCCGCGGCTTCGCGGAGGACGACCGCGTCTTCGACGAGGTGCGCGACCGCGTCAAGGACGCCCTCGAACGGGCAGTGACCGAGGGCATCGGTGACGCGCGCCAGCTCGAGCAGATCGTGCGACGGACCGTCGGAAAGTGGGTCAGCGACACCTACCGGCGGCGCCCGATGATCATCCCGCTCGTGGTCGAGATCTGAGCACCAGGATCGCCAGGTCGTCGCGGGTCGGCTCGCGGGTGAAGTCGGACACGACGGCGCCCAGGCGGCGGGCCAGGGCAGGGGCCGAGAGCTCATGGGCGCCGCCGACCGCCGCCAGCACGCCGTC
>JAJAYQ010000141.1 GCA_026786145.1 Spirochaetaceae bacterium | reverse complement strand
TGGTCGAGATCTGAGCACCAGGATCGCCAGGTCGTCGCGGGTCGGCTCGCGGGTGAAGTCGGACACGACGGCGCCCAGGCGGCGGGCCAGGGCAGGGGCCGAGAGCTCATGGGCGCCGCCGACCGCCGCCAGCACGCCGTCTTCGCCGAGCATGCGGTCTCCCGCGCGGCGCTCCGTGACGCCGTCGGTGAAGCAGACGAGCGACTCCCCGGGAGCCAGACGCACCGTGGTGATCCGGGTGACCGTGTCCTCGAACACCCCGAGCAGGTCACCCGGCTCGCCGACCGCGGCCGCCGACCCGTCCCGGCGGACCACGACCGGCGCGGGGTGCCCGGCGGAAGCGAAGCGCAGGGCGAGGGTCCCGTCGGACGCGTGCTCCCCCTCGCCGTAGATGACGGTGATGAACCGGGCTCTGCTCCCCTCGCCGAGGATGGCCTCGTTGAGGGACGCCAGCACCGACTCGATCCCGTCGCCTCGCCGGCTGAGCAGGCGCAGGGCGTGGCGGGCGAGGCCGGTAACCGCCGCGGCTTCGGGCCCCTTGCCGCAGACGTCGCCCACCGCGAACGCGAAACGCTCACCCGGCTCGGCCACCGGTCCCGGCGTACGGAAGATGTCGTAGAAGTCGCCCCCGACCTCGTTCCCGGCGCCCATCGCCTCGTAGACCACGCCCACGTCGACGCCCAGCAGGTCCGGCAGCTCGGGCGGCAGCAGGCTGCGCTGGAGAGCGTCACTGGTCGCGGTGCTCTCGGCGTAGAGGCGCGCGTTGTCCAGGGTCATCGCGGCTCGTGGCGCGAGGTCCCCGAGCAGGTGCAGCTGCTGGCGGGCCCCCCGGTCGCCCTCGCCGGCGCCACGATGACCGACGGTCAGGGTGCCCAGGGCGCGGCCCCGGGCGACGAGGGCGACCACGTGCCCGCCGGCCTGGGCGAGCTCGCGCACGCCGGCCGGCAGGAGATCCAGGTCGCTGCCGATCGGCAGCCAGCGGGTCACCCCCCGACCGGCCAGCGGCTCGGGCGCTTCCACGGCCCCGACTAGCGCGTGAAGGTCTTCGATGCGGTCCTCGTCGGAGTGCCAGACGGTCGCCGGGACGGACCGGCCCGACTCGTCGAGGAGGTGTACCGCACACCACGGACCGAGCTGCGGCGCCACGAGCTGAGCGACCAGCGCCAGCGCCATCTCGAGCTCGAGGGTTCCCGCGAGCAGCTCGCTGGCCTCGGCGAGGTAGCCCAGCCAGCCGTGCCGGCGCCGCTCGATCTCGGCCACCCTGGCGCTCTGGACCGCGAGCGCGATGCTGTCGACGGCGCGCTGCAGGCGGGCGCCGTCCTCGACCGAGAAGGTGGCCGGCGCGCTGGAGGCGACGCCGACTGTCCCGATCAGGCGACCTTCGGCCAGGACGGGGACGGCGACCAGCGAGCGCATGCCGGCGTTTCGCAGCCAGGCGTCGTGCGGTGAGGAGCTCATCGCCAGGTCGACGTCCACGACCGGCAGGAGGTCACGGTCGTGTCGCCCCACGGTGCCGCCCCCCGCCTGCCGAGGGACGCGCTCGGTGGCGTGGCGCAGCCCGGTCGCGGCCCGCACCTCGAGGTCGCCGTCGTCGTCGCCTACGAGGAGCGCGTACGCCCCTTCCCCGCCGAACGTGTCACGAGCCCAGGCGACGGTGCGTTCGAGCACCTCGCCCAGCTCGAGACGTACGAGCAGCTCCGGTGTCGAGGAGAAGGGACCGTCGGCCGCCGCAGGAGTCACCGTGCCCCCCGGGCCGTCGGCCAGCAGCACCCGCAGCCGGTGGTCGGCCCAGACGCACACCGTCTCGACCTTCCCGTCCGGTGCGCCTGAGTCGCCCAGGAGTCGGACGTGCCGGGCCTGCACCCGCAGGAACTGCCCGTCTCCTCGTTCCAGACGGTAGGAGCCCTGCCATCGCGCCGCGGCGGCGGCCGACATCAACGCAGCCGTGTCGTCGGGATGGCAGAGCGCCAGCAGGCTCGTGCCGACCAGATGGGTCGCCGGACGACCGAGCAGCGCGACCGCGTGCTCGTCGACCTCGACCAGGATGGTCTCGGCGTCGATGCGCACGGTCGCCACGCCCGGCATCGGCTCACCCAGCCCGGTCGCCTCGTCATCGTTCCCGGCAGTCACCTCCGTGGCTCCTGGCTGGGGCGCCGAGCCGTTGCTGAGGGCCAACCGGAACCACACGCGCTTGGTGCGGTCCGTGTAGTCGACGCCCCACGCCGAGGAGATCGCTCCGATGAGCAGCAGGCCCCGGGCACTCTCGCTGTTCTCGGACACGACCGCGGGTGGCGAGGGCAGTGTCCGCGCCGGGTGGCGGTCGGTCACCCCGATCTCAACGGCCTCGGCCAGCAACGCCACCGTGACGTCGACCTCGGTGCCGGCGTGGACCACGGCGTTGGTCACCATCTCGCTCACGAGAAGCGTCGCGTCGTCGTCGAGGTTCTCGACGCCCCACTCCGCCAACGTCGAGGACACAAGCCGCCGCGCAGCCGCCCCAGACGTCTCCGCCGGAGGGAAGGTCGCCGAGGCGCGCGCACTGGCGCGGACGGGTGAACTCGTCACTGTTCCCCCGGTTCGGAGACGGGACGGGAGCGGACACATGGTGACAGACTGACGCCGCTCACGGGCCAGGCGGCCCCGACAGGTCCTCAGGAGGTCCGATGGTGGCCAGCGTCACGACGGCAAGGGGTGGTCGCCCCGCCGGCACCGCTCGAGCCGTGCCGAAGGCCCGTCCCGCCCCTGCGGACCCGGGCGGGGGCCTGGACCGAGCCGAGTCCCGGCGACTGCTGGGCGCGCTCGAGGAGCTGCGCGACGGTAACTTCCGCAAGCGGCTGCCGGAGACCGGTGGCGGTCTCGCGGCCGAGGTGGCGAGGGCCTTCAACGAGGCGGCCGAGCGCAACACCCGCTTGGCCGCGGAGCTGCGCCGGGTGCGCCGCACCGTCGGGCGTGACGGGAAGCTCAAAGAGCGGCTGGACCCCGCCGGCGCCAAGGGCACGTGGGCCGACTGCTTCGAGGACGCCAACAGCCTCGTCGACGACCTCGTCCGGCCCGTGACCGCGGTCGCCCGGGTCATCGAGGCGGTCGCGGAGGGCGACCTCTCGCAGAAGATCGAGCTCCGACCGGTCGACGCCCCGCTGCGCGGGGAGTTCCTGCGCATCGGGCGCACCGTCAACGGCATGGTCGACCAGCTCTCCCTCTTCAACGTGGAGGTCACCCGCGTCGCCCGCGAGGTGGGCACCGAGGGCAACCTCGGCGGCCAGGCCACGGTGCGCGGCGTGTCCGGGAGCTGGAAGGACCTCACCGACAACGTCAACTTCATGGCCGGCAACCTGACCAGCCAGGTCCGCAACATCGCCCAGGTCACCACAGCGGTCGCCCGCGGGGACCTGACCCAGAAGATCACCGTGGACGCGCGTGGGGAGATCCTCGAGCTCAAGACCACCATCAACACGATGGTCGACCAGCTCTCCGCGTTCGCCGACGAGGTCACCCGCGTCGCCCGCGAGGTCGGCACGGAAGGCGTGCTGGGCGGCCAGGCCCTCGTCCGCGGGGTGGCCGGCACCTGGAAGGACCTCACCGACAACGTCAACGGCATGGCGAGCAACCTGACCGGGCAGGTGCGCTCGATCGCCACCGTCTCCACCGCCGTCGCGCGCGGCGACCTGAGCCAGAAGATCCAGGTCGAGGCCAAGGGTGAGGTCGCTGCCCTCGCCCAGACCATCAACACGATGGTCGACACGCTCGGGGCTTTCGCCGACGAGGTGACCCGCGTCGCGCGCGAGGTGGGCACCGAGGGGCGGCTCGGTGGCCGTGCGCAGGTGCCCAACGTGGCGGGCACCTGGAAGGACCTCACCGACAACGTCAATGGCATGGCCGACAACATCACCAGCCAGGTCCGGTCGATCGCCCTCGTGACCACGGCGGTGGCCAACGGCGACCTGTCCAAGAAGATCGACGTCGATGCCCGGGGCGAGATCTTCGAGCTGAAGATGACGATCAACACGATGGTCGACCAGCTCTCGTCCTTCGCGGCCGAGGTCACGCGCGTGGCCCGCGAGGTGGGCACCGAGGGCAAGCTCGGCGGCCAGGCCGAGGTCGAGGGCGTCTCGGGGACGTGGAAGAAGCTGACCGAGAACGTCAACCAGCTCGCGAGCACCCTGACGACGCAGCTGCGGGCCATCGCCGAGGTGTCGACGGCGGTGACCCGCGGCGACCTGACCCGGCAGGTCACCGTCGACGCGTCGGGCGAGGTCGCCGAGCTCAAGGACAACGTCAACCAGATGATCGCCAACCTGCGCGAGACCACTCAGGCCAACGAGGAGCAGGACTGGCTCAAGAGCAGCCTGGCCCGCATCACCGGACTCGTGCAGGGACGTCGCGACCTCCTGGACGTCACCGACGTCATCATGCGCGAGCTGACCCCGTCGGTCGGTGCCCAGCACGGTGCCTTCTTCCTGGCCGAGGGCCAGGAAGCCGACGCGCAGCTGCGGCTCATCGCGACGTACGGTTACCAAGCCCGCAAGAACGTCTCCGACCACTTCAAGGTGGGGGAGGCCCTTGTCGGTCAGGCGGCACTGGGGCGCAAGTCGATCCTCATCGCGCAGGCACCGAGCGACTACATCAAGGTCACCTCCGGCCTCGGCGAGGCAAGCCCTGTCAACGTGATCGTGCTCCCGGTCCTCTTCGAGGGCGAGGTCCTCGGTGTCATCGAGCTCGCCTCGCTCACGGCCTTCACCACGGTGCACGTCGCGTTCCTCGACCAGCTGATGGAGCTCATCGGGGTCTCGCTCAACGCCATCCTCGCGAGCTCCCGAACAGAGGAGCTGCTCGGGGAGTCGCAGCGGCTCGCGACCGAGCTGCAGGAGAAGCAGGCCGAGCTCCAGGCGCAGCAGGAGGAGCTGACCCTGTCCAACTCCGAGCTCGAGCAGCAGGCGGCGTCGTTGACGGCGAGCGAGGAGCTGCTGCAGAGCCAGCGGGAGGAGCTCCAGCAGTCGAACGCGGAACTGGAGGAGAAGGCGGCGCTTCTCGCCGAGCAGAACTCCGCGATCGAGATCAAGAACTCCGAGATCGAGGAGGCCCGGCGGGCGTTGGAGGAGCGAGCCGAGCAGCTCTCGCTCTCCAGCCGCTACAAGTCCGAGTTCCTCGCCAACATGTCCCACGAGCTGCGCACGCCGTTGAACAGCCTCCTCATCCTCGCCCGCCTGCTCTCGGAGAACCCCGAGGGCAACCTGACCGGCAAGCAGGTGGACCTCGCGCGCACGATCCACAACGCCGGCGCCGACCTGCTCCAGCTGATCAACGACATCCTCGACCTGTCCAAGGTCGAGGCCGGCAAGATGGACGTCCATCCCAGCGACGTCTCGCTCGGCCAGATCATCGACTACGTCGAGGCGACCTTCCGGCCCCTCACGGCCGAGAAGTCGCTGTCCCTCACCCTCTCCGTCTCGCCGGACCTGCCACCCGCGGTCCACACCGACGAGCACCGGCTCCAGCAGGTCCTGCGCAACCTCGTCTCCAACGCGGTCAAGTTCACCGAGGAGGGCGAGGTGCGTGTCCTCGTCGAGCCGGCTACCACCGACCGCTTCCTCGACTCGAGGCTGCAGGGCCGCACCGACATCATCGCCTTCACCGTGGTCGACACCGGCATCGGCATCCAGGAGGACAAGCTGCGGGTGATCTTCGAGGCCTTCCAGCAGGCCGACGGCACGACCAGTCGCCGGTACGGCGGCACCGGGCTCGGCCTGTCGATCAGCCGGGAGATCGCGCACCTGCTCGGCGGCGAGATCCACGCGATCAGCCGGTCCGGAGAAGGCAGCACGTTCACGCTGTTCCTTCCGGTCAACGCGTTCACCGGCCCGCCCGGCGCCGGCGTCACGGGCGAGGACCGTTACACCGGCGACACACGGCCCGTTGCCGTGTCCGCACCCACAGCCCTCGCCACGATCCCGTCGCCCACCGCATCCACCGACGACCTCGTGGTGGCCGGTCCACCGGTCGCACCTCTGCTGCTCGGCGAGGTCGACGTCGACGACGACCGCGACAATCTTGATGCCGGTGACCGGGTGCTCCTGGTCGCGGTCTCCGATGGTCCCACCGCGGAGCTCGCGGTGGCCGAGGCCCGGCGTCGCGGGTTCAAGGCGATCGTGGCCCACGACGCCGACCGAGCGCTGGCCGCGCTGCGCGAGCTCGGTCCGGACGCTGTCGTGCTGGGCTTCGACCAGGTCACGTCGGCGGGGACCTCGCTGCTGGAGGCTGCCAAGCAGTCACCCGAGACGAGGCACATCCCCGTCCACGTCCTCGAGGGAGATGCCACCTCGAGCGGGGAGGAGCCGGGGGCCTCGCACGAGCGGCGCCGCCGGGCGATGCAGGCCGGGGCCCTCGCCGTCCTCGAGAGCCCGGTCACCTCGGAGAGTCTGGCCGAGGGGCTGGCCGAGATGGCGTCCTTCCTCCTCGACCGCCGCGTACGTCGCCTGCTCGTCGTCGAGGACGACGACATCGAACGAGCGGCGATTCTCGAGCTGATCGGTACCGGCGACGAGGTGGAGGTCGTCGGGGCCGCCGACGCCGAGGAGGCTGTCGCCGCCCTCGACGCAGGTCACTTCGACGCCATGGTCCTCGACCTCAAGCTGGCGGGGACGAGCGGTTTCACACTGCTGGAGCGGCTCAAGAAGCGCACCGACCTGCGGACCCTGCCCGTCATCGTCTACACCGGGAAGGAGCTCACCCGCCGGGAGGAGACCCGGATCTACAAGTACGCCGAGACGATCATCGTCAAGGACGCCCGCTCTCCCGAGCGGCTGCTCGACGAGACGGCACTGTTCCTGCACCCGGCGGAGGCCCGGATGCCACCGTCGCGGCGGCGGATGATCGAGCACGTCCGTGACGACGACGCGGTCTTCGAGGGAAAGAAAAACAAAATCGTGGAGCAGAAGGGCCGTAACGACTACCAGCTCACAAGTGAAGTCGAGGAC
>JAJAYQ010000140.1 GCA_026786145.1 Spirochaetaceae bacterium | reverse complement strand
GGCCAGGCCTTCGAGGTGCGGGTGCCCGCGCCGGACGGGCCGGTAGACCGCGCGTTCACCGAGGCGGTTGCGGGCGCGTTCCACGACGCGCACGAGCAGCTCTATGGGTACGCGTTCCGGGACGACCCGCGCCAGCCGGTGGAGTGGGTGAACCTGCGGGTGTCCGGGATCGGGCCGATCGAGCGGCCCCGTCCCCGCCAGGTTCCGCGCCGCGAGGGCGACGCCGAGCGAGCGCGTACGGGCGTACGGCAGGTGTTCTTCGACCACGACACCGGCTGGACGGAGACGCCGGTCTACTGGCGCGCCGACCTGGCGCCGGAGGATGTCGTGACGGGGCCGGCGATCGTCGAGGAGTTCGGATCGACGGTGCCGGTGCACCCCGGGTTCCGGGCGACCGTGGACGCCTTCGGAAACCTCCTGGTGGGGAAGGTGACATGACCGACGTCGACCCGGTCGTCCTCGAGATCGTCCAGGGCTCGCTGGCCGCGATCGAGATGGAGGTCGAGACCGCCATCGGGCGCACCGCGCGCTCGCCGATGATCCGTGACGCCCACGACTTCCGGGCCGGCATCCACGACCGGAAGCTGCGCAAGCTGACCGGCCGTTCCTACTCGGCGCTGGTGCATCCGGTCGTGCGCGACTTCCCGCTCGAGACGATGCGGCCGGGCGACGTGTTCTTCCATAACGACGTCTACCTCTCCGAGGGCGGGATCGGTCACCTGCCCGACCTGTGCGTCACCGTGCCGGTGTTTGTAGACAATGCGACCGGTGACAGCGACGTTGTCGCCTTCGTGCAGGCCTTCGGCCACCACGACGACATCGGGGGAGCCGTCCCGGGGTCGATGCCCTCGCACGCCACGTCGGTGTTCGAGGAGGGGCTGATGGTCCCGCCGATCCGGCTGTGGGACCAGGGTGTGCGCAACGACGCTGCTCTGCGCATCATGACGCGCAACTCGCGGATGCCCGACTCGCTGGCGGCGGACCTGGATGCAGAGTGCTCGGCGTGCCTGATGGGGTCGCGACGGCTGTCCGAGCTGTTCACGCGTTACGGGCGGGAGACGATCGAGGCGTGCTTCGACGCGATCATCGACAAGACGACCGAGACCTACCGGCGGGAGATCCTGTCGCAGATCCCGGACGGCACGTACGTGTGGGAGGACTACGCCGAGCACGACGGGGTCGACGAGCCGCGGCTGCACACCCAACGCATCACCATGACGATGGACTCCACCGCCGAGGCGCCGCTGATCCTGGACTTCAACGGCACCTCCCCGCAGGCCAAGGGCCCGATCAACCACTGCGGCGACTACGCCGACGGGAACTTCCTCAAGAAGTGGCTCGCGCCGATCCTGCGCAACCTGGCCGAGAACCCGGAGCGGATGGCCGAGCTCGACGTCAACGAGGGCATCGTGCCTCTGATCGAGATGCGCTTCCCGCCCCCCGGAACGCTGCTCACTCCCGTGTTCCCGGCGCCGACGAACGCCCGCACTTTCGTCATCCTGCGGCTCCTCGGCGTGCTCGCCGGGGTCCTGGCCAAGGCGGTCGACGGCCGGATGCCTGCCGACCAGGAGACGATCCGTTACACCGGCGTCTACGGCACCGACCGCGACGGCGAGTCCTATCTCATGCGCGAGGTGCTCGGCGGAGGGTCGGGCGGACGCTACTACGCCGACGGCGAGGACACGATCCACGTCGTGCCCGACTCGCGCAATCTGCCGACCGAGTTCACCGAGTCCCGCTTCCCTTTCCTGGTCGAGCGGCTGGGTCTGGCCGTCGACTCCGGCGGCGCGGGGCAGTACCGCGGTGGTCTCGGCTACGAGAAGCACATCCGGATGCTGCGCGACGCGCACTTCATGTCTATCGCGGACCGCTCGATCCTCGCCTGCTGGGGCGTCAAGGGCGGCAGAGCAGGTCAGCCGTTCCGGGTCACGATCGACCCGGGCGGGCCGGGGGAGCGCGAGGTCGACGCCCTGGCCGACGCCGAGCCGGTGCGCGCTGGTGAGGTCATCCGGATCCGCACCACGGGTGGGGGCGGGTGGGGCGACCCGCTGGATCGCGCCATCGAGGACGTCGTGCGCGACGTGCGGTGGGGCAAGGTGAGCGTGGCCGGTGCGCGCGAGGGTTACGGCGTCGTCCTGTTGTACGTCAGGCGAGACCCGGATGTGGACACCGCCGCCACCGAGTCGCTGCGAGCCGAGCGGCGCGCCCGGCGTACGGGTCGAGAGCCGTTCTTCGACCGTGGCCCGGGATACGCCCGGCTCTCCGGCGGCGCGACCCACGCCGAAGTGGACCTCCGATAGGGGTGGTGCGGAAGGGATCAATCCGGTTGTATCGGTTCTCCGAACGTTCTCGACGTCATTGATCAACAAGTAGCGGAGGTCGGACATGGCTAGCAGTCGTACTCGCTCGGTAGGTGCCGTCGTAGCGGCAAGCGCCCTCGCGGCAGGGCTTCTCGGGGCCTCGTTGCCGGGCAAGAACTCGGTCACGAGCAACGACATCGGCAAGGGTGAGATCGGCAAGTCCGAGCTTCGCACCAACTCGGTCGGCAAGGCGGAGCTCCGGACCGGTTCGGTCAAGGGTGACGAGGTCGACGAGGCGACCCTTGGCAAGGTCCCGAGCGCGCTGCGTGCGGACAGTGCCGCCGCGGCCGACGCGGTCGGTGGTAAGAGTGCCGGCCAGCTCGACACCCGCTGGGCCCTGATCGCCGAGAACGGGACGATCGAGCGCCAGACCGGGAGCTTCACGATCGTCAACTGCTTCAACGCCAATGCGAACTGCTACATCGATGCCGGAGGGGACGTCACCAACAACGGTCTGCACGCCCAGATCGCTATCGCCAACACCGACGGCGCCCCCAGTGCGGTCCTTTCGGGCGAGACCGGGGTGGCGCCGTGTGGCGCGACTTTCGTGGCCTGCGCACCGCCAGGCACCGAGAACAACAACGTCATCGTGGTCGCGCCTCGCGACTCCGATGGCACCCCCTTCGGGCCCGGCACCGGTGCGCCCTCCGCGGCTGACGGCGCCCGGTTCTACGTGTTCGTCACGGGTTCCGAGGGCTAGGCACCCGTACGACCAGACACGGGGTCCCGTTCCCTCGCCGGGACGGGGCCTCGTCTCAGTCTCTGGTGCTCCCGGCCAGGGAGTCGTCGAGGCTCTCGCGCGTGCGCCGGACCCGGTCGCGCAGGAAGGGCGTCCGACCGAGCAGCAGGCCGGGGGCGCCCAGGGCCTGTCGGGTCGACGAGCTCGACCGAGAGGTCCGCCGAGCGTCCGGGGCTTAGCACGCCGCCATCATCGCCCCGTCCCTGCGGTCGAACGCGTCGTAGAACCGATCGAGCAGCGTCAGCTCCGCCGGGTTTGGGAGGTGGTGGTGGGGGAGTGAGGGTTGTCAGGGTGAGGCGATGCGGGCCAGGCCCGGGGGGAGTGAACGGGCGGCGGCCCGGTCCAGCAACCACAGGGTTCGGTCACGCCCCGTTGCCGCTGCGGCGGGCACCTGAGTGGGGCCGGCACCCGAGAGGGCCATCGCGACGGCCTTGGCCTTGTCCGCACCAGCCACCACGCACCAGACCTCGCGGGAGCCCTGGACAACGGGCACGGTGAGCGAGATCCGGACCGGCGGCGGCTTGGGGGCGCCGCGCACCGCGACGACGGGCCGCTCGTCGTAGAGCGCAGGCATCCCCGGAAAGAGAGATGCGATGTGCCCGTCCGGCCCGACGCCGAGCAGGCACACGTCGAACGCCGGCGCCGGTCCGTGGTCCTCCGGACGTGACGCCTGCGACAGCTCGTCGGCGTAGCGGGACGCCGCGGCCTCCGGGTCGTTCCCGTCTGGTCCGTCCGATGCCGGCATCGGGTGCACCCGCGCCGGGTCGAGGGGCAGCGCGTCCAGCAGCGACTCGCGGGCGAGAGTCTCGTTGCGCTCGGCGTCGCCGGACGGCAGGAACCGCTCGTCGCCCCACCACACGTCCAGCCGCCGCCAGTCCACCGCTCCGCGGGCGGGGGACTCGGCGACTGCCTCGTAGATCCGGCGCGCGATGCTCCCCCCGGTCAGCACCAGTGAGGCCGAGCCGCGGGCCGACTGCACGTCGACCAGCCGGGTCAGCAGCCTCGCGGCCACCGCGGCCGCCAGCTCGTCGGGATCGCGGTGCACCAGCACGGTGGGCGTGCTCATGACGAGCGCTCCCTCGTTCCTTTCGTGGTGGTGGCCCGCTTCGCGGTGGTGGCCTTCTTCTTGGTCGCGGTGGCCTTCTTCGCCGCAACAGGTGCCTTCTTGGCGGCGGGCTTCTTCTTCGGAGGTGCCGACTTCGATGATGGCGGCGTACGCCGGGTAGCCACCCGCTCCGGGTCGCGCCAGATGTGCTCCCGGTCGGCCGGGCGCGAGGCAAGGTGCTCGGCACTCTCACCGGTGACCTCGGAGAGTGCATCGGCGTAGGGCTGGTCTGCGTCCAGGCGCCGGAGCTCCTCGGCGATGAGGTCACCGAGCTCGCGCCGCTTGAGCGGGAGCTGGCGGTCCGGCATCCCGGTCCGCGACAGCGTCGCGAGGTAGCCGTCGGGACGGTCCACCCGCAGCACGTCGCCACCGGAGAACCTGACCTGCACGGCCGTCACCCCCGGACCGGAGGAAGTGGGCCGGCGGGCCTTCACACCGAGGCGCGAGGACAGCCATCCCGCGATCAGCGCCGCGCTGGGGTTCCCTTCCTCGGCCTTCACCTCCGCCGACGTGGCGTCGTCGGAGATGTCGTCGAAGGCGGCAGCCAGCAGCGCCCGCCACGGTGTCGCCCGGGTCCACGCCAGGTCGGTGTCACCCGGCGCGTAGTCCTTGGCCCGGGCCTTGAGGGCCTTGAGCGGGTCCTCACCGTTCGCGGTGTCCGTGACGCGACGGGAGGCGAGCGTGGACAGTGCGTCGTAGGCGAGCTTGTCGGGTGTGACGCCGTGCCACCAGGTCACGACGGGAGCGTCGGAGGCGAGCAGGGGCAGGACGACGGACTCGGCGTGCAGCGTGAGCCGGCCGTACATCCGCATCACGACGGACTCGTTGGCCCCGCGCAGGCCACCCACCTGCACCTCCGCGTCGAGGCGGTCGTCCGCGTCGAGCTTTCGGCGCACCACCACCAGCAGCCGGCACGGGTGCGCGGCGGCAGCGGTGGTCGCAGCGTCCAGCGCGGCGGGCACGTGCTGCTCGTCCGCGATGGCCACCAGCGTCAGGGCGAGGCCGGACGCCAGCGCACCGGCGGCTCGCCGCTCCGCGGCCAGCGTCTTGACGATCTCGGTCGCGTTGGTGTCCCACAAGACTGTCGTCATCTGGATGTCCTCACGGTCGCCGCCAGTGCCGGCCGTCGCGCTCGAGCATGGTGTCGGCCGCTCGCGGCCCCCACTCACCGGCCCGGTAAGGCTCCGGCTTGCTGCCGGCCCAGAACTCCTCGAGCGGGTCGATGACCGCCCAGGACAGCTCGACCTCCTCGTTGCGCGGGAACAGCGTTGCGTCGCCGATGAGCACGTCGAGCACCAGTCGTTCGTAGGCCTCGGGGGACGACTCGGTGAACGCCTCGCCGTACAGGAAGTCCATCGACACGTCGCGGACCTCCATCGCCGAGCCCGGCACCTTCGACCCGAACCGCAGCGTGACGCCCTCGTCGGGCTGCACGCGCACGACCAGCTGGTTGTTGCCGAGCTCCTCCGTGGCGGTCGACGAGAACGGCAGGTGCGGTGCCTTCTTGAACACCACGGCGATCTCGGTGACCCGGCGTGGCAGTCGCTTGCCGGTGCGCAGGTAGAACGGCACCCCCGCCCAACGCCGTGTCTCCACACCCAGCCGGACCGCCGCGTAGGTCTCGGTCCTGCTGTTCCCCGGCACCAGCTCCTCGTCGGTGTAGCCGGCGACGCGTTGGCCACCCAGCCAGCCCTCGCTGTACTGCCCCCGGATCGCGTAGTCCTCGAGTCGGTCGGGGAGGGAGATCGCGCCCAGCACTTTGGTCTTCTCGTTGCGGATCTGCTCGGCGTCGAACGCGACCGGCTCCTCCATGGCGGTGAGCGCGAGGAGCTGCAGCACGTGGTTCTGCAGAACGTCACGGGCCGCACCCGCACTGTCGTAGAAGACCGCGCGGCCACCGATGCCGACGTCCTCGGCCATCGTGATCTGGACCGAGTCGACATAGTTGCTGTTCCACATCGGCTCGAACAGCGTGTTGGCGAACCTCAGCGCGAGCAGGTTCTGGACCGTCTCCTTGCCCAGGTAGTGGTCGATCCGGAACACGTCCTGCGCGGTGAACACGTCGTCGACGAGGTCGTTGAGATCACGTGCGCTCTTCAGGTCCTGTCCGAACGGCTTCTCGACGATGACGCGTCGCCAGCCACCCCGCACGCTGTTGTCGCACATCCGGGTGCGCGCCATCTGCTTGAGCACGACGGGGAACATCGCGGGCGGGATGGAGAGGTAGAACGCCGCATTTCCCTGGATGCCCTGCGACTTCTCCATCTCGACCAGCGTCGAGGCCAGCTTGTCGAAGGCGGCGTCGTCGTCGAAGGACCCCGGGACGAAACGGATGCTGTTCGACAGCCGGGCCCACACGTCCTCGCGGAAGCCGGTGCGCGACCCCTTCTCGGCCGCCTCCCGGGCAAGAGCCGCGAAGTCCCCGTCGCCCCAGTCGCGCCGCGCGAAACCGACGACAGCGAACGCCGGTGGCAGCAGCCCGCGGTTGGCCAGGTCGTAGATCGCGGGGATCAGCTTCTTGCGGGCGAGGTCGCCGGTGACGCCGAACACGACGAGTGCGCACGGCCCTGGGACGCGAGGGAGCCGCCGGTCGCGCACGTCGCGCAACGGGTTGCCGCCAGATGGGAGGTCGTGGTTCACGCGGCGGACCCGGCCGCCGAGGCGGCATCCAGGAGCTGACGGACTCCCTCGCCGCGGTCGGTCAGATGCAGGCGTACGACGGGGCGGCCCCGTCCGGAGAGAGCCCGCTGGTCACCGAGCGCCTGTGCCATCTCCAGGCGCCCGAACGTGAAGGGTCGCCCCGGCACGTCCACGTCGGACACGACGGCGCCGGTGACCTGGAGGAACACCCCCACCGGGGGTCCGCCCTTGTGGAACTGGCCGGTCGAGTGCAGAAACCGCGGCGCCCACCCGAAGGTGACCGGACGGTCCCCGGCGGCCCTGGCCAGCCGCTGACGCACACCGGCCGCGGCGCCGTCACCCCCTCGGTCCAGGTAGGCCATGACCGCCAGGTAGCCACTCGGTGGTACGAGTGCAGACACACCGCGCAGCACACCGGTCAGGTCGGTCGGGCTGCCCAGCACCTCGAGGTCGCCGTGCACCTCGACCGCCCCGTCGACGAGCGCGGGCTCGCCCTCGGGCAGCGGGCCGTCGCCGGCCTCGTCGAGGATCTTCTGCGTGTTCTCTTTGGACTCGGCCACGTTGGGCTGGTCGAAGGGGTTGATGCCGAGGACGATCCCGGCGACCGCGGTGGCGTACTCCCACAGCAGGAGCTGCGAACCGAGCGACCCGTGCACGGCAGTCGCGTCGAGCCCGGGACGGCCGGCGCCCAGCACGACTCGGTGGGCGTCAGGCCCGGCGTCGACGAACCCGGCGGCGTCGGTGCTCTCGACCACGACGGGCAGGATGCCCTTGCCCTCCTTGCCGGTCGACTCGGCGACCAGCTGCTCGGCCCACTCTCCGAACCCGACGATCCCGGACCCGGCGTCGGCGAGCACCAGCTTGTCGCGGCCGGCGGCGGCCTGGCCGCCCAGCGCAGCGCCCAGGACCATGCCGGGGTTGTCGTCGGTGCCGAGGTCAACGGCCAGGACGCGCGCGTCGGCGAGCAGTCGTTCCACGTCCGCACCCGCGAGGTAGCTCGGGGTGATGCCGAACGCCGACAAGGCGCTGTAGCGACCGCCGACGTCGGGGTCGGCGAGCACCACCTCGTAGCCGGCGGCCATCGCCTCCTCGTGCAGCGGGGAGCCGGGGTCGGTGACGACCACGATGCGGCTGGCGAGCTCGGCGTCGGTGAGCCCCGCGTCGCGGAAGGCCTGCTCGAAGGCGCGGCGGTGGCTGTCGGTCTCGACCGTGCTCCCGCTCTTGGACGCCACCACCAGGACCGTCGCGCCGATGCGGTCGCTCAGCGCAGCGCCCACCTGGTGCGGGTCGGTGCTGTCGAGGATGGTCAGGTCGACCCCAGCGGTGCGGGTGATGACCTCAGGTGCCAGGGACGAGCCGCCCATGCCGGCGAGGACGACCCGGTCCAGCCCGGCCACGTGCAGGCGCTCGCGCAGCTCGTGGAGCTGGGGGAGCAGCGCCTGCGAGGACTCGGGCAGGTCCAGCCAGCCCAGCCGCTCGGCCGCCAGCTCCTCGGCGGCCGGCCCCCACAAAGTGGCGTCCTTCGCGACCAGCCGCGCGGCCACCCCAACGAGCTCGACCCCGCCACCGGAGTCGCCTCCGGACACCTGGACCGTCACGCTCACGGCATTGTCTGTTCGCTCGTGCGCCTCGCTGGCGCTCGTCGCTCGCTCACGGCGTTGTCTGTTCGCTCGTGCGCCTCGCTGGCGCTCGTCGCTCGCTCACGGCGTTGTCTGTTCGCTCGTGCGCCTCGCTGGCGCTCGTCGCTCGCTCACGAGTCGCCCTTCGCCAGCCGGGTCAGCTCCTTGCGGGTCGACTCCAACAGCTCGCTCCACGACGTCTCGAACTTCTCGACGCCCTCGTCCTCGAGGACCTGCACCACGTCGTCGACGTCGATGCCCGCGTCGGCCAGCGCGCTCATCACGGCCTGCGCGTCGGCGTACGCGCCCCGGATCGTGTCGCCGCGCACCACCCCGTGGTCGGCAAGGGCCTCCAGGGTGGGCTCGGGCATCGTGTTGACGACCCCGCGGGTGGTCAGCTCCACGACGTACATCGTGTCGTCGTACGACGGGTCCTTCACGCCCGTGGACGCCCACAGGGGCCGCTGCGGACGGGCACCGGCACCGGCCAGCGACGTCCACCGGTCGGTGGAGAAGACCTGCTCGTAGCGCTGGAAGGCGAGGCGCGCGTTGGCGATCGCGGCCTTGCCCAGCAGCTTCTTGGCGTCCGCCGAGCCCAGCTTGGACAGGCGCTTGTCGACCTCGGTGTCCACACGGCTGACGAAGAACGACGCGACCGAGGCCAGGTTGGTCAGGTCGTGCCCTGCGACCCGTGCCCGCTCCATGCCGTCGAGGTAGGCCTCCATGACCGCGCCGTAGCGCTCGAGGGAGAAGATCAGCGTGACGTTGACGCTGATGCCCTCGGCGATGCACTGGGCGATGGCCGGCAGGCCGGCTTTGGTCGCCGGGATCTTCACGAAGAGGTTCGGCCGATCGACCAGCCACCACAGCTGCCGTGCCTCCGCGATGGTGCGGTCGGTCTCGTGCGCGAGGCGCGGGTCGACCTCGATGGACACCCTGCCGTCGACCCCGTCGCTCGCGTCGTACACCGGCCGCAGCACGTCACAGGCCCAGCGCACGTCGAACGTCGTGATCATGCGCAGGGCTTCCTCGACGTCCACGCCGCGGATGGCGAGGTCACGCACCTGGCGGTCGTAGAGCTCGCTGTCGCTGATCGCCTTCTGAAAGATCGTCGGGTTGGTGGTGACCCCCACGACGTACTTGTCGCGGATGAGATCGGCGAGGTTGTCGGTCGCGAGGCGGCCACGGCTCATGTCGTCGAGCCAGATGGCCACGCCCTCCTCGGAGAGCCGGCGCAGCGGGTCGACGGAGGGGTCGGCGGAGGTCGACGATGACTGTGCGGTGGTTGCCATGGGATGTCCTGTCCTCAGTTGCCGGTCGTGAAGCCGGTGATCAGGCCGACTCGCTCGAGCGTGGTGTGCGCCGCCGCCACGACCCGGTCGGGGGTGAACCCGAACTGCTCGAAGAGGACGGTGTGCGCGGCACTCGCCCCGTAGTGCTCGATGCTCACGATCTCGCCGGCGTCGCCGACGATGTCCCGCCATCCCATCCCGATCGCTGCCTCGACACTGACCCGCGCCTTGACCCCGCTCGGGATCACCTGCTGCTGGTAGGCAAGGTCCTGCTCGCGGAACCACTCGACGCAGGGCATCGACACGACCCGGGTCGGCGTGCCCTCCTCCTCGAGCTTCTCCCGAGCGGCAACCGCCAGCTGCACCTCGGAGCCGGTCGCGACGATGATCACCGTCGGTTGGCCGTCCGAGGCGTCGGCAAGGACGTAGCCACCGCGCGCGGTGCCCTCGGCGGACCCGAGGACGGAGCGGTCGAAGACGGGCAGGTCCTGACGGCTCAGGCACAGCCCGGCCGGCCGGTCGGTGTGGCCGAGGATGGTGCGCCACGCGACGACGGTCTCGTTGGCGTCGGCCGGGCGTACGACGTCGAGGCCCGGGATCGCGCGCAGCGCGGCGAGGTGCTCGATCGGCTGGTGGGTCGGCCCGTCCTCGCCGAGGCCGATCGAGTCGTGGGTCCAGACGTAGGTAACCGGCAACCTCATCAGCGCGGCGAGGCGCACCGCGGGCCGCATGTAGTCGCTGAACACCAGGAATGTGCCGCCGTAGACGCGCGTCCCGCCGTGCAGGGTGATGCCGTTCATAATCGAGCCCATGGCGTGCTCGCGGATGCCGAAGTGCAGGACCCTGCCGTAGGGACCGCCGGGGAACGACTTGCTCGCCCGGTCCTCGGGGAGGAAGGACGGCTCGCCCTTGGGGGTCGTGTTGTTGGACTCGGCGAGGTCGGCGGATCCTCCCCACAGCTCGGGCAGTATCGGCGCGATCTTCTCCAGCACCGTTCCGGAGGCCTTGCGGGTCGCCATCCCCTTCGGGTCGGCGGGGAACTCCGGCAGCGCGTCCGTCCAGCCATCGGGCAACCGCCTGACCGACATCCGGTCGAGCAGGGCCTTTCCGGCCGGGCTGGACCTCGCCCAGTCGGCGAATGCCGTGTTCCACTCCTCGTGGTCGGCGCGGCCGCGCGCCACCACGCCGCGAGCATGGGCGAGCACCTCGGGGTCGACGTCGAAGGTCTTGCCGGGGTCGAAGCCCAACAGCTTCTTGGTCGCTGCCACCTCGTCGTCCCCGAGCGCGCTGCCGTGCGCCTTGCCGGTGTTCTGCGCGTTGGGGGCGGGCCAGGCGATGACCGTGCGCAGTGCGATGAAGGAGGGTCGCTCCCGCTCGGCGACGGCGGCGTCGTACGCCCGGGCCAGCGCCGCGACGTTCTCCTTGTACCTCCCCGTCGAGGACAGCCAGTCGACCCGTTGCACGTGCCAGCCGTACGCCTCGTAGCGTGCCGTGACGTCCTCGGAGAGGGCGATCGACGTGTCGTCCTCGATCGAGATGTGGTTGTCGTCGTAGAGCAGGGTCAGGTTGCCCAGCCGCTGGGTGCCGGCGAGCGAGGAGGCCTCACCGCTGACGCCCTCCTGGATGTCACCGTCGGACGCGAAGCACCAGATGTTGTGGTCGAACGGGCTACTGCCGCGTGGCGTCTCCGGGTCGAACAGTCCACGCTCGCGGCGCGCCGCCATCGCCATCCCCACCGCGTTGCCTACGCCTTGACCCAGCGGACCGGTGGTGGTCTCCACGCCGGAGGTGTGGCCGTGCTCGGGGTGGGCCGGCGTCAGCGAGCCCCAGGTCCGCAGCGCCTTGAGATCGTCGAGCTCCAAGCCGTAGCCGCTGAGGTAGAGCTGGGCGTAGAGCGTCAGGCTGGAGTGGCCGGCGGAGAGGACGAACCGGTCCCGGCCGGTCCAGTCAGGGTCGGTGGGATCGTGGCGGAGGTAGCGCTGGAACAGCAGGTACGCCGCGGGCGC
>JAJAYQ010000139.1 GCA_026786145.1 Spirochaetaceae bacterium | reverse complement strand
GTGGAGCTGAGGGGACTCGAACCCCTGACCCCCTCGTTGCGAACGAGGTGCGCTACCAGCTGCGCTACAGCCCCTTGCGGAGACCAGCGAGGCTACCAAACAAGAGGCGTGACGCCGGACGTCGCCGAACGCCGCCGGACGGGTGCGACCTGCTGCTCAGTCGTTGACGGCGCGGCGGGAGAGGATCGCCTCGAGCTGGCCCTCGGCCTCGTCCGCGTCCTCGAGCAGGGCCGACATCGGCGGCCGCTGCTCGTGCTGGTCGAAGGGCTCGACCGTCGGTGCGCGGCGCGGCGCCCGGGGTTTGTTCACGTACGTCGGCAGCGGCACCGGGACTGGCTGCCACCCGTCGGCCGCCTCCGCCTCCGCCTCCAGCTCCGTCTCCCGCTCGCGGCGGTCGGCCTGCTCGGCGTCGAGCCAGCGCTGCTCCTCGGCCGCGCGGTCCTCGGCCAGCTCGCGGCGGACCGTCATCAGCCGTTCGATCGCGTCGAAGCGCACCAGCCGCGAGAGCGACCGCTTGCGCACCGCGTCCCGGGTCCGCGAGCTCTCGCGGGACGTGCGCACCTGCACCCGGCAGTGGACCAGGAAGCTGGTCGTCGCGGCCAGGACGAGCACGGCTCCCCACCAGGGCACCGGGGTGACGGGGACGAGCAGCACGGTCAGGACTGTCGCCAGGAGCATTCCGGCCAGGACCCGGCGGCGGCGCATGGCGACCGGGCTGACGGCCGGCGGGCGGGGTCGGGAGCGCTGGGCGGGCACCTGTCCGGGCGTACGCAGCGATCCGGCCGCATCGACAGGGCGGGGCGGCATCACGACGTAGCGCCGGTCGCCGACCGGGTCGCGCCGGGACAGGATGCGCATGGCGCGGTCGAACTTCTCGACCGAACGCGCTTCGGAGAGCTCGTCGTGGCGGCGCAGCCAGCGCGGGATGAAGTAGGCGGCCCACAACACGACAAGCACCGCATAGATCACTCCGCTGCCCACGAGACGGAACGCTAGGCCCGTCCCGCGGCCCGGACACGCACCGTGGCCGGTGTGTCGCAGGATCAGTCCTGTGGCTGATGTGACTCGAGGGACTTGATCAGCCCGCTGAACGGCTGTCGTGCCATCGGGCCAGCAGACCTTGCGGCACCTCGTCGGCCGTCAAGGCGAAGGACCGATGGTCGCGCCACTCCCCCGAGATGTGCAGGAAGGACCTCCGCAGGCCCTCCTCCCGGAACCCCAGCTTCTCGACGACCCGCAGCGACGCGACGTTCTCCGGCCGGATGTTCACCTCGACGCGGTGCAGCCGCAGCACCAGGAAGCAGTGGTCGACCGCCAGTGCCACCGCCGTCGGCATGATGCCCCGACCGGCTACCCGGGAGTCGATCCAGTAGCCGATGTGCGCCGAGCACAGCGAGCCGTAGGTGATGCCACCGACCGTGATCTGGCCGACCAGCGCCCCGTCGCACGTCACGACGAACGGCAGCAGCTGGCCGCGCCGGGCCTGCCCGCGCAGGCCACGCACCATCGTGGCGAAGCTGACCGGCGGGCCGAGGTCACGCGGCGGGGTGGCCTCCCACGCGTCCAGCCAGTCGCGGTTGAGTGCCCGCACCTGCGTCCACGCCTCGCGGTCGCTCCGCGCGATCGGTCGCAGCGTCACGCGCCCGTCCCGCAAGGTGGCCGGCCACCCCGCGGTCATGCGGGGTCCACGTCGAGGCGCGAGCGCCGCGAGCGGCTTCGTGGGGTGCTCAATGGTCGCTCCCGCGGATCTGCTCGACGGCGTGCACGAGCACCGGGCCGAGCACTTCGAGCCCGTCGCGGACGCCGCCGGGTGACCCGGGCAGGTTGACCACCAGGGTAGACGAGGCGAGGCCGGCAAGGCCGCGCGAGAGGCAGGCAGTGGGCACGCCCTTCGCGATGCCGTGGGCCCGCAACGCCTCGGCGATGCCGGGCAGCTCCGTGTCGAGGACCCGCGAGGTCATCTCCGGCGTGCGGTCGGTGGGCGTGATGCCGGTCCCGCCGGAGGTCAGGACGACGTCGTACGCCGTTGCGACCGCCTCACGAAGGACCTCCTCGACGGGGTCGCCGTCAGGGACCACCGCCGGACCGTCCACCTCGAAGCCCAGCGCCTGCAGCGCCTCGACCAGCACCGGTCCGGTCCGGTCCTCGTAGGCGCCGGCGGCCGCCCGGTTGGACACGCTCACGACGAGCGCCCTCATCACGACGACTCCGCGGGGACGTCGGCCCGACGCCACTCACCCGACCGCCCCCCGCTCTTGTGCTCGACCCGCACGTCGGTGATCGTCGCCGACCGGTCGACGGCCTTGACCATGTCGACGAGGGCCAGGCCGGCCACCGCGACGCAGGTCAGTGCCTCCATCTCGACGCCGGTCCGGTCGGCGGTGCGCACGGTGGCCGAGACGTGCACCGCGTCGTCGCCCACCCGCAGGTCCACCTCGACCGCGTGGATGGCGATGGGATGGCACAGCGGGACGAGGTCGGGGGTCCGCTTGGCGGCCTGGATGCCGGCGATGCGCGCCACACCGAGCGCGTCGCCCTTGGGGACCGTCCCGTCGCGCAACAGCGCCACCACCTCGGGCGAGACAAGGACCCGGCCGCTCGCGGTCGCCGTGCGCACGGTGACCTCCTTGCCGGAGACGTCGACCATGCGCGCGGCCCCCGTCTCGTCGACGTGCGTCAACCGCCGACCGCTGCTGCTCATTCGGGGCCCCCGCGGCGTCGTGAGCGCAGCGAGCGACGTCGCGGGGACCTCATGACAGGCGCCGCTCGAGGACCATCACTTCGACGGCACCGCCCTCGGGGACCTCGGTGACGTCCTCCCGGACGACGATGAGGCAGTTGGAGTGGGCGAGGTCCCGGACCATGTGGGAGCCGGGCCCACCGACGGGACGCACGACGTATCGGCCGTCGGCGACGGCGAGCCAGCCGCGGGCGTACTGCCGCTTCCCGGCCGGCGAGGCCAGCGTCTCGGTGCACACCGCGCGCACGATGGGGCGGTGCAGCGGCTCCAGACCGAGCATCCGCCGGATCACCGGGCGGACGAACACCTCGAAGGAGACGTAGGAGCTCACCGGGTTGCCCGGCAACGTGATGATCGGGGTGGAGTCCGGGCCGATCGTGCCGAATCCCTGCGGCTTGCCCGGTTGCATCGCCACCGTGTCGAAGGTGACCGTGCCCAGCCGGGACAGCACCTCCTTGACGACGTCGTACGCCCCCACGCTGACCCCACCGCTGGTGAGCACCAGGTCGGCCCGGATGAGCTGGTCCTCTATCGCGTTCATGAGGGACCGGTCGTCGTCGGGGACGATCCCCACCCGGAACGCGACGGCACCAGCCTCGCGAGCAGCGGCGGTGAGGATGTAGGAGTTCGACTCGTGGATCTGCCCGGGCTGGGTCGGTGTCCCGGGCTCCACCAGCTCGCTGCCCGTGGAGATGATGACCACCCGCGGGCGGGGCCGCACCACCACCCGGTCCCGCCCGATTGCGGCGAGCAGGCCGAGCTGGCCGGGGCCGAGCCGGGTGCCCGCGTCGAGGATGACCTGCCCGGCCTCGACGTCCTCGCCGCGGCGGCGGATGTGCGCACCGGCAGACGGCGCCCTCCGGACCGAGACTCCGGCGATGCCGCCGTCGGTCCACTCCAGCGGCACGACCGCCTCCGCGCCCGGCGGGACCATCGCGCCGGTCATGATGCGGACCGACATGCCGGACTGGACGGTGTACGTCGGTGGGGCTCCGGCCGCGATGTCACCGATCACCGGCAGCTGCACCGGGCTGGACTCGCTGGCCGAGGCGACGTCGTCCAGGCGTACGGCATAGCCGTCCATCGACGAGTTGTCGAACATCGGCAGGTCGTGGTCGGCCGTGACCGCCTCGGTGAGGATGCAGCCGTGGGCGTCGAGCAGCTGGAGGTCCAGGGGGGCGATGGCCTCGATGCCCGACAGGATGTCCTCGACGTGCTGGTCGACGCTCTTCAGCTCGCCCATGCTCAGCCGCCCATCCCGGCGCCGACGAAGTCCTTCAACCAGGCGCGCAGGTCCGGCCCGAGGTCCTCGCGGTCGCACGCGAGGCGCACCACCGTCTTGAGGTACTCCAGCCGGTCCCCCGTGTCGTAGCGGCGGCCCTCGAAGACGACGCCGTGCACCGGCCCGTGGTCCCCGGACCGCGCCATGGTGCGGAGCGCGTCGGTCAGCTGGATCTCCCCGCCTCGTCCGGGCGAGGTCTTGCGCAGGACGTCGAAGACGCCCGGGTCGAGCACGTAGCGCCCGATGACGGCGAGGTCGCTCGGCGCGTCGGCGACCTCCGGCTTCTCGACCAGGTCCGTGACACGGACGATGTCGTCGGTACCGGTGTCGTCGTTCTCGCGCGGGGTGTGGTCGACCTCTGCGCAGCCGTAGAGGTTGATCTGGTCGGCCGGCACCCGCATGAGCGCGACGACGCTGCCGCCGTGGCGCGTGCGGACGTCGAGCATCGTCGTGAGGAGCGGGTCCCGGGGGTCGATCAGGTCGTCGCCGAGGAGCACCGCGAACGGAGCGTCGCCGACGTGACGGGCCGCGCAGAGGACGGCATGGCCGAGACCCCGGGGGTCGCCCTGCCGGGTGTAGTGCATGTCAGCGACCACGACGGTTTCGCGCACCCGCGCGAGCCGCTCGAGGTCGCCCTTGGCCTCCAGCGCCGCCTCCAGCTCCCAGTTGCGGTCGAAGTGGTTCTCGATCGCGTTCTTGTTGCGGCCGGTGACCAGCAGGACGTCGTCGAGGCCGGCGGCGACGGCTTCCTCCACGACGTACTGGATCGCGGGCTTGTCGACGACCGGAAGCATTTCCTTGGGCGTCGCCTTGGTCGCCGGCAGGAACCGGGTGCCCAGCCCGGCGACAGTGACCACGGCCTTGGTCACCGGACCTGCGGCGGGGTCTGTCATGGGCCGAACCCTAGCCAACTCCCCACCGCCGAGCCGCCGCCCGCCGCGTCACCGTCGGTTCAGGTGGCGGCGATGTGCCACTGGTCGCGACCCTTGCCCTTGGCCATGTACAGGGCCTTGTCGGCCGCCCGCATGAGGGTCGCAGGGCTCGAGCCGTGCTCCGGGAAGGCGGCACCGCCGACCGAGATGGTCACGTGCAGCGGCTCCTCGTTCTCGTAGCGGAAGGGCTCGCGTCGCACTCCGGCGCAGATGCGTTCCGCGAGCTGCCCGGCGCCCTCGACCGTCGTCTCCGGCAGGACCACCACGAACTCCTCGCCGCCGTAGCGGGCAAAGGTGTCGACCTCACGGATCTGCTCCTGGACACGGAGGGCCAGCTCGCGCAGGACGGTGTCACCACGATGGTGGCCGTACGTGTCGTTGACCGCCTTGAAGTGGTCGAGGTCCAGCATCAGCACCGCCAGCGGGCGCTCGAACCGCGTGGAGCGCTCGATCTCGCGGGCGAGGCTCATCGAGAGGTACCGGAAGTTCCACAGCCCGGTCAGCGGGTCGGTCGTCGAGAGGCGCTGCGCCTCGTGGTGGAGCTGCACGTTGTCCACGGCGATGCTCGCCTGCCCGACGAGGGTGCCCAGCGCGTCCTCGTCGGCCGCGTCGAAGGGACGCCCGTCCACCCGGTCGTAGAGCGCGACCACCCCGACCACCGAGCCCATGCTGCGCAGCGGGACGGCCAGCACGTCGCCGCGCGACGGCTCGGCCCCAGCCGGTTGCAGGTCGGCGCCGGAGCCGATCCGCCCGCGGACGGCAGAGCCGGTGGTGACGACCCGGCCCAGCACCCCGGCACCCGGGTCGATGACGACGGGCTCGGCGGGATCGGCGTACTCCTCGTGGTCGAACCCCTGCCCCGCCACGAGGCGCAGCTGGTCGGCGGAGCGGTAGACCACGACACCCGCGGTGGCGGCCAGGGTGGCTCGCGCCGTGTCGAGCACCACCGTCAGCAGCCGGTCGAGGTCGTGGGTGCTCGAGAGGGCGTCGCCGATCCGCTCGAGGCTGCTGCGCAGGTCCGCGCGGCTGCTCTCGAGATCGGAGAGGTTGCGGCGCAGGACGCCAGTCATCTGGTTGACCGCACTACCCAGCCGGCCCGCCTCCCCCTCGTCATCGGCAGCGACGGCGGCGTCGAGGTCCCCCTGGGCCACCCGCTCCGCGATCTCGGTGACCTCGGTGAAGGGCTGACTCAGGCCACGGGCCACGAGCAGAACCAGTAGGCCGGCGGCACCAGCACCGGCCAGCATGATCGCCGCGATCAGCGCAGCGTTCGGGCCGTCGGAAGCGTCGGCGACGGCGACCACGACGGTGTACGGGACGCCGGGCCCGGGCGGGACCGCCCACAGGGTCCATCCGTTGGTCTGGACCGCGCCCACGCGGCCCTCGACAGCATCGGCGACCCCGGCCGCCGCGGCGCCATCCGTGGTGGCTGCCACCACCGAGCCGTCGGCGACCAGCACGACGTCGCCGAAGGACCCCGCGCGGGTCCGCGCGTCGAGCGCGAAGCGCCTGTCGACCGTGCGGGTCACCACAGCCGTCGCCGGGCCGACCTCACCGTCGACGACGTCGACCCCCTCGGAGAGCACGGCCACAGCGGGCGCGCTGTCCTGTGAGCATCTGGGCAGATCCGCGGGAGCACCTGCACCGTTGGGCTTGTCCCCGGCCTGGGCGACGACCGAGCCGTCAGGAGCGAGCAGGGCGGCGTAGTCGACGTACCCGGCCTCGACGACCATATCGACCGCTTTCGCCGGGCTGCTCGTCACGAGGGCTTCCAGGGCAGTCGTCCGGGCAGCCAGCCCCAGCAGCCGGCACTGGTCGGCGATCTGGGCGCTGACGGCCGCGGCGGCTCTCCGGACGTCGTCGTCGACCCGTTCGGAGCGTGCCTGGGGCACCACCGCGACGATGACCAGCGCGCCGACGACCAACGGGATCAGGAACAGGGCAGCAAGGACGAGCCACAGCCTCGTGCGCAGGCTCATCCGGTCACCCTCCCTCCTGTGTCTCGTGCCTTCTGCGTCTCGTGCGTTGTCGACATTGCCCAGGCCCTGCGCCCTGCTGGAATGCTCTTGCCGTGGACGCCAGGAGCCAGACCACCAAGGCTCGGCTGCGGGCCGAGGTCCTGGCGACCCGCCGCGCGGCAGATCCCGTCGACCGCGAGCGCGCCGCCGTGCGGATCACCCGCCGTGTGCTCGACCTCCCGGTGATCAGCGACGCTGGATGCGTCGCCGCCTATCTCTCCTTCGGCGCGGAGCCGTCCACGTCTGAGCTTCTGGCCCACCTGAGATCCCGCGGTGTTCGCGTGCTGCTCCCGATACTGCGCGAAGATCTCGATCTCGACTGGGCAATCTATGTCGGTCCACAGGGGGTCGTGCAAGGCGGCAACGGCCCGGGACGGCCCTCCGGCACTGCGTTGGGTGTGGACAAGGTGGCCGAAGCCGATGTCGTCGTGGTGCCTGCGCTGGCGGTGGGGGCGGACGGGATCCGCCTCGGGCGCGGGGGCGGGTCCTACGACCGGGCGCTGGCGCGGGTGCCCGTCCACAGGCCGGTGGTGGCCCTGCTGTACGACGGGGAGCTGCTGCCCCGCGTACCGTCCGAGGACCACGACCGGCGCGTGAACCTGGCCGTGCAGCCCGCCGGGGTGACCTGGTTCGGGCAGCGGGGGGCGGACCCGTCATGAGCGGCGACGACCTCGACCTCGTGCTGCTCGTCGGCTCGGTAGTCCTGCTGGTGGCCATCGCCGCGGTCCGGCTGGCCGTCGGGAGCGGGCTGCCGACCCTGCTGCTGTACCTGGGGCTGGGCCTCCTGCTCGGCGAGGACGCCCTGGGCTTCGACTTCGACGACGCCGAGCTGGCCCGTGCCCTGGGCTACGCGGCCCTGGTGCTGATCCTGGCCGAGGGCGGCCTGACGACCCGATGGCGCAGTATCCGGCCGGTCGTCCCCGCGGCGGCCGCGCTGGCAACGGTCGGCACTGCCGTGTCGGTGGGCGTGGTGGCCGTCGCGGCTCGCGGCCTGCTCGACGTCGGTTGGCGCGAGGCGTTGCTGGTGGGCGCCGTGCTGTCCCCGACCGACTCGGCAGCCGTCTTCTCGGTGCTGCGCCGCGTCCCGCTGCCGCCACGGATCGCCGGGCTTCTCGAGGCGGAGTCCGGCTTCAACGACGCGCCGGTCGTGATCGTGGTGGTCGCGCTGGCGAGCGCCTCGTCGGCGCCGTCGTGGTGGGAGCTGCTCGCACTCATCGGGTACGAGCTGGCCTTGGGGGCGGTCGTCGGCCTGGCCGTGGGCTTCGCGGGCGCGTGGGGGGTGCGCCGGATCGCGCTGCCCTCGTCGGGCCTCTACCCGCTGGCCGTGCTCGCCCTGTGCGTCACGGCGTACGGCGCGGCTGCGGTCCTGCACGCCAGCGGGTTCCTCGCGGTCTATCTCGCTGCCCTTGTGCTCGGCAACGTACGGCTGCCGCACCGCCCGGCGACGCGCGGGTTCGTGGAGGGCGTCGCGTGGCTGGCGCAGATCGGGTTGTTCGTCATGCTCGGGCTGCTCGCGACGCCGTCCGACCTCGGGCCCTCGATCGTTCCGGCGCTGGGCATCGGTCTGGTCCTGCTCGTTCTCGCCCGGCCGCTGTCGGTGGTCGTATCACTCGCGCCGTTCGGGCTCCGCCGTTCTGGCTCGGCAGGCGAGGTCGATCAGGACGCGGACGATGGCGACGGCGGGAGAGGCTGGCGGTTCCCGACCACCTGGCGGGAGCGCGGACTGCTCTCGTGGGCCGGGCTGCGGGGTGCCGTGCCGGTCGTGCTGGCCACGGTGCCCGCCGACCAGGACGTGTTCAACCTCGTCTTCGTCCTCGTCGTGGTGTTCACCGTCGTACAGGCACCGACCCTGCCGGCACTCGCCCGTCGGCTGGGCGTGGTCGCCGAGGGGTCGGCGCAACCGCTGGACATCGAGTCGTCGCCGCTGACCCGCCTGGATGCCGACCTGCTGCAGGTGCACGTCCAGCCGGGCTCGCGGCTGGCGGGGGTCGAGGTGTTCGAGCTCAGCCTGCCGGAGGGCGCAGCGGTCACCCTCGTGGTCCGAGGGGGTCGGGCCTTCGTCCCGCGGGCGAGTACGCCTTTGCAGGTCGGTGACGACCTGATCCTGGTCGCTACCGAGGCGGTGCGCGCCACCGTCGAGCGCCGGCTACGGGCCGTGTCGACAGGCGGCCGCCTCGCCGACTGGCACCATCCCAGACGCCGCCGCCGGTCACGCCGCCCCCAGAAAAACCCCCCGTGATCATGCGCTTGTGGTTGCCCCAATCGACCACGCACGGCCCCTGCTGTACGTGGTCGATTGCGGGGGGTCAGACGACGGCGCCGCTGCTGTCGCGCTCGACCCGGGAGCGCACCGGGGACTTCTTCGGCGCCGGCGGCGGGGACGGGTTGCGGGCCTCGAGCTCGATCGCCAGCGGTCCGGCGGTGAACATCGAGGAGTAGGTGCCCACCAGGATGCCGATGAGCAGGGCGACGGCGAAGTCGGTCAGCGAGTCGCCGCCGAGGAACGCCAGCGCCGAGAGGATGAACACGGCGCCGAGTCCTGTGTTCACCGTGCGCGGCACGGTCTGGAGGATGGCGTTGTTGACCACCGAGCGGAATCCCGGCTTGCGGTCCCCTCCCCAGAGCTCCCGGACCCGGTCGAACACCACGACGGTGTCGTTCACGGAGTAGCCAATCACCGTCAGCAGGGCAGCCAGGAAGACCCCGTCGATCGGCTTGTTCAGCCAGGCGAAGACGCCGACCAGGATCAGCACGTCGTGAGCCATCGCGAGTACCGCCGACGCACCGAAGGTCCAGCGGAACCTGATCGCGAGGTAGGCCAGCTGTGCGAGCAGGGCGACCCCGAGGGCAATGAGGGCCTTGGACCGCAGCTCGTCGCCCAGGCTCGGCCCGATGAGCTCGTCGCGCTGCTTGGCCACCTCGCCGCCGGACGCCTCCTCGAGCGCGGTCCGGATCTCGAACTCCTGGTCGTTTGTCAGGTCACCGGTACGCACCGAAATGTTGTCGCCGCCGCTCTCCTGTACGACGGCCCGCGGGAAGCCGGCGTCGGCAACCACCTGTCGCGCGGTGTCGACGTCGAACGGCGTCGACGTCGAGTACTCCACGAGCCGCCCCCCGGTGAACTCGACGCCGAGATCCAGGTCGCGAACGCCGATGCCGGTCACCGCGATCAGCAGGACGATGAACGAGCCGGCCAGCCATCGACGACCGTGGCGCATCAGGTCGGGCTTGCGCTCGTTGAGCCAGGTGCGGACCCGCCCCGGCACCGCGATGCCGCTCACGGCTGGGCGCGACATGACACCACGGCGCGCCACCGACCACTCCGCGAGAACGCGCGTGACGACGAGGGCCGACACCATCGATGCCAGCACACCGATGGACAGCGTGACCCCGAAGCCACGCACCGGGCCGGACGCGAGGAAGAACAAGAGTCCGGCCGCGAGCAGCGTGGTCACATTGGAGTCGATGATGGCGCTCCACGCCTTCGCGAAGCCCATCGACAGAGCCGGCCGCAGGCCCTTCTTCGGCGCGGCGAGGTACTCCTCCCGCGCCCGTTCGAAGACCAGGACGTTCGCGTCGATCGCCATGCCGATCGCCAGGACGAAGCCGGCCAGGCCGGGCAGCGTCAGCGTCGCCCCGAGGGCGACCAGCGCGGCGTAGGAGATCAGGGCGTAGCCCGCCAGTGCCACCACGGCGATCCCGCCGAGCAACCGGTAGACCACCATCAGGAACAACCCCGTCAGCGCGACACCGATGACGGCCGCCTTGGCGCTGGCGTCGATCGCCTCGGCGCCGAGCGTCGGGCCGACCGTGCGCTGCTCGATCACCTCGACGGGCACCGGCAGCGC
>JAJAYQ010000138.1 GCA_026786145.1 Spirochaetaceae bacterium | reverse complement strand
CTTGAGGTCCAGGCTGCCGCTGACCGGCACCACCGCGACGGTCAGTCGCCCGTCGACGGACGCGACGAGGGTCTTGAACACGGAGCCGGCATCGACGTCCAGAGCGTCTGCTGCCTCCTGGCCGTACGAGGACCCGGCTTTGGCACCGTGCGTCTCGTACGGATGCAGCTCGAAGGTCACGCCGGCTTTGGTCAGGGCAACCGTCGCCGGTGTTCTCAGTTGGGGCTCGACGGGATGCGCGTGAGCTCCACACCGGGCAGGGAGGGGAGCAGGCTCAGGAGCGCGGTCTCGCGGCGCAGCAGCCGCAGCTCGCGACGCAGCCGGTCGGTCGTGTCCGGCGCCTCGAGCAGGCGCTGCTTGTCGGAGAGCTCGAGCACCATGGTCGCCGCGACGAGGTAGGACAACGACTGCGGGTCCTCCGGCAGCTCCGCCGACGCGGTCGCGCCCAGCGCGCGTCGGTAGGCATCGAAGGACGAGGCGACGACGCGTGCGAGCGGACCGGGCGACTCGCCCTCGGGCTCGGTCATGATCTCGACGTCCCCCCTCAGATAGGGCAGGGAGGTGTCGACCTCGTCCAGCCGGAACCGCTGGGTGCCGGTGCTGAGGATGTCGAAGCGGCCGTCGTCATAGGGGTCGACCCGGCGCAACCGCGCGATGCAGCCGACCGGGTGCAGCGCCCGTACACCGTCCGAGCCGACCTCCCAGCCCTCCCGGATGGCCACGACGCCGAACCGCCGCTCGGCCTCGGGCTCCGCGACGAGGTCGCGTACGAGCCGGCGGTACCGCTCCTCGAAGACGTGCAACGGCAGGACCAGCCCCGGGAACAGCACGGTGCCCAGCGGGAAGAGCGGGAGGCCGGCGGTCACCGGCTCAGCGTATGCGCGGCGTCGTCCGGAGCCCATGTCCTGGACGGCCGGGTTCGGCGCAGCCTCGCCTTCGTAGACTCAACCGGTGATCAGCCGGATCGACCTTCGTGGCGAGCAGCCGTCGCCGGAGGCGCTGCGAGCAGTGCTGCCGCGCGCCGATCTCGATGTCCAGGTCGCCCTCGACGTGGTGCGCCCGATCTGCGAGGACGTCCGGATCCGTGGTGCCGAAGCCGTCCGCGAGCTGACGCAGCGGCTCGACGGTGTGGACCGGGCCAGCACGCGCGTCCCGGCGGAGGAGCTGTCCGCCGCGCTCGCGTCGCTCGAGCCTGCCGTGCGGGCCGCTCTCGAGGAGGCCGCGCGGCGCACCCGCCTGGTCCACGAGGCCCAGCGTCGCCACGACGCGGTCGTGGAGGTGGCACCCGGGGGCACGGTGACCGAGCGATGGCTGCCGGTACGCCGGGTCGGGCTCTACGTCCCCGGCGGGCTGCTGGCCTACCCGTCCAGCGTCGTCATGAACGTCGTCCCCGCCCAGGTCGCCGGTGTCGGCTCGCTCGCCGTCGCCAGCCCGCCGCAGCGCGACAACGACGGCCTGCCGCACCCCGCGGTGCTCGCGGCCTGCGCCCTGCTCGGCGTGGAGGAGGTGCACGCGGTCGGGGGCGCCCAAGCGGTCGCGATGTTCGCCTACGGCACCGTCGACTGCGTGCCCGCTGACCTGGTGACCGGTCCGGGCAACATCTACGTCACCTCGGCCAAGCGCCTGCTCAAGGGCGTCATCGGCATCGACTCCGAGGCCGGCCCGACCGAGATCGCGATCCTCGCCGACGACAGCGCCGACCCCACCTACCTGGCCGCAGACCTGGTCGCTCAAGCCGAGCACGACCCCAACGCCTCGTGCCTGCTGGTCTCGCCGAGCGAGGACCTGCTCGACGCGGTGGACGTCGAGCTGGACAAGGCGGTGGCGGCGACCAGGCACCGGGAACGGGTGGAGACCGCGTTGGCCGGCCAGTCGGCGTACGTGCTGGTGGACGACCTCGAGCAGGGTCTCGGCGTGGTCGACGAGTGGGCGGCCGAGCACCTCGAGGTCGTCACGCGCGACGCCCGGTCGTGGGCGGACCGGGTGACCAATGCCGGGGCCGTCTTCGTCGGACCGTTCTCACCGGTGTCCCTGGGCGACTACCTCGCCGGCTCCAACCACGTGCTGCCCACTGCTGGGACGGCTCGGCACACGGGCGGGCTCTCGGTGCAGTCCTTCCTCCGCAGCGTGCACGTCGTGGAGTACGACCGGGAGGCGCTGGCCGCCGTCGCCCACCACGTCGACGCACTCGGCGGTGCCGAGGACCTCGTGGCCCACGTCGACGCGGTGCGCGCCCGGATCCCCCGATGACCGCCCGCACCGGCGAGGTCGCCCGGCTGCTGCGGGAGGACCTGCGGGGACGAACGCCCTACGGCGCGCCGCAGCTGGACGTCGCCGTGCGGCTGAACACCAACGAGAACCCCTACCCGCCCTCGCCCGGGCTGGTCGAGCACCTCGCAGCGACCGTCGCGGATGCGGCGCGGTCGATGAACCGCTATCCCGACCGGGACGCGCTGGCCCTGCGCACCGACCTCGCCGCCTATCTGACCCGCAGCACCGGGACGCCGCTGGACGTGGCGCAGGTCTGGGCGGCCAACGGGAGCAACGAGATCCTCCAGCAGCTGCTGCAGGCGTTCGGTGGCCCGGGCCGGACCGCGCTCGGCTTCGAGCCGACGTACTCCATGCACCAGCACATCGCCACGGCCACGAGCACGAGGTGGCTGCCCGTCGAGCGGCTGCCGGGGTTCGCGCTCGAGCCCGGGGCGGCGGCGCTGGTCGTCAACGAGCACGCACCGGACGTGGTGTTTCTCTGCTCGCCCAACAACCCGACCGGCAATGCCGTGGACCTCGAAGTGATCGAGGCGGTGTACGCCGCCGCGCGCGGGCTCGTGGTCGTCGACGAGGCGTACGCCGAGTTCAGCGACCGGCCCTCGGCCGTCTCCCTGCTCGACGGCCGGGAACGGCTGGTGGTCACCCGCACGATGTCCAAGGCGTTCGCCTTCGCGGGCGCCCGGCTGGGTTACCTCGCTGCCGATCCGGCGGTGGTCGAGGCGCTGCTGCTCGTCCGGCTGCCTTATCACCTCTCGGTGCTCTCGCAGGCCGCCGCTTCGGCCGCCCTCGACCACGCCGACGAGCTGCTCGCCACGGTCGATGCCGTGAAGGTGCAGCGAGACCGGATGGTGAGCGAGATGCGCGGCCTCGGGCTCGACGTCGTCGACTCCGACGCCAACTTCGTGCTCTTCGGGGAGTTCGGCGACGAGCGGGGGACGTGGCAGGGTCTGCTCGACCGGGGCGTGCTCGTGCGCGACGTCGGTCTGCCAGGGTGGCTGCGGGTCACCGCCGGCACCGAGGACGAGACCACGGCGTTTCTCGAGGCGCTGCGGCAGGGGATGGCGACGACCGACGGAGAGGCACCGGGATGAGCACGCCCAGCAGGTCGGCACGGGTCGAGCGCACGACCAAGGAGTCCGACGTCCTCGTCGAGCTGACCCTGGACGGCACAGGGACCACGGAGGTCGACACGGGGGTGCCCTTCTTCGACCACATGCTCTCCCAGCTCGGCAAGCACGGCGGCTTCGACCTGGTGGTGCGGACCAAGGGTGACCTCGAGGTCGACGCCCACCACACGGTGGAGGACACCGCGATCGCCCTCGGCCAGGCGCTGCGGGAGGCGTTGGGCGACAAGGCCGGCATCCGGCGCTTCGGCGACGCGACGGTGCCGCTGGACGAGACGCTGGTGCAGGCCGCCGTCGACCTCTCCGGGCGTCCCTACCTCGTCCACACCGAGCCCGAGATCGTCGAGCTGGTCGGCACCTACGACACCACCCTTACCCGCCACATCTGGGAGTCGTTCACGGCCAGCGCGCAGGTGTGCCTGCACGTCCGGGTGCTGGCGGGACGCAATGCCCACCACGTCGTCGAGGCGCAGTTCAAGGCGGTCGCCCGGGCCTTGCGCGACGCGGTCGCCCTCGACGCGCGGGTCACCGGGATCCCGTCCACGAAGGGCACCCTGTCCAGTTGACTGTCGGTGCCGTCTCGGTCGATCGCGACCAGGACCGGGCGTCCGGGTTCGTGCTCACGGTCGACGGCACACCTCAGTCCTACGTCGACCTCGCCGACCCGACGTACCTCGCGTTCGCCTACGTCCGGCGGTTGGCTCATGTCGTCGACCTCGCCGCGCCGCCGGGGCGCCCGCTCGGCGTCGTCCACCTCGGTGCAGGGGGGCTGACCCTCGCCCGGTACGTCGCGGCCACCCGGCCCGGTTCCCGCCAGCGCGCTGTCGAGGTGTCCGAGGAGGTGGCCGCTGCCGTGCGCGCGTCGCTCCCGCTCGGGCGCGGTGTGCGGGTGCCCGTGCAGGTGGCGGACGCCCGAGAGGCGCTGACCCGGTTGCGTCCCGGGTCCGCGGACCTCGTGGTGTGTGACGTGTTCGCGGGGGGCCGGACACCTGCGCACCTGACATCGGCGGAGATGCTCGGTGAGGTGCTGCGGGTGCTGGCACCCGAGGGGGTGGTCGCTGCCAACGTGGCCGACGGGCCGGGGCTCGCGTTCGCCCGGGCGCAGGTCGCGACCTACCGGTCGGTGTTCGCCCACGTCGTGGCCATGGCCGAGCAGGCCGTCTGGCGTGGCCGGCGGTTCGGCAACCTGGTAGTCGTCGCGTCCGCTGCGCCGCTGCCCGCGGCTGAGCTGGAACGGCGGTGCTCGGCAGACCCCGTGCCGGCGCGCACGGTCGCGGCGAGCGGGCTGGGGCGTTTCGTGGCGGGAGCGGCCGTCGTCACCGACGAGACCGCCGTGCCGTCGCCGGTGCTGCCGCCCGATCTGTTCCAGGGTCGCCGCTCCCGTAACCTCGACGGGTGAGCAGCCCCAGCGTCGTCGTCCTCGACCACGGGTCGGGCAACCTGCGCTCCGCGGAGCGCGCCCTGGCGCGAGCGGGCGCCAGCACGACGGTCACGGGCGACGTCGATGCGGCGATGGCCGCGGACGGGCTGGTGGTGCCAGGGGTGGGGGCCTTCGCAGCGTGCATGGCCGGGCTCACCGAGGTCGGTGGGCCGCAGGTCATCGACCGAAGGCTCGCGGGCGGTCGCCCCGTGCTGGGCATCTGCGTCGGCATGCAGGTCCTCTTCGAGACCGGGCTGGAGCATGGCGCGCACACCGAGGGCTGCGGGGAGTGGCCTGGCGTCGTCGAGCGGCTCAAGGCTCCCGTCCTCCCGCACATGGGCTGGAACACGGTCCGGGCCGCGCCGGGCAGCACGCTCTTCGACGGTGTCGAGGGGGAGCGGTTCTACTTCGTGCACTCCTACGCCGTGCGGCACTGGGAGCTGCCCGGGTCCGAGCGCCTCCCGGCGGCGAAAGTCACCTGGGCCGAGCACGGCGAGCCGTTTGTCGCCGCCGTGGAGAACGGGCCCCTGTCCGCGACCCAGTTCCACCCGGAGAAGTCGGGGGACGCGGGGGCTGCACTGCTGCGCAACTGGGTGCTGAGCTTGTGAGCGAGCGACGAGCGCCAGCGAGGCGCACGAGCGAACCAGGCGCGCTGTGAGTAAGGCGAGGGCGCTGCGGCGGGCCGACCGCGAGCAGGTCGTCGCTCTCGCGCAGCGCGAGCGGGAACACCGGGCCGCCCGCGCTCAGCGGCGCCGTGCCGCCAAGGCGGCGTGGCGGGCCCGCCTGCCCCGGCGTACGCGCTGGCGGGGGCAGCAGGGCATCCTCGCGCGCCGCCGCCGCATGCAGAACACGGTAATTTTCGGCCTGTAT
>JAJAYQ010000137.1 GCA_026786145.1 Spirochaetaceae bacterium | reverse complement strand
GCTGGGTGACATGGGGTCGGAGTTCGGCACCAGCGACGAGCGGTGGGCCGGCGCCGCCGGTGTCACCCTGCTCGCCGAGACGGCGCGTCGGCTCCGCGCTGCCGGCTTCGAGATCGGGAACGTGGCCGTGCAGGTGATCGGTGACGTGCCGCACATCGGCTTTCGGCGGCTGGAGGCCGAGGAGGTGCTGGCCGCCGCGGTGGGTGCGCCGGTCTCTGTGTCCGCGACGACCACCGACGGGCTGGGGCTGACCGGCCGTGGGGAGGGCGTGGCGGCGGTGGCCACCGCGCTGGTGGTCCTGCGCGAGACCTGACGCCACCTAGTCTGGTGCGATGAGCTTGCGGTTGTACGACACGGCGACGCGGGAGATCCGCGACTTCGAGCCGCTCGTGGCGGGCAAGGTCGGGATCTACCACTGTGGGCTGACGGTGCAGGGTGCGCCGCACATCGGGCACATCCGCAAGGAGGTCGTCTTCGACGTCCTGCGGCGCTGGCTGGAGCGGTCCGGTCACGAGGTCACCGTCGTCGCCAACCTGACCGACATCGACGACAAGATCCTGGCCAAGGCGGCTGAGGCCGGCACGCCGTGGTTCGCGCTGGCCTATGCCAACGAGCGAGCCCTGCATGCGGCGTATGACGTGCTGGGCTGCCTCCCCCCGACCTACGAGCCGCGGGCCACCGGACACGTCCCCGAGATGCTCGAGCTGATGGACGAGCTGGTCGAGGCCGGCCACGCCTACCCGGCGGCGGACGGGTCGGGGGACGTGTACTTCGACGTGCGGTCCTGGCCGGCGTACGGCGAGCTGTCCAACCAGCGCATCGACGACATGGAGGTCGCCGCCGACGCCGACCCGCGCGGCAAGCGCGATCCACGGGACTTCGCGCTCTGGAAGGGCCACAAGCCCGGCGAGCCGGAGACCGCGTCGTGGGCGACGGCCTATGGGCGAGGGCGCCCCGGGTGGCACCTGGAGTGCTCAGCGATGGTGGGGAAGTACCTCGGACCGGCGTTCGACATCCACGGTGGCGGCCTGGACCTGCGGTTCCCCCATCACGAGAACGAGCTGGCGCAGTCGCGGGCTGCCGGTCGGCCCTTCGCGCGGTGGTGGATGCACAACGCGATGCTCAACCTCGGTGGCTCGAAGATGAGCAAGTCGGTGGGCAACACGATGCTGGTCTCCGAGGTGGTCAAGCGGGTGCGACCGGTGGAGCTGCGCTACTACCTGGTGGCGTCGCACTACCGGTCCGTCGTCGAGTTCTCCTTCGAGGCGCTGGAGGAGGCGGGGGCGGCCTACCGACGCATCGAGGGCTTCGTCCGCCGGGCCGACGAGGTGCTCGGCGGCACCGGCGACCGCACCGGCGTGGCGTGCGCGGAGTTCGCCGAGGCGATGGACGACGACCTGTCGCTACCTGCCGCGCTGGCGGCCATGCAGGCAGTCCTGCGCGAGGGCAACAAGCTGGTCGCCGACGGGCCGTCCGACGCCCTGCGGGGCACGCTGCTCTCGGTGCGTTCGATGCTCGGCGTGCTCGGGCTCGACCCGTTGGCGCAGCCCTGGGCAGGCGGCGAGGTGACGACCGGCTTGCGTGACGTCGTCGACGGCCTGGTGGGGGTCGCCCTGGAGGAGCGAGCGGCAGCGCGCTCGCGCAAGGACTTCGCCGCCGCCGACCGCGTCCGTGACGGCCTGCTGGCTGCCGGCGTACTGGTCGAGGACACCCCTGCAGGACCGCGATGGACGCTCGAGGAGAAGCACTGATGGCCGGCAACAGCGAGCGCCGAGGCGCCAAGCGCACCCCCGGGTCCAAGAAGGGCCAGCAGGTCGGCTCCGGCGGCCAGCGGCGCAAGCAGCTCAAAGGGAAGGGGCCGACACCCAAGGCGACCGAGCGTCCGAGCCACCCGGCACACCGCCGGGCCCGCTCCGCCGCGAAGAGGTCGGCCGCTCCCGCCCGTGGCGGTGGGACGCGCTCGGCCGCGTCGGCCCGCGAACGCGAGGGAGCCACCGGGCCCGAGTGGGTGGCCGGGCGCAACGCCGTCGTCGAGGCGCTGCGGGCCAAGGTGCCCGCCACGGCGCTGTACGTCGCCGAGCGCATCGACTCCGACGAGCGGGTCCGCGAGTCGCTCAAGCTCGCCTCCTCGTCCGGGATCCCGCTCATGGAGGCCTCCCGCACCGAGCTGGACCGGCTGGCGAACGGAGCCTTCCACCAGGGCCTGGCGCTGCAGGTCCCGCCCTACGTCTACGCCCACCCCGACGACCTGCTCGCCGCGGCCGAGGAGACCGGCGCGCCCGCGCTGATCGTCGCGCTCGACGGCGTCACGGACCCGCGCAACCTCGGTGCGGTCCTTCGCTCGGCGGCGGCCTTCGGCGCCCACGGGGTCGTCGTCCCGTCCCGGCGGGCGGCCGGGGTCACTGCAACGGCCTGGAAGGTCTCGGCCGGCGCTGCTGCCCGAGTGCCGGTGGCGCGCGCCACGAACCTCACGCGCGCGCTGCAGGCGTACCGCGACGCGGGGCTGACGGTCGTCGGCCTCGACGGCGACTCACCGACCGACCTCTCCGACGTCGAGCTCGTCACCGACCCGGTCGTGCTCGTGGTGGGGTCGGAGGGCAAGGGGCTCTCGCGGCTGGTCCGGGAGACGTGCGACGTCGTGGCCGGGATCCCGATCTCCTCCGAGGCCGAGTCCCTCAACGCCGGCGTGGCGGGCGGCATCGCGCTGTACGAAGTCTCTCGCCGCCGGAGCTCCCCCCGTCGGTGATCATGCGCTAGTGGTTCTCCTGTGTGACAACCACAAGCGCATGATCACTGGGGATGCTGGGGGGGCTCAGGTGAGGTAGTCGTCAGACGTTCCCGGTTCCGGTTCCGGCTCAGCGGTCGCTGCGCCGATGCGGGCGCCCAGCACCGCCTTCTCGTCCGGCTTGTGGGCGAGCACTTCCGCGACGTACGACTCGGCTGCGGGCAGGAGACCGATGTCGCGACCGGCG
>JAJAYQ010000136.1 GCA_026786145.1 Spirochaetaceae bacterium | reverse complement strand
CGTGGGGGGGGAGGATTTCCTCAACGCTGACGTCGTCGACGAGGGCTTCTAGAAGTCGTTGAGCGTCGTGTTCGAGGGGGGAGGTGCCGACCTTATCTCCATGGGTTTCCTTATAGCGCTGTGGTCCGGCTCGCGGGCGGTCTCGACCTCGGCCACGAACACCTCGACCGTGGCCGGCTCCCGGGTCAGCGCGCGCAGCACGTCGAGGGCGTCGACGTTGCCCGAGCCCTCCCGAAGTGTTGCGGGCGCCGTCGGGCAAGACCCGCGGCACGACGAAGCAGGTGAGCCCGCCCGGGCCTGGGCCAGCACGAGGAAGTGGTCGCACATCGGCGCGGAGCAGAACCACGTGCGACCTGTGAGCCGGTATTCGGTCCCCGTGCCGTCGGAGGTCGGTGCGGAGGACGTCGTGGCCCACGAGCGGTGGGGGCTGGTTTGTCACCTCATGGGTGGGGACGCTCACGTGGCCTACCGTGGGCCTGTGGCCGCGGAGACCGTACGGAGCGAAGAGGCCGGAGAGCCGCTCGCGGGCCAGCCCCTTGCTGTCGTATGGCGGCTGACCAAGGAGACGGTGGCTGTCTGCTTCCGCTACCGCGTCACCGGGCTGGCGGCCGAGGCCGGCTTCTTCGCGTTGCTGTCGCTGCCGCCGCTGATCCTCGGCCTCGTCGGCCTGATCGGCTACCTGGGCGACTGGCTCGGGGCCAATTTCGTGGACGAGGTGCGGGCCCGCATCATCGACGGGTCGCAGGAGATCCTCACCGCGGACGTCGTCGACGAGGTCATCAAGAAGACGTTGAGCGACGTGTTCCAGGGCGGCCGTCCCGACCTGATCTCCATCGGTTTCCTGATCGCGCTGTGGTCCGGCTCGCGGGCGCTCAACGTCTTCATCGACACCTGCTCGATCATGTACGGACTGGGCGGCCAGCGGGGCATCATTCGCTCGCGGGCCCTGTCCTTCAGCCTCTACATCGGCGTGCTGCTGGTGGGGTCGCTGGTGATCCCGCTCGTGCTCGCCGGGCCCACCCTGCTGGGTCAGATCCTGCCGGACCAGGTGGACTTCCTGAACTCGCTGTACTGGCCGGTCGCCTCCTTGCTCTCCGTACTGTCGCTGACGTCGCTCTACCACGTGAGCACGCCGGTCCGGACGCCATGGGTCCGCGACCTGCCGGGTGCAGTGCTGACCCTCGGCATCTGGTTCCTCGGCAGCTTCCTGGTGCGCTGGATCATCTCCGTCTCCGTCGGTGGCACCTCGATCTACGGCCCGCTCGCCACGCCGATCGTGCTGCTGATCTGGCTCTACGTCATCTCGATCGCCGTGCTGATCGGGGCGGCGTTCAACGCGGCGGTGGAGAAGGAGTGGCCACGGCGCGAGCTCGCCGAGGCGCGGGCGGCGCGACAGCCGGCACCTGCCGGACCCAAGCCCAACCCGGGGATGGAGACCGGCGCGCTGGACCTCCCGCTCAACAGACCGCCGGGCAAGAGCCCGCTCGAGCCCCTCGGTCAGCCCGACGGCGGGAAAAATCCGCTGGCCCCGGCCAGCAAGCGCCGCTAGCGTTCCCGTCGCACGCCTATTTCTTCTGCGACACCCTGTCCGCGCCGAGCCCCGAGGAGGAACCCATGACCGTCGTCGTGCCCGCCTGCCTCCACCCGGGTGCCCGCCACTAACTGCGACGTCTGCGACGTCCGCAACGTCCGCGAGGCACCTCCATCCTTCGTGAAGGGCCTCCGCAGTGACCAGTTCGAACAGTCAGCTGTCCATCCCGTCCGACCACCTCGCGTCCCTGGGCTGGGACGAACACCGCACCATCGAGTTCGCCCCCTACACCGAGCACCATCTCCCGGCCCGCGTCAGCCGGGTCGACCGCGGGGCCTGTGACGCCATCGGCTCGTCAGGCCTCTTGCGCCTGACGTTCTCCGGCGCCCTGCTGTCCGCCGCGGTCGCCGACCCCGTGAGCACGCCCTGTGTCGGTGACTGGGTGGCCGCCCGTGCCTGGCCGGACGGCCGGGTGACGGCCGAGGCGGTCCTGCCCCGGCGTACCGCCTTCGTCCGGGCCTCCGTCAGCCCCGGCGTCTCGCACGGCCAGGTGCTGGCCGCCAACGTCGACCTCGCCGTCGTCGTCGAAGGGCTGCACCCGGAGCCGGACCTGGGCCGCATCGAGCGCTTTCTCGCCCTCGCGTGGGACAGCGGCGCTACCCCGTTGGTCGTCCTGACCAAGGCCGACCTCGTGCCGGACGCCGCGGAGGTGCGGGCCGACGTCGCTCTCGCGGCACCGGGCGTGGAGGTGCTGGTGGTCAGCGCGGAGACCGGCGAGGGCATGGACGCCCTGCGTGTGTACGCCGTCGAGGGACGGACGCTGGCGCTGCTCGGCCCCTCCGGCGCCGGCAAGTCGACGCTGACCAACGTGCTCTCCGGCGCCACGGTGATGGCGACCCGGGAGCTGCGCGCTGATGGGAAGGGCCGCCACACCACAGCGCACCGCGAGCTGGTGGTGCTCCCCGGCGGCGGCCTCGTCGTCGACACCCCGGGCCTGCGCAGCGTCGGTCTCACCGACGTCGGCGAGTCGCTGGACCTGGTGTTCGCCGAGGTCGAGGCGCTGGCGGAGGAGTGCCGCTTTGCCGACTGCGGGCACGACACCGAACCAGGGTGCGCGGTCCGGGAGGCCCTGGAGTCGGGGGAGCTGCCGGAGCGCCGGTGGGAGAGCTACCGCAAGCTGCAGAAGGAGGCGCGCTGGATGGCGATGCGCCACGACGCGCGCCTGCGCGCCGAGGAGAGGTCGCGATGGAAGCGGATCCACAAGGAGGTCCGCGCCGCCGGCCGCATCCGCCCCTGACCCTCCCTCGGGGGCCTCAGCTCAGCGAGCCGGTGTCGTTCCAGTGGTCGACGACGGCGGTCTCGCGTTCCCAGCCGAGCACCGACAGGGACGCGGTCGACAGGCGCAGGTGGGCGCCGGCAGCGACGTGCAGGCCCAGCCAGCGCGCGGCGAGGACGCGGCTGAAGTGACCGTGGGAGAAGGCGAGCACCGGCCCGCCGGCTGCCCGGGCGAGCGCGACCACGCGGTCCGCGCGGCGCGCCACGTCCTCGGCGCTCTCCCCGCCCTTGGGCCCGTCCGACCACACGGTCCACCCGGGTCGGTCCACCCTGATCTCGGGCGTCGTGAGCCCCTCGTCCTCGCCGTAGTTCCACTCCCGCAGGTCCTCCACGACCTCGACGACCTCGACGTCGGAGAACCCCGCCAGCTCGGCGGTACGCCGGGCGCGCAGCCGTGGACTGGTCAGCACCCGGGCGAACTCCACCCCGGTCAATCGCTGTGCCAGGCCCCGAGCCGCCTGCTCGCCGGCAGCGGTGAGGTCGAGATCGGTGAAGCTGGTGTGGCGCCCCGTCGCGCTCCACTCGGTCTCGCCGTGGCGGGCCAGCCACAGCCGGTTCGCCGGGTTCGATGGGGACGCGGCCATGACGTCACGCTAGTGCGTGCGCCGATACTGGTGGGATGCAGCGGCGACGGCCGGAGCGAGGGACGAGCGAAGGCGGAGCGCGACGATGGGTGATGGTGAGCAGCAGGTCGACGCGGTGGTCATCGGGATGGGTCCTGGCGGGGAGGAGGTGGCGGGTCGGCTCGCCGAGGCCGGCCTGGCCGTCATCGGGGTGGAGAGCGAGCTGGTCGGCGGGGAGTGCCCTTACTGGGGATGCGTGCCCAGCAAGATGATGATCCGCGGGTCCACACTCATCGCCGAGGCGCGGCGGGCCGACGGCTACGCCGGTTCCGCCACCGTGACGCCGGACCTGGGGCCGGTGGCGAAACGGATCCGCGCCGAGGCGACCGACAACTGGGACGACAAGGTCGCGGCCGACCGGTTCGAGGGCAAGGGCGGCCGGCTGGTGCGGGGCTCGGCGGTGCTCGACGGCCCCGGCCGGGTGCGCGTCGGTGAAGACACCTTCGTCGCGTCGCGGGCCGTCGTCGTCGCCTCGGGATCGGCCCCCGTCATACCGCCGATCGAGGGGCTGGCCGACGTCTCCTACTGGACCAACCGTGAGGCCATCTCGGCGACCAGAGCCCCCACGTCCCTCGTCGTCCTCGGAGGGGGAGCGGTCGGCGTCGAGCTGGCCCAGATGTTTGCCCGCTACGGCTCTGAGGTGACTGTGGTGGAGGCGGCCGATCGCATCCTGGCGCTCGAGGAGCCGGAGGCCAGCGAGGTCGTCGCCGCGGCCCTGGCCGAGGACGGCCTGACCGTACGTACGGGAGCCAAGGCGGTGCACGTGTCGCGCGAGGGCGGCGACGCCGTCGTGCGGCTCGAGGACGGGACGTCGGTACGTGGCGCCGAGCTGCTCGTCAGCGTCGGGCGACGGGCGCGCGTCAAGGAGCTCGGCGTCGACTCGGTCGGCCTCGATCCCGATGCGCGGGCACTGGAGGTCGACGATCGGATGCGTGCCGGGGAGCGGCTGTGGGGAGTCGGCGACGTCACGGGGGTCGGGGCCTTCACGCACATGGCGATGTACCAGGCCGGCATCGCCGTGGCCGACATCCTCGGCAAGGCTGGTGAGCCTGCTGACTACCGAGGGTTGTCCCGGGTGACGTTCACCGACCCCGAGGTCGGATCGGTCGGGCTGACCGAGCAGGCGGCGAAGGACAAGGGCCTCACGGTCCGTATCGGAACCGCCCAGGTCGCCAGCTCGGCGCGCGGCTGGATCCACGGTCCCGGCGGCGCCGGTGTCATCAAGCTGGTCATGGACGACGCCGCCGGGCTGCTGGTCGGCGCCACGTCGGCGGGACCGTGGGGCGGTGAGGTGCTCTCGATGCTCACCCTCGCCGTCCACGCCAAGATCCCCGTCGCCACCCTGAAGACGATGATCTACGCCTACCCGACGTTCCACGGGGGCGTCCTGGACGCGCTCACCGACCTCGACGGGTAGGACTTCGCCGGGCAGTTGTCGGCGGCCGGGGGCAGGATCATGTTGTGCTTCTCTCCGAGGTCGCCGCCGCGTCCGAGGCGGTCGCGGCCACCACCCGGCGTACGGAGAAGGTGGCAGCGGTCGCCGCGGCCTTGCGCACCGCCGGACCGGACGAGGTGTCCGCGGTCGTCGCCTACCTCTCGGGCGAGCTGCGCCAGCGGCGCACCGGAGTGGGCTGGGCCTCGCTGCGCGAGGTGCCGGCGCCGCTGCCCGAGCCCGAGCTGCGGGTGGGCGAGGTCGATGCGGTGCTCGAGGCTGTCGCGGGTCTGACCGGTCCTGGGTCCCAGGGCGAGCGGGTCCGACAGGTCAGCAGCCTTTTCGCGCGGGCCACCGCGGCCGAGCAGCGGTTGCTGCGGGGGCTGCTGACCGGGGAGCTGCGCCAGGGCGCCCTCGAGGGCGTGATGCTGGCGGCTGTGGCGTCGGCCGCCGACGTGCCCGTCGCCGACGTCCGCCGGGCCGCCATGCTGAGCGGGGCGCTCGGCCCGGTGGCTGAAGCCGCGCTTGCCCGCGGCCGGGAAGGGCTCGAGGCGTTCCGGCTCCAGGTGGGCCGGCCGGTCCAGCCGATGCTCGCCTCCCCTGGTGCCGACGTCGCTGCCGCTCTGCAGCGGCTCGGGACCGCAGCGCTGGAGTGGAAGCTCGACGGGGTCCGTGTGCAGGTGCACCGGGACGGCCAGGACGTGGCGGTCTTCACCCGCAGCCTCGACGACATCACCGCCCGGGTGCCCGAGGTGGTGGAGGCCGCACTGACCCTGCCGGTCCGCTCGGTGGTGCTCGACGGCGAGGCGATCGCGCTGCACCCCGACGGTCGGCCTCGCCCGTTCCAGGAGACCGGGCGCCGGGTGGGGTCCCGGGTCGACGTGGCGGCAGCCCGCGCGACGGCGCCCCTGTCGACGTACGCCTTCGACGTCCTGCACGCCGACGGGGAGGACGTGCTCGACCGCCCGGGTCACGAGCGCTTCGAGGTGCTGGCGGCCACCGTGCCCGAAGGCCTGCGGGTGCCCCGTCTGGTGACGGCGGAGCTCCCGGCTGCTGCGGCCTTCGTCGCCGACACGCTCGCTCACGGTCACGAGGGAGTGGTGGCCAAGTCGCTGGACGCGCCGTACGAGGCGGGGCGCCGGGGAACCGGCTGGCTGAAGATCAAGCCCCGGCACACGCTGGACCTCGTGGTGCTGGCTGTCGAGTGGGGCCACGGGAGGCGCAGCGGTTGGCTGTCCAACCTGCACCTGGGCGCTCGGGACACCGGGTCCGGCGGGTTCGTGATGCTCGGCAAGACCTTCAAGGGCCTGACCGACGCGATGCTGGCCTGGCAGACCGATCGGCTGCAGGAGCTGGCCGTCGACAGCAACGACCGGGTGGTGCAGGTGCGCCCGGAGCTGGTCGTCGAGGTGGCCTTCGACGGGGTGCAGACGTCGCCGCGCTACCCGGCGGGCATGGCACTGCGGTTCGCGCGCGTCCTGCGGTACCGGCCGGACAAACCGGCGGGGGAGGCCGACACGATCGAGACGGTCCGGGCGATCCACGACGGGGCGTTGTGACCCGATACGTCACCCGATCGGGGGGTCAAGAGCAGGTCAAGGAATGGCGATGCACACGTCATGAACAATGCACCCTTCGTCACCGTCGCCGACCACTGGATGGACCTGTCCACCGCGGCGGACTACGCGGGAGTCACCTACTGCACGCTCGTTGACGCCGTCACGCACCGCGAGGTGCGGGCCACGACCACCCACCCGCAGCGCCCGGGCGACTGGATGGTCCCGGCGATCGACGTCGAGTCTTGGTCAGAGCACGCGGTCAACGGTCTCGGACGAGACCGCTCAGCTGCTCTCGCATCTCGGGTGTGACGTCCACCCCGTACGCCTCCCTGGCGTGCGGACCGGCCTTGGCCAGAAACTAGTCCGTCGACGGATCCGGCGATAGATGTTCGTGGACGGCGATCCACCGGCCGTCCTCCTTGAGCTGGAAGACGATCGTCTCGCGCTCCCGCAGGTCCTCCTCCCCGTCGTGGGTCGCGACCCGGGTCCGGACACGATGGGTGAACACGGCCACCGGACCCATCTGCTGCACACGCTGCTCGGACGACACGCAGGAGAGGACACGGAAGCCGGCATCACGTTCCCAGCCCGCCCATTCGTCGCGGTAGGCGTCGACCGAGCCGAGAACCCCGGGGGTGGTGTGGAACACGAAGACCGCGTCTCGGGCGAAGTGGCCGAAGTAGGCGTCGAGGTCGCCCCCGGCGAACGAGGCCACGAGCGCGGCCGCCGTGTCGAGCACCTGCTCCTCGGCGCTGGTCATCCGGGGGCACCTCCTGCGCGCTTGGCCATCGCCGACACGATCTCGTACAGCACGTGCGATGCGGCGATACCGGTGATCTGCGCATGGTCGTAGGCGGGCGCCACCTCCACCACGTCCGCTCCCACGACGTCGAGGTCAGCGAAGCCGCGCAGGATCCGGAGGAGCTCCCGGCTGGTCAAGCCGCCCGCCTCCGGTGTTCCGGTCCCTGGCGCGAAGGCCGGGTCCAGAACGTCGATGTCGACGGAGACATAGACCGGCCGCTCCTCGACGCGCTCACGGATGCGCTCGACGACACCGTCCGCCCCGATGTCGTCCATCTCCCGGCTGTGCACGATCCGGAAGCCGAGCTCGGCGTCCTCGCTGAGGTCCGTCGACGCGTAGAGCGGCCCGCGGATTCCGACGTGCATCGAACCGGAGCGGTCGATGAGCCCCTCCTCCGATGCCCGCCGGAAGGGGGTTCCGTGGGTGTACTCGGCTCCGAAGTAGCTCTCCCAGGTGTCCAGGTGTGCGTCGAAGTGCACGACTGCCACCGGGCCACCGTGTGTCTCGGCCATGGCGCGCAGGAGCGGCAGGGCGATCGTGTGGTCACCGCCGATCGTCACCAGGCGTGAGGCCCGTTCCAGCACCTGTCGTGCGCCGTCGTGGACCTGCTGCACCGCCTTGCCGATGTCGAACGGGTTCGCGCCGATGTCGCCGGCGTCCACCACCTGCTGTGCAGCGAAGGGCGCGACCTCGACGGCCGGGTTGTACGGACGCAGCAGGCGCGACGACTCGCGCACGTGCGAGGGGCCGAACCGGGCGCCGGGCCGGTAGCTCACGCCGGAGTCGAAGGGGACCCCGATGACGGCGATGTCGAGGTCGGACACCTCATCGGCCCGCGGCAGGTTGGCGAAGGTGGCGGGGCCCGCGAAGCGGGGGAAGAGGGTGCTGTCGACCTGACCGACCCTGCCCTGGGACTCGACCCTGGGGACCGACCGCGCCCGTCCTGGCTGCTGCCCGGTGGACTCAGTCATTTGCGGCCCGGATGAGCTCCTTGGAGCGCAGGCGCTGCTTGGCCGCGGAAGCACGCGGGTCGTCGGTGACCGGGGGAGCCTCGACGCCGTCGCGGGCGGGAACCAGGAAGGGTCCCTTCGGTCCGAAGACGTGGCGCGGCTCGGGGACGACCACGAGCAGGACGATGTAGACGACAGCGGCGATCGCGAGGGTGACCGGCAGGCTGACGTCCACCCCACCCGCGCTGTTGCGGAACGGGCCTTCGATCAGCGGCGGGTAGTTCGCGAACATCAGTCCGATGACTGCCGCCGGGATCCACGCGGCCATTCCGCGCCAGTTGACGCCCGCGGTGAACCAGTAGATGCCCCCGACACGGCCCTGGTTGAAGACTTGGACGTCTTGAGGTGAGTAGTGGCCGCGGCGCACGACGTACCCGATCGTCATGATGACCATCCACGGCGTGGTGCAGATGACGATTGCCCCGATGAACGCGTTGACGCTGGCGATCAGGTCGAAGGCGAGGCGGCCGACAAGGATGAAGACGAACGCGAGCGTGCCGATGAACAACGACGCCTGAACCCGGCTGAGCCGGGGGAACACCGAGGAGAAGTCCAGGCCCGTGCCATAGAGGGAGGTGACGCCGGTCGACATGCCGCCGAGGAAGGCGACGACGACGAGCAGCAGCGTGTACCAGAGTGGCGACACCTGGACGAGGGCGAAGATGTAGTCGGCCTCGCCGGCCACGATGGTCGCGGTCCCGACGCCGAACAGGAACGGCACGAGGGTCGCGAGCTGGGCGGTGAAGGTCGCACCGAGCAGTGAGGAAACCGAGGTTCCCCGGGGGATGTAGCGCGACCAGTCCCCGAGGAAAGCCCCGAACGAGATCGGGTTGCCCATGACGATGAGGGCGGAGAGCACGAAGGTCGGCCAGAACGTGCCGAGCGCGTACGCCTCCGGGCCCGGGTCGTAGCCGAAGTCGAAGACGCTGGCGTAGGCGACGACGCCGAGCAGGATGAGCACGGTGTTCGCGACCACGACGACCTTGTTGACCGCCAGCATGAACTGGTAGCCGTAGACGACCACGACGATCACCAGCGCGCCGAGCACGGCGTAGATCAGTCCACGGACGGCGTCGTTGTCCGGGACGTCGAACAGCCGGTTCAACGCGCCGGCCAGGGCGTCGCCGCTGACCCAGACCGAGATCGAGTAGAACGCGATGGCGGTCAGCAGGGAGAGGAAGGAGCCGAGGACCCGGCCGCGGACCCCGAAGTGCGCACCGGAGGAAACGGCGTTGTTCGTGCCGGTCCGGGGGCCGAAGAGGCCCATCGGCATCAGGATCAGCGCGCCGACGACGACGCCGACCAGGGTCGCCGCGACCGCCTGCCACAGGGACAGGCCGAGCAGCACGGGGAAGGTCCCGAGAATGATCGTGGCGAAGGTGTTCGCGCCGCCGAACTGGATGCGGAACAGGTCGAACGGTCCGGACGTGCGGTGCGCGTCGGGGATCGTGTCGATGCCGTGCCGCTCGATCTCCGTGACCTTGGCCTGGCGGGGCTCGACCCCACCGGCGACTGCTGATCCGCTCATGTGACCGTCCTCCGGTGCCCCGCGGCCGGTTCCGTTCCGGCCCTCTGGGCGGGAACGCTAGACGTGTGTTGCGTCACAGGCAACACTTGTCGCCTGACGAACTTCGAGGAGGCGCTGGTGAGGGTCCGCCGGATCGTCGACCTGTCCGTGCCGGTCGGCCCCCGAACGCAGGTCTACCCCGGTGACCCGGTCCCTCGGTTCGAGGTGCACTCCACGGTGGAGCGCGACGGGTTCAACCTGTTGCACATCGACCTGGGCTCCCAGACCGGCACTCACGTCGACGCGCCGTACCACTTCCAGGACGGGGGACTGCGGATCGACCAGCTCGACCTGGGGCTCTTCGCCGGGCCGGCCGCGCTGATCGACGTGCGCGGGGTCGGCCCGCGAGAGCGCATCACCTGGGAGCACGTCGCCGCGTCGTCGGCGCAGCTCGGCCCCGGCATCATCGCGCTGATCTGTACCGGCTGGTCGAGGCACTTCGGGACGCCTACCTACTTCGACAACCCCTTCCTCGACTCGGCGGCGGTGCAGCGGATGCTCGATCTCGGCGTGCGCACGTTCTGCCTCGACGCACTGAACATCGACGAGACGCCTGATCAAGACCATCCCGGAGAGGGGTATCCCGCCCATCACCTCATCGCCACGGCCGGAGGCGTCATCGGGGAGAACTTCCGCAACCTCGAGCTGGTCGACTTCCCCGATCCCTTCGTCACCTGCCTTCCCATCGCTCTGGAGAACGCCGACGGTGCACCCGTGCGCGCAGTCGCCATGGATCTGGAGTCCTGATGGCGGGGCGGGCCCGACCGGTCGCCGAGCCGAGCACGAGCACCGGTGTCCGCATCGGAGGTCGGCTGCGGGCCGCCCGTCAGGCGCGTGGGCTCACTCTGGAGAAGGTCGCGGCCGCCGCCAGCCTCACCAAGGGCTTCATCAGCCGGCTCGAGCGCGACGAGGTGTCACCGTCGGTGGCCTCCCTGGTGTCGGTGTGCGAGGTGCTCGGCATCCGCATCGGTGAGCTCTTCGAGACCCCGCAGACCCAGGTGGTTCGTGCGGCCGAGGGCCGTCGCATCAACTTCGGCGGGAGCAAGGTTGCGGAGTTCCTGCTCACTCCCGGGACCCAGAGTCAGCTGCAGGTCATCCACTCCACCATCGCGCCCGGCGG
>JAJAYQ010000135.1 GCA_026786145.1 Spirochaetaceae bacterium | reverse complement strand
CGCGGGGGCGCCGCGCGGCGGGGCGGCGGCCCCCCCCGCGGGGCCCGGCTCGGGGGGGGGGGGGGGGGGGGTGTGGGGGGGGGCCGGCGGCGGGGGGGGGGGGGGGGGGGCCCCCCCCCCCCCCCCCCCCCCCCCCCCCCCCGCCCCCCCCCCCGCCGGCCCCCCCGGGGGCCCCCCGGGGCCTCGCTGCACGGGAGGTCAGCGGCGACGTGCCGGTGCCTTCTTGGTGGCCTTCTTGGTGGCCTTCTTGGTGGTCGCCTTGCTGCCGAGCTTCCTCGCCGCGGACTTCTTCGCCGTGGTGCCCGAGGACTTCTTGGCCAGGGTGCGACCTGCGGAGGCGGCCGTCGACCTCTTCGCCGTGGTCTTCTTCGCGGTCGACCTCGTGGCGGTCGACTTCTTGGCCGTTGACTTCTTCGCGGTCGTCTTCTTCGCGGCGGACCCGGTGCCGGTGACGGCGCGGGCGGCGCTCACGGTGACCTTGGGGAGCTTCTTGGCGCCGCTGACGACGTCCTTGAAGCTCTGGCCGGCCTTGAACTTGGGCACGGTCGTCGCCTTGATCTTGACGGCTGCGCCGGTACGCGGGTTGCGACCGGTGCGGGCCGGGCGCGCCACCTTGTGGAACACGCCGAAGCCGGTGATCGCCACCCGCTCGCCCGACGCGACAGCGCGTGTGACGGTGTCGATCACGGCCTCGACCGCGTCGGTCGCGGCCTTCTTGCTGCCGAGGTGGACGGACAGCTTGTCGATCAGCTGAGCCTTGTTCACAGTGGGACCCCTTGAGGATGCGGATGTCGAGCAGTCACTCGATTCGTGGTGACGTTAGGCCCAAGAGCCGGTCCAGACAAACACCGGAGCCTCGAAAACCCCTTGTGTCGCAAAGGGTCAAGCCGTCGTGGGCATCCACCCGGGGCGATCGGACTCGAACTCGGCGACCAGATCGGAGTGCCGGAGGGTGAGGTCGACGTCGTCGAGACCCTCCATCAGGCGCCACCTGGTGTAGTCGTCGATGTCGAACGGGGCCTGCTGCCCGCCCCACGACACGGTGCGGGAGACGAGGTCGACCGTCACCTCGGTGGCAGGGTCGGCATCGACGGCGTCCCAGATGCGTTCGACGTCGGACACCTCGACCTGGGCCGCCACCAGGCCGCCCTTGCCTGCGTTGCCGCGGAAGATGTCGCCGAACCGCGGTGAGACCACGGCGCGGAAGCCGTAGTCACGCAGCGCCCACACGGCGTGCTCGCGGGAGGATCCGGTGCCGAAGTCCGGACCCGCGACCAGCACCGTGGCACCGGCGGACTCAGGGCGGTTGAGGACGAAATCGGGGTCGGTGCGCCAGGCGGCGAACAGCCCGTCCTCGAAACCGGTGCGGGTCACCCGCTTGAGGTAGACCGCCGGGATGATCTGGTCGGTGTCCACGTTCGACCGGCGCAGCGCGACGGCCCGACCCCTGTGCGTCGTGACGGGTTCCATCTCAGACCTCCGTGAGGTCGGCGGGGCTGGCGAGGCGGCCCACGACGGCCGTCGCGGCCGCGACCAGCGGCGAGACCAGGTGGGTGCGGCCACCCTTGCCCTGGCGGCCCTCGAAGTTCCGGTTGGACGTCGATGCGCTGCGTTCGCCGGGCGCGAGCTGGTCCGGGTTCATGCCCAGGCACATCGAACAGCCGGCGTTGCGCCACTCGGCTCCCGCCTCCTTGAAGATCACGTCGAGGCCCTCGCCCTCGGCGGCCAGCCGGACCCGCGCCGACCCCGGCACCACGAGCATCCGCACGCCGTCGGCGACCCGGCGTCCCTGAATCACCTCGGCGGCGGCGCGGAGGTCCTCGATGCGACCGTTGGTGCACGACCCGAGGAAGACGGTGTCGACGGCGATCTCGCGCAGCGGGGTGCCGGCCTTGAGGCCCATGTAGTCCAGCGCCCGCTCGGCCGCGGCCCGGTCGCTGTCGAGCACGAACGACGAAGGGTCGGGGACCGAGCCCGACAGCGGCGCTCCCTGCGCGGGGTTGGTGCCCCATGTGACGTACGGCGTGATCGCTGCGGCGTCCAGGACCACCTCGTGGTCGAACGTCGCGTCGTCGTCGCTGCGCAGCCGGCGCCAGGCCGCCACCGCATCGTCCCAGTCGGCCCCGTGCGGTGCCCGTGGCTTGCCGTGCAGGTACGCGAACGTCGTCTCGTCGGGGGCCACCATGCCGGCGCGCGCTCCGGCCTCGATGGACATGTTGCAGACCGTCATGCGGGCCTCCATCGACATCGCCTCGATGGCCGACCCGCGGTACTCGATGACGTAGCCCTGTCCTCCCCCGGTGCCGATCTGTGCGATGACGGCGAGGATCACGTCCTTGGCCGTGACCCCGGTGGCCAGCTCTCCCTCGACAGTGACCGCCATCGTGCGGAACGGCTCCTTGGGAAGGGTCTGGGTGGCGAGGACGTGCTCGACCTCGCTGGTGCCGATGCCGAACGCCAGGGCGCCGAACGCGCCGTGTGTCGAGGTGTGCGAGTCACCGCAGACCACCGTCATGCCCGGCTGGGTCAGCCCGAGCTGCGGCCCGACGACGTGGACGATCCCCTGCTCCGCGTCGCCCAGGGAGTACAGCGGCACCCCGAACTCCGTGCAGTTGTGGCGCAGCGCATCGACCTGGGTGCGCGACACGAGGTCGGCGATCGGCTTGTCGATGTCCAGGGTGGGGACGTTGTGGTCCTCGGTGGCCAGCGTCAGGTCGGGGCGGCGCACGGTACGCCCGGCGACGCGGAGTCCGTCGAAGGCCTGGGGGCTGGTCACCTCGTGGACGAGGTGAAGGTCGATGTAGAGCAGGTCAGGCTCACCGGGTGCCCGGCGGACGACGTGGGAGTCCCAGACCTTCTGCGCCAGCGTGGTGGCCATCGACTTTCTCCTACGGGTTGCGTCTCAGGCTCTGAGACGGCAATATCGGTACATGGACAACTCTAGCGGAGTCGGCGTCCTGGACAAGGCCGCCATCGTTCTCGGTGCCCTGGAGGCGGGGCCGGCCAGCCTGGCGAACCTGGTGCAGGCAACCGGACTGGCCCGTCCCACCGCCCACCGGCTCGCGACCGCCCTCGAGCACCACCGTCTCGTCGCCCGCGACCTGCAGGGCCGGTTCGTCCTCGGCCCGCGCCTGCGCGAGCTGGCCACCGCAGCCGGCGAGGACCGCCTGCTGGAGGCGGCCAACCCCGTTCTCGCCCGGTTGCGCGACATCACCGGGGAGAGCGCACAGCTCTACCGCCGTCAGGGCGACAGCCGCGTCTGCGTCGCCGGGGCCGAGCGGCTCACCGGCCTGCGGGACACCGTGCCCGTGGGCGCGACGCTGACCATGAGGGCCGGGTCCGCCGCTCAGATCCTGCTGGCCTGGGAGGAGCCGGACCGCCTCCATCGCGGACTGCGCGAGGCACGGTTCACGGCCACGTCGCTCTCCGCCGTGCGGCGACGAGGCTGGGCGCAGAGCGTCGGGGAGCGCGAAGCCGGGGTCGCGTCGGTGTCGGCACCGGTCCGCGGGCCGGGCGGCCGCGTCGTCGCCGCCGTCTCCGTGTCCGGCCCGATCGAGCGGTTCAGTCGTCAGCCCGGCCGGCTGCACGCGCAGATCGTCTGTGCGGCAGCGGCCAAGCTCAGCGAGGTCCTCCAGCAGGGACAGCCCGGACAGCAGCAAGGGCGCGAGCAGCCGGCCTGAGGCGCCTCAGCTCGCCGCTTCTGCAGTCGCCGCCGTGACGACGCCGTAGAAGAGGTGTGGCACGACGTCAGAGACCCAGTCCGAGGTCCCCCACGTCCTGGGGTCGGTGATGCCGAGCGCGGTCATCGGGCCGTTCGAGGCGAGCAGCACGGCGGCGGTAGCAACGAGCGAGCCGACGGCGACCGGCGGCCGGAGGCCCAGACTGCGAGCGACGCCGTACATGGCACCGACCGCGACACCGGTGACGATCCCGCTGAGAGCGCCCAGCCCCGACAGCCGGTTGTCCCGGTCCTCGCCCTCGCCTGGCACCTCGGCGCCGGCCAGCTCGGCGAGCTTCTCCACCGTCTTCTCGGGTGTGCTGCTCGCCGGTCGGGCGCGCCAGGTCATGTCCAGGTAGGACGCGAAGTTCAGCGCGGTCGTGCCGGCGGCGCCGGAAGCGGCTCCGACGAGGGCGCTGCGGACAAGGTGTCGTGAGGTCATGCAGGGACGGCTACCCACCCTGGCATCCGCAGAACCTCCGTCATGGGTACGGCGACCACGGGGACCTCGGCGTGCGACAGGCAGTAGTGGCTCACCGACCCCAGCACCGCGCGCTTGAGCCCGGTGCTCTCCCGCGTGCCGAGGACCAGGAGCCGGGCGCCGCGGGAACGGCCGACGAGGACCGGCCCGGGAGGGCCCTCGGCAATGTCCAGGGACCAGCGGACCTCGGCCAGGCCTCCCCCGAGGGCGTCGAGCACCCAGCGGGTCGCCCGGGCACGGGCGTCAGCCTGCGCTGTCTCCCAGAACTCCGCGGAGGCCGCAGCCACCTCGATGGCCCTCATCTGCCACGCATGCACCACCCGCAACGGGACCCCGCTCACCCTGGACTGCTCCGAGGCCCACTGCAGCGCTGCGGCTGCCGATCGGCTGCCGTCCAGGCCGACCACGATGGCCTCGGCCGACTCGGCGCCCGTAGGTGTCGCGGTGTCGTCCCGCTCGTCTGTCGCGTTCCTGTTCATGTCATCTCCCGCCTGCCCGGGTCCCCGGTGCGAGGACCTGCAGCCAGCGTCGCGGACACCGAGGGCCCAGGGCAGGCCCGTTGTACCTCTGTCGGGGGGCACAACGGCCCTGCCGAGGACCCGAGATCGACCTCCGGTGGCACGGGGTACACCCTGGAGCCATGACGGAGACCTCCGACGACCCGATCCGCGTCTTCCTCCTGGACGACCACGAGGTCGTCCGTCGTGGCCTCAAGGACCTGCTGGAGGCCGACGGCGACATCGAGGTCGTCGGGGAATCCGGCCTGGCGCAGGAGGCGACCCGGCGCATCCCCGCTCTCAAGCCGCACGTCGCAGTCCTCGACGCGCGGCTTCCCGACGGGTCGGGGATCGACGTGTGCCGGGACGTCCGGTCGACCAACCCCGAGATCGCTGCGCTGATCCTCACCTCGTACGACGACGACGAGGCGCTCTTCTCGGCGATCATGGCGGGCGCCGCCGGGTACGTCCTCAAGCAGATCCGCGGCACCGACCTGGTCGACGCGGTACGCCGGGTCGCCGCCGGGCAGTCGCTGCTCGACCCGGCCGTCACCCAGCAGGTGCTCGACCGACTGCGCCAGGGGCCACCGCAGGACGTCGCGCTCGCCCCGCTGACCGACCAGGAGCGACGGGTGCTGGAGCTCATCGGCGAGGGTCTCACCAACCGCCAGATCGGTGAGCACATGTTCCTTGCCGAGAAGACCATCAAGAACTACGTCTCGGCGCTGCTGGCCAAGCTCGGGATGGAGCGCCGGACCCAGGCTGCGGTGTTCGCCAGCAAGCACCCACCCGAGCGGTAGGCCCGGCCTCTTGCGCACGGTCACCGAGTCCGACCTGTCCCAGGTTCTCCAGGGACTTCCCACGCTCCCCGTCCTCCCTCGCGTGGTAGCCGGCGGCAACGGCGCCGCTCCACGTCAGCTGCTGGACCTGGTGGACGGCTGCGTCCCGGCGTACCGCCTCTTCATGCTCAATGCGCACCCGGGCATCCCGACGCGCCCGGAGGTGGTGCACGAGACCCCGTTCGTCGGGCCGGGCATGCGGCGCAGTCCGACGCTGGCCTACGTCCCGGCCAGGCTCTCGCTGGTCCCTCGCCTCTTCGTGACCACCCTTCCCCCGGACGTGGTGTGCGTGACCGTCTCGCCACCGCAGGACGGGAAGCTCTCGCTGGGCGTCGAGGTGAACGTCCTGCCCGCCGCGATCTCGGCATGCCGGGCGCGTGGAGGATTGGTCATCGCGCAGGTCAACGCGAACATGCCGTGGACATACGGCGACGGGCTCCTCGACCCTGATGACGTCGACTACGCGTTCGAGGCGGACGCGCCGCTGGACGAGGCCACGACGGCTCCCCCGGACGACGCCGCGAACCGCATCGGCGAACTCGTCGCGGCCCGCATCGGCGACGGCGCAACGCTCCAGCTGGGCATCGGCATGGTCCCCGACGCCACCCTGCCCGGCCTCGCGGCCCGGAGGGGCCTGGGTGTCTGGAGCGAGATGTTCTCCGACGGCGTGATGACCCTGGACGAGGCGGGAGCCCTCGACCCGGGGGCGCCGCTGACGGCATCGTTCCTGTTCGGGACACAGCGGCTGTACGCGTGGGTGGACCGCAACCCGCGCGTGCAGGTGCTCCGGACCGAGACCACCAACGCCCCGGGCCGCATCGCGGCGAACCGCGCGATGACCTCTATCAACACGGCGCTGCAGGTCGATCTGTTCGGACAGGCAAACGCCTCGCGCATTCAGGCCCGCATCCACTCGGGTTTCGGCGGGCAGACCGACTTCATCGTCGGGGCGTTGCACTCGGTGGGAGGGCAGGCGTTGATGGCCCTCCGGTCGTGGCACCCCAAGGCGGACGTCTCCACGGTCGTGGCGCTCGTCGACGAGCCCGTCACCTCCTTCCAGCACACCGCAGTCGTCACGGAGCAGGGCGTCGCTGACGTCTTCGGTCACGACGAGCGGACCCAGGCCCGTCACCTGATCGAGCAGGCCGCCCACCCTCGAGTCCGCGAGGAGCTGTGGGAAGAGGCGGTCGCGCTCGGTCTCGCGAGGAGACGGTGAGGGAAGTCGGTGAAAGGATCGTGGAGATCCGGGAGGTGGTCATGGACCAGCAGGTGCTGCACGACATCGTCGCGCAGGCAGTTCGCGCGCCGTCGATCCACAACACCCAGCCGTGGCGTTTTGTGGCCTACGACGGCGTCATCGAGCTGTGGACCGATCCGGCGCGCGGTCTGGCCGTCCTGGACCCGAACGGCCGCGCACGACATCTGAGCTGCGGTGCCTCGTTGCTCCACGCCCGGGTCGCCGCCGAGGCTGCTGGATACGACGTCGACGTCGTCCTGCAGCCGGACCCGACGGAACCCGAGCACCTCGCCGACCTGCGGCTCCGGAGCGGGGCGGCCGCCGGGAGGAAAAGCCTGGCCGACGCCGTCTCCGCGAGGCACACGGAGCGAGGAGCGTTCTCCCCCGAACCCGTGACCCCGGACGTCGTCGCGGCACTTCGGAATGCCGCGGAGGTGGAGGGCTGCTGGCTCAGGGTGGTCGACTCCTCGGACGACGAGACCGCGGTCGCCGTCCTGCTCACTCGTGCCGATGCGATCGAGAGAGCCGACCCTGCCTACCTCGACGAGCTGCGGCGCTGGACCGGGCACGGAAGCGAGGCCACCGACGGCGTCCCGGCCTCTGCTGTGCCCGACGCCGACCCCTCACGGCGCGGGTCGAACTTCCTGCTCCGTGACTTCGTCACCGATCGGGGCCCCGCCACAGTCCCCGACGTGTCGAACGACCCGCCCCCCGTGGAGAGACCGCTCGTGGCGGTGCTCGGCACCGAGGACGACGACGTCGCATCGTGGCTTGCGGCCGGCCAGGGACTCGCCCGGCTGCTGCTCACCGCCACGTCACTGGGTGTCGCGGCGTCCCCGATGACCCAGCCGCTCGAGATCCCCGACACCCGGTCCCGGCTCGCGGCCGAGCTCGGAGTGGTCGGGCACCCGCAGATGCTGCTACGCCTCGGCTACGCGAGCGACGACGTCCCCCCGACCGCCGGCGATCAGACGCCCCGTCGTCACGTCGAGGACGTCCTCAACGTGACCGAGGACTAGACCTTCCAGGG
>JAJAYQ010000134.1 GCA_026786145.1 Spirochaetaceae bacterium | reverse complement strand
CTCACCGCGCTGGCGCAGCATCGCGTGGAGGTCCTGGGCGCTGCGGAAGTCGTCGACCGCCTCCAGCGCCACGGACACGGCGGCCCGCTGGCGGGTGGCACGGAGCGGGCTGGTGGTCGTCGCCATCAGGGCGTCCTCCTTGGGAGCGCGGCTCATCGCTGTCTCAGTGCTCGTCTCAGTGCTCGTCATAGTGGGCGCCGTGCACCGCGTGGCGGTGTCCGTCGTGCACGAAGTCGACGTGGTCCTCGTGGGGCACCGCCGGGTGGCCGCACTCCTCGCCGTGTTGGTGGAGGTGGTCCTCCGCCTCGTCGTGGGTGTCGCGGCGCAGCCGCGAGCGCAGTGTGGTCGCGGTGGCGGTCACGGTGAACAGGGCAACGGCGAGCAGCACGATGGTTCCCCCCGACGGGGTGTTCGCGTAGTACGAGGTGACCGTGCCGCCGACGGCGACGAGCAGGCCGATGCCGACGGCCAGCGCGAGAGTGGCTTTGAAGCTGCCGACCAGAAGTTGTCCGGTGGCCACCGGCACCACCATCAAGGCGCTGATCAGCAGCAGGCCGACGACGCGCATGCTGATGACGACGGTGGCGGCGGTGATGACGGCCAGCAACAGGTTGATGGCGAGCACCGGAAGGCCCGCGGCGCGGGCGTACTCCTCGTCGTTGCTGACGGCGTACAACCGCGGCGCCAGGCCCACGGTCACGGTGAGGACCACCACCGCGAGCACGGCGAACACTGCCAGGTCGGTGCCTGAGGTCGTGGTGATCGCGCCGAACAGGTAGCTGTTCAGGTTCGCGGGGGTCCCGCCGGGGGCGCGGCTGATGATGACGACGCCGGCCGCGATGCCGCCGTAGAACATGATCGCCAGTGCGACGTCGCCGCTGGTCCTCCCACGGGCCCGCACCAGCTCGATGACCACCGCCCCGATCACGGCCGTGACGAGCGCTGTCAGCACCGGCTGCCCGGTGGTGAGCACACCGAGCGCGACGCCGGCCAGCGCGACGTGGCCCATGCCGTCACCGATGAGGGCGAGGCGCCGCTGCACGATGTACACCCCGACCGAGGGGGCGGTCACGCCGACGAGCAGCGAGGCGAGCAGCGCCCGCTGCATGAAGCCGTAGCTCAGCAGGTCCGCCGTCACGGCCGACCTCCCGTCAGCCCGAGGCCGCGCCTGCGGGTCCGGCTGTCCTCGTGGTCATCGTCGTGATGGTGATGGTCTTCGCGACCGAGGTGCTGGTCGTGGTACGCGCCCTCTCCCGCAGGCAGCGGCACGCCGTCGTAGCGGACATGCCCGTCGCGCATCACCACGACCCGTCCGATGAGTGGCGCGAGCGGGCCGAGCTCGTGGGCGACCAGCAGGAGCGTGCTGCCGCTCTCCACGAGCTTGCGCAGCGTGGCAGCGAGGATCTCCTGGTTCGCGGCGTCCACCCCGGCAGTCGGCTCGTCCATCACGAGCACGTCCGGCTCGGCAGCCAGGGCACGGGCGATGAGCACCCTCCGTTGCTGGCCACCGGAGAGGTTCCCGACGCTCACACCGGCCCGTTCACCGAGGCCGACGGTATCGATCGCTGCGGCCACCACCGCTCGGTCGTACGCCCGCATCGGCGCGAACGGCCGCTTGCGGGGCAACCGCCCGGAGGACACGACCTCCCGGACGGTGGAGGGGACGCCGCCCACGATGGTGTGCCGCTGGGGCACGTAG
>JAJAYQ010000133.1 GCA_026786145.1 Spirochaetaceae bacterium | reverse complement strand
TCCACGCGGACCTATCCGTTGCGGTCCAGCTTCCGTCCGTCCTACAACATGGCGGTCAACCTGGTCGGCCAGGTCGGTCGCGAACGCGCCCGCAGCCTCCTGCAGTCCTCGTTCGCGCAGTTCCAGGCCGACCGTGCGGTGGTGGGGCTGGCCCGCCAGGTGCGGCGGAACGAGGAGGCGCTGGCGGGCTACCGCGAGTCGATGACCTGCCACCTCGGCGACTTCAGCGAGTACGCCGCGCTACGACGCGCCATCTCCGACCGGGAGGGCGACCTGTCCCGCACCGGTGCCGCCAACCGCCGTGCCGCCGCGGCGGCGTCGCTGGAAAGGCTGCGACCCGGCGACGTCATCCACGTGCCGGCCGGTCGTCGCGGCGGACTGGTGGTCGTCCTCGACCCCGGGCTGACCGCGGGGCCCGACGGCGCGCGACCCACGGTGCTCACCGCCGAACGCCAGGTCCGGCGGCTCTCGATGCTGGACTTCCCCTCGCCCGTCGAGGCCCTGCGCCGGATGCGCATCCCGAAGTCGTTCAACGCCCGCAACCCTGCGCAGCGCCGTGACCTCGCATCGACCCTGCGCGACACCGGACTGGCCGATGCCGCTTCGCACCGGCTGCCCAGCAGGCGGTCTGCTGCCGCGGACGACGGCGAGGTGACGAGGCTCCGCTCCGAGCTGCGCGAACATCCCTGCCACGGCTGTGCCGAGCGCGAGGACCATGCCCGGTGGGCGGAGCGCTTCTACCGGCTCACGCGGGACACCGACGCCTTGCAGCGCCGGGTGCTGCACCGCACGCACACGATCTCGCGGACGTTCGACCGCATCTGCGCGCTGCTCGACGAGCTGGGCTACCTCGACGGGGAGGCCGTCACGCACCACGGGCGGCGGCTCGCTGCGGTCTACACCGAGCTGGACCTGCTCGCTGCGGAGTGCCTGCGGCGTGGTGTCTGGGAAGGTCTGGCCCCGGCTGATCTCGCGGCGTGCGTGTCCGTTCTGGTCTTCGAGTCCCGCCAGTCCGACGACGCCGCGGCACCGAGGCTGCCCCCCGGCGCGCCGCGGGAGGCGCTGGCAGAGACGGTGCGGATCTGGGGCGCGCTCGAGGCCCGCGAGCGGGACCACCGCATCGAGAGCCCCCGGGAGCCGGACCTCGGATTCGCGTGGGCCACCCATCGCTGGGCCACCGGGCAATCGCTGGACACCGTGCTGCGTGAGACCGACCTGCAGGCCGGGGACTTCGTCCGCTGGACGAAGCAGGTGATCGATCTGCTCGGCCAGACGGCGGTGGCGGCCCGTGCCGACGCCAGCGGGGTCGCCGACGCCGCGCACCGGGCCGCCGACCTGCTGCGGCGCGGGGTCGTGGCCTACTCGACCGTCGGCTGAGCATTGAAGGCCCTCAGCACCCGGTTCAGCGAGCTGTCGAGCCCCCACCGCTTCGAGAGCTCGAGAAGCCGCTCCGGGTCCCGTGGCGAGGACGGCAGGACGTCGTCGTACGCCGGGACGGGCACATCGGTCGCCACCGCGACGACCACCGGAGCGACAGCGAGGTAGTCGTGGGCCGCCAGCAGCTTGGCCCGTGCACCGGCCGGCATCGCCGTGTCGCGGGCCTCGACCGCCGCGAGGATGCCGGCCAGCGAGCCGTACCTCGTGACCAGGGCGGCCGCCGTCTTCTCCCCGACGCCCGGCACCCCGGGCAGGCCGTCGCTGGGGTCGCCGCGGAGCGTGGCGAAGTCGGCATAGGCCCGTCCCGGTATCCCGTACTTCGCCGCCACCCAGGCCTCGTCCACGACGTCGTGCCTGCCCACACCGCGCGCCGTGTACAGGATGCGCACGCCTCGGGCGTCGTCGACGAGCTGGAAGAGGTCCCGGTCACCGGTGACGACGTCGACGGGTCGGGCGGAGTGCGTCGCCAGCGTCCCGATCACATCGTCGGCCTCGTAGCCGTCCACCCCCACGACCGGCACGCCGAGCGCCGTCAGCACCTCTTCGATGACCGCCACCTGGGGGGTAAGCGCGTCGGGCACCTGCTCCTCGTCACCGGTCGCGACGCGGTGCAGCTTGTAGGACGGGATCGCATCGACCCGGAAGGTCGGTCGCCAGTCGTTGTCCATGCACGCGACCAGGTGGGTGGGGGAGCGGTCGCTGGTCAGCCGGGCCACGAAGTCCAGCAGGCCGCGCACGGCGTTGACCGGGGAGCCGTCCGGCGCGCGGATGGAGTCCGGGACGCCGTAGAACGCGCGGAAGTACAGCGACGGGGTGTCGAGGAGCATCACTCGTTCGGGGGCAGCAACCACGGGACGCAGCCTGCCGTGAGCGAGCGACGAGCGCCAGCGAGGCGCACGAGCGAACAGACGGCCAGACCGGCGCCCACCGGTGCGCTCGAAGCCTTGGCCTAGATTGGGCGCATGACCCCGCGTGCCGTCTCGCCCGACCGGTTGTCACAGGCCCGCAAGGCGGTGGCCGACGCCGGTCTGTCCGCCCTGCTCGTCACCCCGGGCCCGGACCTGCGCTGGCTCACCGGCTACCAGGCACTCCCGCTGGAGCGGCTGACCTGCCTGGTGCTGCCCGCCGACGGGGAGCCGTTCCTGGTCGCACCGGGCCTGGAGGTCCCTGCGGTCGAGGCGTCGTCGGTCCCGTCGCTGGGGATCGAGGTCATCGGCTGGGGCGAGACCGAGGACCCCTACGCCATGGTGGCCGGCCGCCTCCCGTCATCAGGGGGCAGGGTGGCGCTGGCCAACCGGATGTGGGCGGAGCAGGTCCTGCGCTTCCGGGCCGCGCTGCCGGCCGCCGAGCAGTCGCTGGCCTCCGAGGTCCTCGGCGACCTGCGGGCGCGCAAGTCGCCCGACGAGGTCGACGCGCTGCGCCGGGCGGGCCAGGCCATCGACCGGGTCCACTCCCGGATGGCGGAGTTCCTCGTGCCGGGGCGTACGGAGCGCGAGGCAGGACGCGAGATCGCCGCAGCGATCCTCGCCGAAGGTCACGAGACCGTCGACTTCGTCATCGTCGGATCCGGGCCCAACGGCGCGTCGCCGCATCACGAAGTGGGCGGGCGCGTGCTCGAGCCGGGTGACGTCGTGGTCGTCGACATCGGCGGGACGACGGCTGAGGGCTACTGCTCGGACTGCACGCGGATGTACACGCTGGGCGAGCCTCCCGAAGAGTTCGCCACGTACTTCGCGGTCCTGCACCAGGCTCAGGTCGCGGCCTGCGACCACGCGCGACCAGGGGTGACCGCGGAGTCGGTCGACTCCGCTGCCCGGGAGGTCATCACCGCGGCTGGCTACGGCGAGTTCTTCGTTCACCGCACCGGTCACGGCATCGGCGTCGAGACCCACGAGGAGCCCTACATCGTCGAGGGCAACACGACCGTGCTCGAGCCCGGGATGGCGTTCTCGATCGAGCCGGGCATCTACCTTCCCGGCCAGCACGGGGCGCGGATCGAGGACATCGTCGTCGCCACCGAGGGCGGGATCGAGCGGCTCAACGTCACCGACCGCCAGTACGTCGTGCTGGGGGGCTGACCGGTGCCCGTCGAGCGACACCTCCCCACCGAGGAGGCGGCCCAGCTGCTCGAGCTGACCCGCGAGCTGGCCCGCGAGGAGCTGGCGCCCCATGTAGCGGCGGCCGAGGCGGAGAGCAGGTTCCCCCGTGACGCGTTCCGCACGCTGGGCAAGGCTGGCCTGCTGGGTCTGCCCTACCCCGAGGCGTACGGCGGGGGAGACCAGCCCTACGAGGTCTACCTCCAGGTCGTCGAGGAGCTCGCCACGGTGTGGGCCTCGGTCGCCGAGGGAGTCAGCGTCCACACGCTGGCCTGTTACCCGTTGGCCGCCTTCGGCACCGACGCGCAGCGCGAGCGGTGGCTGCCCGACATGGTGGGCGGCGAGCTGCTCGGCGCGTACTGCCTGTCCGAGCCGGGGTCCGGGTCCGACGCCGCTGCCCTTACGACGCGGGCCGTGCGATCGGGCGACGGGTACGTCGTCAACGGCACCAAGGCGTGGATCACCCACGGTGGCGAAGCCGACTTCTACACGCTGATGTGCCGCACCTCCGACGACGGGCCGCGCGGCATCTCCACCCTGCTGGTGGACGCCGCGACCTCCGGTGTCTCCGCCGCCGAGCCCGAACGGAAGATGGGCTTCACAGCGTCGACGACGGCTCAGATGCACTTCGACGAGGCTCACGTCGACGCCGAGCGCCTGCTCGGTGAGGAGGGTGAGGGCTTCAAGATCGCCCTGGCCGCCCTCGACGGCGGACGGCTCGGCATCGCCGCCGTCGCGGTCGGCGTGGCGCAGAACGCACTGGACGTCGCCATCGCGTGGGCCAAGGAGCGGCGCCAGTTCGGCCGTACGCTCATCGAGTTCCAGGGCATGTCGTTCCTCCTGGCTGACATGGCCACCGGTGTCGAGGCGGGTCGGGCGCTCTACCTCGAGGCGGCGCGCCGGCGGGACCGCGGTCAGGCCTTCGGTAAGCAGGCGGCGATGGCCAAGCTGTTCTGCACCGACATGGCCATGCGTGTCACCACCGACGCCGTTCAGGTCCTGGGCGGCTACGGCTACGTGCAGGACTTTCCGGTCGAGCGGCTGATGCGCGAGGCCAAGGCCCTGCAGATCGTCGAAGGCACCAACCAGGTCCAGCGGATGGTCATCGGCCGCCACCTCGAGCGGTCCTGACCCCCAGCCCCACCCAAGCGCTCAAGATGGGGGCGGGGGTTGTCGAGGTGGTCCCTGCGGCACCGACTCGGTGGCGCGGACGGGACACGGTGATCCCTGCTGCCCTCACCGGTCCGCACTCCTCCTGGGAGGGGAGCGGACACGGAGATATGCGGTCGCTTAGGCAGCGGGGGGAGTGAGTGGCGAGACCGGCTCGTACGTCGAGCTGGGTGCAGCCGACCGGGAGGTCGGGTGCAGCCGGCGCCTCGGACGGGAGTACTCCATGCGCACGGTCCTGTACGGCACAACGGCGGGGCGACGTGTCCTCCGGCTGGCCTTCGTGGTCGGCTCGGTCGGTGCGCTGGCCCTGCCCGCCTCGGCGGCGCAGGCGCTGTCGTCCCCGGGTTCGCGACCAGCGACCCCCCGGGTGGCGAAGAGCAGCGCAGCCAAGGCGGGCGACCAGGGCGGCCCAGCCGTTCTCGGTTCCGCCGTGAAGTACGTCCGCACAGCGGACGGCACCATCCGTCAGGTTCGCTGACCGGCGAGGGGGATGCCCGGTCGGTGCCCTGACACGAAGCGGCCGCCGCGGCCATGGGCCCAACGGGTCGTGACCGCGGCGGCCGCCCCATGGAGACCGTTACGGTGAACCCGTGGAGGACATCGACCGCCAGATCGTGGTGCTGCTCGCCTCCGACGGGCGGATGAGCTACACCGACCTCGGCAAGGCCACCGGGCTCTCTACCTCAGCCGTGCACCAGCGTGTGCGCCGTTTGGAAGAGCGAGGCGTCATACGCGGGTACGTCGCCGTTGTGGACGCCGAGGCGGTCCAGATCCCACTCACCGCATTCGTCTCTATCCGCCCCATCGACCCCAGTGCGCCCGATGACGCCCCGGAGCGCTTGCGAGGGCTGGGCGAGATCGAGGCCTGCCACTCGGTGGCGGGGGAGGAGAGCTACATCCTGAAGGTGCGCGTGAAGGCTCCCGCCGACCTCGAGGCGCTCCTGGCGCGGATCCGGGCCGATGCGAACGTGTCGACGCGGACCACCATCGTGCTGAGCACCCCCTACGAGTCAAGGCCTCTCCAGGTGTGACACCCAGTAAGGTCATGAACACCCAAAGAAGCCGCAGATCACCTTGCGCCGGGCCCGGGAGGTGGGGGATAAACGAGGCAAGGCCGGGGGGCGCAAGGACCGGCCGGAGTACCGGGGGGAGGCCCTGTCCCCCACCGAAGGACGCCTCGTGCGACGACGCAACGGTCTGCTCCCCCTGCTCACCGCGATCGCCTTGTCAGCCCCGCTGGTGGCCGCCGGCCCCTCCTCCGCCAGTGCTGCCACTGCCGATACAACCCCTGCCGCCTACCTCGTCCAGCGCATCAACGCCGCGCGCGCCGACCACGGCCTCTCGCCGCTGCGGGTCAGCGCCGACCTGGCCAACTATGCCCGCGCCCACTCCGCCACGATGTCGGGTCGCCGCACCCTCTTCCACACCGGGAACTTCCAGGTGCTGTGCTGCTGGTCGTCCATCTCGGAGAACGTCGCCTTCAACGACACGGCCCGGGCGGCCCACCGGGCCCTGATGCGCTCTCCGCACCACCGGGCCAACATCCTCGACCCGTCCAAGCGCGCCGTGGGCGTGGGGGTCGTGCGCTCGGGCGGACTGCTGTGGATCACCCAGCTCTTCCGTCAACCGAGCTAGCCCATCTCGGGCGGCACAACCGTCCCGCTCAGCCCGCCTGCTCGGCGGCAGCCGTCCGTGACGCTGCCGCCGCAGCGTCAGCGGCGGTGTGGTCGACCGCCGGGCCGTGCTCGCGCCACCAGGTCTGGCCGGCCTCCGGCAGGGTGTAGATCGGGTCGAAGTACTCGTAGCGGCGGGTGAGGGCGTCGGAGGAGTCGGAGGCGACCTCCAGGCCAGTGCGGTAGTTCTTCGTCCAGTACGAGATTCCGCGCTCGTCGTCGTACTCCTCGATCTGGTGGATCCATCGCTTCCCGACGAACGGCACGTCACAGATGATCCGGGGTGTCGCGAACCCGGGCAGGTAACCCATGATCCCGTGCTGGAGCTTCTGGGCCTCCTTGACCGACACTCGCCAGTGCTCCGAGAACGGGATCATGTCGCACATGTAGAAGTAGTAGGGCATGATCCCCGCGCCGTCGAGCAGCGCGAAGCACAGGTCGAGCAGGTCGGTCGTGGTCGCGTTGACGCCGTTCATCAAAACGCCCTGGTTGCGCACGTCGCGCACGCCCGCGTCGAGCATCGCCCGTGTCGCGTCCGCGACGAGCGGGGTCACGGAGGCCGCGTTGTTCACGTGGGTGTGGATCGCGAGGTGTACGCCCCGCGCCCGGGCCACGGTGCACAGGCGCTCCATCCCGGCCCGCACGTCGTCCTGCAGCCAGTGCTGCGGCAGGCCCATCAGGGCCTTGGTCGCCAGTCGGATGTCGCGGATGTTCTCGATGTCGAGCAGCCGGGCGACGAACGCCTCGAGGTTCTTGAACGGCATGTTGGCGACGTCGCCACCCGAGACCACGACGTCGCGGACGCCCGGCGAGCGGCGCAGGTAGTCGAACATGGCGTCGTAGCGGTCCACCGGCTTGAGGTCGAACTTCAGCTTCTCGATGACCGGGGTCGAGTTGCCGACGAGGTCCATCCGCGTGCAGTGGCCGCAGTACTGGGGACAGGTCGACAACAGCTCCGCCAGCACCTTGGTCGGATAGCGGTGGGTCAGCCCCTCGGCCACCCACATGTCGTGCTCGTGCAGTGAGTCACGGGTGGCGTGGGGATGACTCGGCCAGTCGGTGCGGCGGTCCGAGAAGACCGGCAACATGTAGTTGCGGATCGGGTCGGCATAGAGCGCCTCCGTCCAGCTCTGCCCGTCGGCCGGGCCGGCCGGCACCATCGTGTTCATCATCTGCGGCGGGACCAGCATCGACATGGTCGCCCGCTCGGCCTGGTCGCGCTCGAGGTCGGCGTAGAAACGGTCCTCGACGAGGTCGCCCATCAGGGCTCGCAGCTGCTTGACGTTCTTGACGCAGTGCGAGCGCTGCCACTGCACGTCTGCCCATTGCTGCGAGGTGACCTCGCGGTAGCCGGGCAGGCGGGTCCAGTCGGGCTCGACCAGGGGCGTCCGCTGGTAGCGATAGGGCTGCTCGGGACCCCCTGCGGCTCCGGGGGCGCCGGTTCGCTCGGCAATAACGGTCACGGTGGCTCCTCGGCTGGCACGACGGAAGACGCAGGGCGAGAGGACGGACATCTTCTCGGTTAAACCCCTAGGCTACGGGAGGACGTCCGGCGAATCCACCAACTCGCCGCAAGATCTGCGCCACAGAAGGAGTTTCTCGTGGTAGTCGCCTCCTCTCGGGTGGGCCTGCACCGGGTGCTCGCCCCTCCCGGCACGCTGCCGCAGGCGGCCGAGCGGCTCGACGACGACCCGGCGATCACCGCCGACGAGGTGCGCCTGCGGGTGGAGCGGCTCAACCTCGACGCAGCATCCTTCCGCCAGCTTGCGACGAAGCACTCGGGGGATGGCGCAGCGGTACGCCGGGAGGTGCTGGAGATCGTCGCGACGCGGGGCAAGATGCAGAACCCGGTCACCGGCTCCGGCGGCATGCTGATCGGCGTCGTGGACGAGGTCGGACCGGAGTCACCGCTGGGCCTGCGGGTCGGGGACCGGGTGGCGAGCCTTGTCTCGCTCTCCCTCACCCCGCTGCGGATCACTGACGGGCTGGCGGGGTGGGACGGCGGGTCCGAGCAGGTCCCTGCCCAGGGGCACGCGATCCTCTTCGGGCGCTCGATCGCCGCTGTCCTGCCCGACGACCTGCCCGGTGGGCTGGCGATGGCCGTGCTGGACGTCTGCGGAGCCCCTGCCCTGACCGCTCGGGTCGTCGCGAGCTACGACGTCCCGACGGTCGCCGTCATCGGGGGAGCGGGCAAGAGCGGGTCCATGTCGCTGGCCGCTGCCCGGCGGGCTGGGGCTGCACGCACCGTGGGGATCGTTCCGGTCCAGCACGAGGCCGACCTGCTGCGCGAGGCGGGGCTCGCCGACGTCGTCGCTCTGGCGGACGCCCGTGACCCGGTGGCCCTGGCCCGGGCCGTCGAGGAAGCGCTGGGAAAGCCCGCAGACATCACGGTGGTCTGCGTCGACGTTCCCGGCTGTGAGCACGGCGCGATCCTCGCGACCGCCGAAGGGGGGACCGTGGTCTTCTTCTCGATGGCCACCTCGTTTCCCGCGGCTGCGCTCGGTGCAGAGGGTCTCGCCGCCGACGTGACGATGCTGATCGGCAACGGCTACCTGCCTGGTCACGCCGACTACGCCATGGACCTGCTCCGCACCGTTCCCGCCGTACGATCACTCTTCGAACAGCGACTGCACCACGAACCGGTGCTGAAGCCCTGAGACGCGGGAGGTCCGCCCATATCGACGAAGGCGCTGTCCTCGACGCTGTACCGCGGCGGGTTCGTCCACAGTCCTGACGACCCTGCGGCCACCGCGCTGCTCGTCCGCGGCCGCACCGTCGCCTGGGTGGGCCGCGACCCCGCCCGACACGTCGACGAGGCCGACGCAGTGGTCGATCTCGATGGGGCCCTGGTCACGGCGGCCTTCGTCGACGCGCACGTGCACGCCACCTCCACCGGGCTGGCGCTCGAGGGGTTGGACCTCACCGGGGCGACCGACCTGGCCGACTGCCTGCGCCGCGTTGAGGCGGCCGGCCGGCGTGCCCGCGGTGGGGTGCTGCTGGGCCACGGCTGGGACGAGACGGGCTGGCCCGAGCATCGACCGCCGACCCGCCAGGAGCTGGACCGGGCCTCCTACGGCGGTGTCGTCTACCTGTCCCGGGTCGACGTCCATTCCGCCGTGGTGTCCTCGGCCCTGCTGGCCACCGTGCCCGAGGTCCGCGGGGAGGCGGGCTGGAGCGAGTCGGGGCACCTCACCCGGGACGCCCACCATGTCGTACGCCGGGTGGCGCGCGAGTCGATCACCCCGGGTCACCGCCGCGCGTTGCAGCGGGCCACCCTGCGCCGTGCCGCGGCGCTGGGCATCGGATCCGTGCACGAGATGGCGGGTCCGGACATCTCCAGCGCCGAGGATCTCTCCGCGCTCCTGGCACTTGCCGGCGAGGAGTCCGGGCCCGACGTCGTGGCCTACTGGGGAGAGATGGGCGAGGCCGGGGTGGCGAGGGCGAGCGAGCTGGGTGCTGCGGGCGCGGCGGGCGACCTCTTCGCCGACGGCTCCATCGGCTCGCACACCGCCGCGCTGCGGCAGCCCTACGCCGACGCAGACCACGCGGGTCACGCCTACCTGAACGCGGCCCAGGTCCGCGACCACGTTCTTGCGTGTACCCGGGTCGGGCTCCAGGCCGGCTTCCACGCGATCGGCGACGGCGCGCTGGATGCTGTCACGGCCGGGCTCGCGGAGGCCGCCGACCGCGTCGGGGACGAGGCGCTGCGCGCGGCCCGGCACCGCGTCGAGCACGTCGAGATGGTGTCGCCGGAGGCGATCCGGACGCTGGCCCGGCTGGGCGTCGTCGCCTCGGTGCAGCCGGCCTTCGACCGGCTCTGGGGCGGCGCCGACGGGATGTACGCCGAGCGGCTGGGGGCGCGACGGGCCGTCACCCTCAACCCGTATGCGGCTCTGAGCGCTGCCGGCGTCGTTCTCGCACTGGGATCGGACTCGCCGGTGACCCCGATCGACCCGTGGGGCGCCGTCCGGGCAGCGGTCGAGCACCGGACACCAGGCTCCGGCCTGGACCTGGCCGCTGCCTTCGCCGCGCACACGCGCGGGGGCTGGCAGGCGGCCCGGGACGACGCCGCGGGTGTCCTGGCCGCCGGAGCGCCGGCCACCTTCGCGGTCTGGGCGAGATCCGGGACCGCAGGTGGCCTACTGCCCGAGCCGGACGAGGGAACGCCGGACTGCCTGCACACCGTCGTGCGCGGAGCCCCCGTCCACACGAGTGACTGAGGACCAGCCGACCGCGGGCTAGTCGACCGCGGACCGCAGCCGGGGGAGGAACTCCTGCTGCGCGGGAATCATCAGCTCCGCGGCCGCGGACAGCCCGAACCAGGCGACCCGGTCCAGCTCGGGATACTGCTGGAGGCGTCCGGAGCCCGGCGGCCACTCCATCTCGAACGTGCCGGGCACCACCGATGCCGGGTCGATGTCGCCCTCGACCGCCCAGACGCGCACGGTCTTCCCCCCGGACTGCCGCACCTCTCCCAGGTCGAGCCAGGTCCCCTCCGGCGCCGGGAGGCCGAGCTCCTCCTCGAACTCCCGGCGCGCCGCGTGCTCCGGCTCCTCGTCGGCGCCGTGCTCGCCCTTGGGCACCGACCAGGCGCGCTTGTCCTTCCGCACCCAGAAGGGGCCACCGAGGTGTCCGAGCAGGACCTCCATCCGGCCCTCCCCGTCGCGGCGGAAGACCAGGACACCGGCGCTGCGCCGGGGCGCCACGACGGGCTCAGGGTCCGTCGGTCGGCAGGGATGCGGGGCGCTCGTTGTAGCCCGGCGCCCGCTCCTGCCCGGACAGCGCCGCCACCGCGTCCATGACGTCATCGGTCATCTCGCGGCGGGCCCGACCGGGCGGGAGGTGGGCGTAGTCCTCCGGCCGCACCGGCGGCCCGAAGGTCACGCGCAGCCGGTGCACCCGGGGGACCGTGGTGCCGATGGGCTGCACCTTGTCGGTGCCCACCAGTCCGACCGGGACGACCGGGGCGCTCGCCGCAAGGGAGAGCCACCCCACGCCGGTCCGGCCGCGATGGAGCCGACCGTCGCGGGAACGAGTGCCTTCCGGATAGATCCCGAACGCGTCGCCGCGCCCCAGCACCTCGAGGGCCAGCTGCAAAGAGGCCTGGGCGTCGCTCTGCTCCCGCTGCACGGGAACGGCATCGAAGGTTCGAAAGAACAGGCGCCGGGGCAGGCTCGCCAGCGACTTGCCCTCCCAGTACTCCGCCTTGGCCAGGAACACGACACGTCGCCCCGAAACGGCCAGTGGGATCACGATGCTGTCGATGAAGGACAGGTGGTTGCTGGCCAGGATCACCGGGCCGGAGGCCGGGATGTGCTCGCGTCCGGCGACCTTCCCGCGCCACAGGACGCGGAAGAGGACGAGGCACCCGAAGCGCGTGAGCGCGTAGAGCATCCGTGGCCCTCCAGCAGGGTCGAGGTGGATTCGGCCGCGGCCGACGCTATCGCCACGGTTACGGGCTGAGCCGCTCACCGTCGGGGCTCGAGCTCCGGGTGCTGCCCAGCCAGCCAGTCTCGGTCGGTGTCAGCGGTCCGATCGGGGCGTAGGTCGTGCGGTTGAGCGGCGGCAGGTTGAACTGCTTGTCCCAGGCGTTGCGGCTGACGTACAGAGCCAGCCATCCCGCGGCCAGCTGCGAGGCGGCGTACTCCTCCCGACCGTTGTAGCTGTCCTGCGCGTTGGCCGTCGGTGGGTCGAAGCTGTACGTCCGCCCGTCAGCCGTTCCGTTGTTGGCGACCAGCGTCTGCTGTCCGGCGATGTGCTGGGTGAGGGCGTCGCGGGCCGGCCAGGAGCTGGCGGAGTCGAGGCCGTACGCGTAGGCGTGGGCGTCGAAACTCACGAAGTGCGCCCGCCGCACGCTGCCCCAGATGGAGCCCTGCGGGTAGTAGATGTCGTTCGAGCCTGGTCGGTAGATGGACCCGCCCGGCTCGCTGAAGAGGCCGTTGCCCGCTGGGGAGGCGCCGCCCGGGGCGAACTGCACCGCGGTCATCGCGCCGTAGACCGTCGCCGCGTTGTGGAACGCCGACTGAGGCACGCTCTTGCCCGCGAGCCCGGCGATGTCCGCAGCCCACCACGACTGCTGGATGTTGGTCATGTAGTCCGGGTGGACGGCCTGGTGGTTCTCGACCGTTCCGTCGTCGTAGATGTTGGAACCGTCGAGCCGGTCGGCCAGCGTCACCCCGTTGACGACCTCACCGGAGTTGACGTCGGAGAGCCGGGCGTACGCCGCGGTCTCCAGGTCCACCCCGCGACGTCGCCAGTTTGCGGCTTCGCCGTGCTTGGGCATCATCGCGAGGGCAAGCTCGAGGATGCCCGCGTTCCACGAGTTCTCCTCGGCCTTGGTGTCGCCGGGGCTGACGACCGTTCCGGACGCGTCGGCCCAGTACTCCACCCCGCGCATCAGCTGGGCGTTGGCCTCGTAGACCACCATCTGGGCGACGTACTCGCGGGTCTGGGGTGTGAGGTAGTCCCAGATCAGCCAGGCCGCCTGGGCGTCGAGCAAGGCCCAGTGCGCGGTCTGCCAACCCGCCCCCCAGCCGCCGGGTGTGATGGCGACGTGCTCGCAGGCGACCGAGCGAACCAGCCAGTCCGCGTAGCGGATCACGTCGTCCCTCGTGCGACCGACCACGGTGTCGTTGTGCGCCTTTGTCCGGGCGGCGACAGCAGCGGTCAGTGCCGCCATGGCGGGACGACGCACGGCGTACTCCTGCTGGGCGCCGATGAAGCGGCCGAGGATGTCGGTGTAGGTCTGGTTCCGCTTGTCGTACCAGCGCTCGAGGTACTGCGCACCGACCAGGTAGCGCTCGGACTCGAGCAGCGAGGCCCGCACGTGGTAGACGGGGTCGTTGGCCACGTCACCGGCCGCGTCATAGGGCAGCTCCTTGTCGAGCAGGAGGCTGGGGCGCACGGTGGCGCCGATCTGCGGTCGGTTGGACACCCCGGCCGACGCCGTCGGGCAGGCAGCCGCCTGGGGACCCGCAGGTGTGGGCCATGGTGCGGGAGTCGCCGCCGGGTCAGCGGGTCGGGGGACGATGCGGGTGCTGACGGTCGGCTTGTTCTTCTTGTTCGGGCGGCCCAGTGTGCTTTCGCTGCGCAGGTGCCACGCGTCACCGCGCACCACCCCGACCGAGTCGGTGCCGTCGCCGTCCCAGTCACCGGTGACGGCGACGTCGCCGCGCTTTCCGAAGACGTAGCGATAGGTCTCCTTACCCTTGCTCGGTATGTCCCGCAGGAGGAAACGGGCGCCCTGTCGGACGCCGATGCCGTCGCGCCCGTCGCCGTCCCAGTCGCCGGTCACCGGTACGTCGGTGGCGGATCCGAAGGGGATGCGCCGCCAGGTCGTCCCGGCGTCGGGAGAGTTGCGCAGCAGCCAGACGTTCCCACGCACCACGCCCACGTCGGTCTGCCCGTCGCGGTCCCAGTCCCCGACGACAGGCTTGTCTCCAACGGCTCCGAAGTCGAACTCGCGGGACGCCACCGGCTCAGGCCCGATCATGGCGTCGTAGATGACCCAGTGGCCGCTGGTGAAGACGGCTGGCGTGAACGCGCCGTCGCGGTTCCAGTCGCCCCAGAGCAGCTGGGACCCGGCGGGCGTCGGCACCTGGTAGCGCTTGTCGGGGCTGCCGTCGTAGGGCCGGACGCGGGCGGCCACAGCCGTGGTCAGCGAGTACGCGGGCACGGCTCGCAACGGGAACACCGGTGCGGTGACCGTGCCTGGCTTGAGGGCGGCCGGCATCGGGGGAGCCCCAGGGGTCGGGACCGCCTGCACCGGTCCGGCGGTGAGGACGCTCGTGGTGAGAGCTGTGACGAGCAGGAGCCCGGTGCGAAGTTCGGAATGCATCTGGTTGCGCTCGCCTGTCCTGTCGTGATCATGCAGCGGGTGGTGCAAATCGGGCGTAACCCTGGCGTAACCCTCCCATGTCCCTGTCCTGTCGGCAGGGACATGGGACAAGGATGACGTAAGGCGCGCGTCCTGGCCCCGCCGACACGGCCCTGGCCACGGAATCCGACCCGATGCGGCACAATGACGGACGATCTGCTGTCTCGCGGCTCATCGACCGCAGATCTTCCGCCAGAAAGACCAAGAGAGAGGCAGACGTCCGTGACCCGTGCCCGCCGGGGCAAGAAGCTGGATCTGGACCCGGCAACCGTACGCCGTGCCCGGACCCTGGCCCGGCGGGCCGGTCGTCCGATCGTACGCATCGCGCAGACCCACACGACCATGTCCGTGGAGCGCGCCGTCCTTCGGATGGCCGGTGTCGCCGGTGCCGACGCCGACGGGATCCCGTGGGTCAACCGCCTCGTCGACGCTGTGCGGGCGGACGTCGGGCTGGAACGGGGGGTGGCGATGCCGGTCTGGGACGCCATGGCCCGCGGCAGCCACGACGACCTGACCGCACTGGCCCAGCGCGCGTCCTCGGGTTCGGTGACCTTCCGCATTCCGGAGGGCCGGGAGGCCGACCGGGCGAGACGCGCAGCCCGCCGTGACGCGGGGCGGGGGATCGCGGCCATCGACCGCCGGCGCGTCGAGCGGGAGCGACTCATCCGGCGGGTCGGCGACGCCCCTCGCCAGCCGTGGATCTACCTGATCGTCGCCACCGGGGACATCCACGAGGACATCCCCCAGGCCCAGGCCGCCGCCCGCGAGGGCGCCGACGTGATCGCGGTGATTCGCTCGACCGGTCAGTCGCTGCTCGACTACGTGCCGGAGGGTGCGACCCGCGAGGGGTATGCCGGGACCTACGCCACCCAGGAGAACTTCCGTCTCATGCGGGCGGCCCTCGACGAGGTCTCCCGTGAGCTCGGCCGTTACGTGCGCCTCACCAACTACGCGTCGGGGCTGTGCATGCCCGAGATCGCCACCCTGGCCGGTCTCGAACGCCTCGACATGATGCTCAACGACTCGATGTACGGAATCCTCTTCCGCGACATCAACCCGATCCGGACCTTCGTCGACCAACGCTTCTCGCGACAGGTCCACGCCCGGGCCGGCATCATCATCAATACCGGCGAGGACAACTACCTCACGACGGCCGACGCGGTCGACGAGGCGCACACGGTGACGGTCAGCCAGCTGCTCAACGAGTACTTCGCGAAGGAGGCAGGGCTGGCGGACTGGCAACTCGGTCTTGGTCACGCGTTCGAGATCAACCCGGAGGTTCCCGACTCTTTTCGGCTCGAGCTCGCCCACGCGATGCTCGCCCGCGAGCTGTTCCCCGCGGCGCCGCTGAAGTGGATGCCGCCGACCAAGCACATGACCGGAGACGTCTTCCGCGGCTACCTCCTGGACGGCTTCTTCAACCTGGTCGGTGCGATGACGGGGCAGGGCATCCTCCTGGTCGGCATGATGACCGAAGCCGTCGTGACTCCCTTCCTCTCCGACCGCGACCTGGCCCTGCAGAACGTGCGGTACGTCCTCTCCGCTGCCGGCAACCTGCACGAGGATTTCCATCCGCAGCCAGGCGGGTTCATCCAGTCGCGCGCCCACCTCGTCCTGGACGAAGCCGTGGCCCTGCTCGAACGCATCGCCGCCGAACCCGGCCCGGCTCCGCTGCTCGCAGCGATAGGTGACGGCACGTTCGGTTTGATGAAGCGACCTGCCGACCGCGGCAAGGGATACGACGGGGTGTTCCGCCAGGCCGACGACTACTACAACCCGGTGACCGAACTGCTGGAGGTCGGTCATCATGCGTGAGATGACCGGGAAGCAGATCGTGCGGCCATATGGCGACACCACAGGTGACGGCATGGTCCAGGTGTCGTTCACCCTGCCGATCGGGCACGACAAGCGCGCGGAGGGTGCCGCGCTGCAGCTGGCCCGAAAGATGGGTATCGACCCCGCCATGGTCGTGCATGCCAAGCAGATGGGACCGCACTTCACCTTCTTCGTCGTGTACGGATCGGTCTCGCACCTCGTCGACGTATCCGCCGTCCAGGTCCTCGAACGGGAGTACCCCTTGCTGTCGGCGAAGGAGGTCAACGTGGCCGTCAAGACCCGGCTGCGCCGCAAGCTGGTCGTGCTCGGGGCGTGCATCGGCACCGATGCGCACACGGTCGGGATCGACGCCATCCTGAACATCAAGGGCTTCGCCGGCGAGAAGGGTCTCGAGTACTACCGCGAGCTCAAGGTGGTGAACCTCGGCGCCCAGGTCCTCGTGCCCGAGCTGGTGGCACGGGCCAGGGCGGAGAAGGCCGACGCCGTGCTGGTCTCCCAGGTCGTCACCCAGCGCGACGCGCACCTCCAGAACACCCGCGAGATGTCCGCTGCCTTCCGCGAGTCCTACCCGGCGGGACGCACCCCGCTGCTGGTCGTCGGCGGTCCTCGGTTCGACGAGCACGCGGCCCGGGAGCTGGGCGTCGACCGCATCTTTGGCCGGGGCACCACGCCGAGAGAGGTGGCGAGCTACCTCACGCACGCACTCACCACGAAGGAGACCAGATGACGCGCGCCGCCGAGCTCGTCGGACTGACCGTGACGCACCGCCGCTACGTGCCGTACGCGCACGCGCACTACGCCGGCGACCTGCTCGACGGTGCGTACGTGCTGGCACTCTTCGGCGACGTCGCCACCGAGATGTGCATCCGCACGGACGGGGACGAGGGTCTGTTCGCGTCCTACTCCGACGTGCAGTTCCGCGAGCCGGTCCGCGCCGGTGACGTCATCGAGGTCGACGCGCGGTTGTCCCGGGTCGGCACGCGCAGCCGGACCGTGGAGCTGGAGGCGCGGGTCACCTGTCGCGGCCGGGACGGCACCTCGGCGGCCGACGTGCTCGACCCACCGATCATCGTCGTGACCGCCACCGGGACCGTCGTCGTCCCCTGATGACCAGACGTGTCCCACGTCATCCCGATGGACGTGTCCCACGTCATCCCGATGGACGTGTCCCACGTCATCCCGATGGACGTGTCCCACGTCATCCCGATGGACGTGTCCCACGTCATCCCGATGGACGTGTCCCACGT
>JAJAYQ010000132.1 GCA_026786145.1 Spirochaetaceae bacterium | reverse complement strand
GGGCCTTCTGCTGCCTCGGGTCCGGGAGCGTGGCGATCGTGAGGAAGACGACCCCGCGACCGGCCGAGGCCTGCGCCACCTCGATGCGGACCCGCTGGCCCAGCCGCAGCAGCCGAATGCCTGCAGCCTCGGACGCGTCGGAGTCGTAGGGCGGCCCGACGCCGTCGTCGAGGAGGACGGTGCCGGAGCGCGTGGCGGCGCCGAACCGGCTCACCGTGGCCTGCATCCGGGGAACCTATCCGACCTCTCGGATGCCGGCGAGCAGCTGGGACGTCTGCGGACCCAGCCCGAGCAGCCTCGCCACAGCCAGGTCGTCGTTGGTGTCGACGTCCTGGCGTACCGACGGGATGTCGTCACCGGCGATCTCCGCGCAGCCGGCTGCTGCGTGACGCCGTGCCGAGTCAGCACCGAACTCGGGACGGAACGCGGGCAGGGACCGCGCGAGAACCAGTGTGGTGCCGATGCCCGCAGCGTCGCGGACGAAGGATGTCTCGTGTGACGCCGCGCGCTCCAGGGCGCGGCTGAGCTCAGCGGACCGCAGCGAGGGGAGGTCGGCCGAGAGCGCGCCGACGCCGCATCCCGGGTGGGCCGCTGCCGCGGCCGCTGCGCCGTGCGCGAGGGCCGGGTTGAGACCGGCGTCCGGCTCGTCGCCGACGACGTCGGCGCCGGCCGCTGCAAGGAGGTCCGCCACCTCCGGCTCGTCCGTGACGACCAGCACCGCCCGTACGGCGTCCGAGGCGAGCGCTGCCTTCGTCGTGTCGAGTGCGAAGGCCAAGGCCAGGTCACGCCGATGGAGGTCGTACGCCGGGCTCATCCGGGTCTTGGCGAGAGCCAGCCGCTTGACGGGCACCACGAGGCACCAGCGACCGTGGGTGTCCGGCACCTGCCGATCCTGTCAGTGCGTCTCGACAGCACGCGCATCGGAGGCAACACTGACCGCCAGACCGGAGGAGGAGGCGGCGTTCGTGACGGACTGGCGGGCGGCACGTCGACGACGGGGGAGGCCGGGGTTCTGGTACCGCCTCGCGGTCCTGATCCTGCGTCCTCCGCTGATGGTGCTCACCCGGCGGGACTGGGCCGGCACGGAGCACATCCCCGACGGCGGTGCCGTCGTCGTCGTCAACCACATCTCGCACTTCGACCCGTTGAGCTTCGCGCACTTCCTCTACGACGCCGGTCGGCTGCCCCGCTTCCTGGGCAAGGCGGGGCTCTTCTCGGTCCCGGTGGTCGGGACCATCCTGCGCGGCGCCGGCCAGATCCCGGTCTACCGCGAGTCCGACGACGCGGCGAAGGCCTACTCGGCCGCCGTCGAGGCGGTGCGCGCGGGGGAGTTGGTGGCGATCTACCCCGAGGCGACCCTCACCCGCGACCCTGACCTGTGGCCCATGACGGGCAAGACCGGCGCGGCCCGCATCGCTCTGGAGACCGGCGCTCCCGTCGTGCCGGTGGCGCAGTGGGGACCGCACCTGGTGCTGCCGCCGTACCGGAGAGGTCCCAGTCTCGTGCCGCGGCGCACGATGCACCTGCGCGCCGGTCCGCCGGTGGACCTCTCGGACGTGGTGGGCCGCCCGGTCGACGCGGCCCTGCTCGCGGAGGTGACCGAGCGGATCATGGCCGCCATCACCGATCTGCTCGAGGAGATCCGGGGGGAGCGCGCGCCGGCCGTACGCTTCGACCCGCGGCAGCAGGGCCTACCGCTCACCGGCGACCCGCGCCGGGGCAGCGGCAGCACCGACAGCACCGACAGCCCCGACAGCCCCGACAGCATCGACAGGAGAACGGCGTGAGCAGCGCATGACACGGGTCGCTGTGCTCGGCAACGGGTCGTGGGGGACTGCCTTCTCCATGGTCCTCGCCGACGCGGGCGCAGACGTGGTGCTCTGGGGCCGCCGCGCCGAGGTCGCCGAGACGGTCAATGACGCCCACGAGAACCCCGACTACCTGCCGGGCATCGCCCTGCCCGAGTCGATCGTGGCCACGGCCGACCCGAGTGCCGCGCTCGCCGGCGCCGACGTGGTGGTCCTCGCGGTGCCCTCACAGACACTGCGCGACAACCTCACGTCCTGGTCGCCGCTGCTGCCCGAGGGCTGCGTGCTGGTGAGCCTGATGAAGGGGATCGAGCTGGGCACCACCCGTCGGATGAGCGAGGTCATCGCCGAGACCACCGGCGCCGGCCCCGAGCGGATCGTGGTCGTGTCCGGGCCGAACCTGGCCAAGGAAATCGCCCAACGCCAGCCGGCGGCCAGTGTCGTGGCGTGCGCCGACGAGGCGGTTGCCGAGAAGCTCCAGCAGGTCTGCCTGACCGCGTACTTCAGGCCGTACACCAACACCGACGTGCTCGGTGTGGAGCTGGGTGGTGCCGTCAAGAACGTGATCGCGCTCGCCGTCGGCATGGCCAAGGGCATGGGCATGGGTGACAACTCGCAGGCCTCGATCATCACCCGCGGGCTGGCCGAGATCACCCGGCTCGGGCTGGCCCAGGGCGCCGACGCCGCGACCTTCGCCGGCCTCGCGGGGGTCGGGGACCTCGTCGCCACGTGCATGTCGCCGCTCTCGCGCAACCGCACGTTCGGGGAGAACCTCGGCCGCGGGATGTCTCTCGAGGAGGTCGTCGCGGCGACGCGTCAGACGGCCGAGGGCGTGAAGTCCGCTGAGTCGATCCTCGCGCTGGCCCGGGCGCACGACGTCGACATGCCGATCGTCGAGCACGTGGTCGCGGCGGTGCACGAGGGGCTGCCGCCGGCCGAGATCGTCCGGCGCATCATGAGCCGGTCGGCCAAGTCCGAGGCCGGCTGACAGGGTCTGTTACGGCAGCACCGGCGCGAGTGCCTCGCAGAGGTCGCCCCACAGGTCGTCGACGTCCTCGATGCCGACCGAGAGGCGCACCAGCGTCTCGGGTACGTCGGTGCTCTCTCCCGGCCACCGCCGCCGCCGCTCGAGGCTGGACTCCACCCCGCCCAGGCTGGTGGCGTGCACCCAGAGCCGGGTGGCCGCCGTCACGGCCTCGGTCGTCGCCACCGTCCCGTGCAGCTCCACGCTGAGCATCCCGCCGATCCCGGGGAAGTGCACCCGCGCGACCGCGGGGTGCGACGCCAGCCGGACGGCCAGCTCCACGGCGTTGGCCTGGGCCCTCTCGACCCGTAGGTGCAGGGTGCGCAGGCCCCGCAGGGCGAGCCAGGCCTCGAAGGTGCCGGGCACCGAGCCCGTTCCGCTGCGGACCTCGACGAGCCGGTCGGCGATGCCCGGGTCGCGGGCGACGGCGAGACCGAGCAGCAGGTCGGAGTGCCCGGAGAGGTACTTCGTCGCGCTGTGGACGACGATGTCTGCTCCCACCTCCAGCGGTCGCTGCAGGATCGGGGTGGCGAAGGTGTTGTCGACGGCGAGCAGCGCCCCGGCCGCACGCGACCGGCCGGCCAGGTCTTCGAGGTCCACCAGGTGCAGCAACGGGTTGGTGGGTGACTCCGCCCAGCACAGATCCGCCCCCTGCAGGGCCTCTGTCGCCGAGTCCAGATCGGTGAGGTCAGCCATCCGGACGCGCAGGCGGCCGCGTTCCTCGAGCCGTCGCAGGAGCGCCAGCGAGCCGTAGTAGGCGCCCGGCGCCGCCACCACGACACCACCCACCGGCACCAGCTCGATGGTGGCGGCGACCGCAGCCATACCCGACGCGTACGAGGTGGCGACGCCCCCTTCGAGGGCACCGACGGCCGACTCGAGCATCTCCCAGGTGGGGTTGCCGTAGCGGCCGTACCCCACGTCGCCGCCGGCGTGGTAGGTCGAGGCCATCACGATCGGGGGGTTCATCGGGCCGTCGGGCTGACGCGGCGGGCGGCCCGCGGACACCGCGACGGTGGCCGGTGCCATGGTGTGGATCTGGCTGCCGGGGGCCGGAGGCGTGGCGGGCAGGTGCGGAGTCATGCGAGGAAGTATTCCGGTTGTCGGGCTCGCCGGTAGGTTTGTCGGCGATGATGGATCAAGGACTCCCCCGGATTCGCATCGCCGTGGTCTTCGGGGGCCGGAGTGCCGAGCACGCGGTGTCGTGCGTCTCGGCGGGCAGCGTGCTGATGGCTATCGACCGTGACCGCTATGACGTGGTGCCGATCGGCATCTCACGCGGTGGCAAGTGGGTGCTCGCGACCGACGACCCGGAGAAGCTCGCGATCACCGGCGACCACCTGCCCGAGGTCGAGGAGGCGGGTGCCGCAGTGGTCCTCTCCGGCGACCCGACAGCTCGCGGCCTGACCGTGCACGAGCCGGGCAAGCTGCCGCTCCAGCTCGGTGAGGTCGACGTCGTGTTCCCGCTCCTGCACGGACCGTACGGCGAGGACGGGACCCTGCAGGGCCTGCTGGAGCTCGCCGGCGTGCCCTACGTCGGGTCGGGGGTGTTCGCCTCCGCCGCGGCGATGGACAAGGGCCACATGAAGGCGCTCCTGCGAGCGGCCGGCCTGCCGGGCGTGCCCTACGCGGTGGTGACGCCGCGCGAGTGGGTCTCCGACCCGGCCGCGGTGCGGGAGACCGTCGCCGGCCTCGGCTTCCCGGTGTTCGTCAAGCCGGCCCGGGCCGGGTCGAGCGTCGGGATCACGAAGGTGAACGGCCCCGCCGACCTCGACGAGGCGATCGAGACCGCTCGCTCCCACGACCCCCGGGTGGTCGTCGAGGCGGCGGTCGAGGGACGCGAGATCGAGTGCGGCGTGCTCGAGGGCCTCGACGGCGGGCCGCCCGAGGCCAGCGTCCCGGCCGAGGTCGTCGTGGGCGGGGACCACGAGTTCTACGACTTCGCCGCGAAGTACCTGCCCGACGAGGGCACCGAGCTGGTCGTGCCGGCCGACCTGCCCGAGGATGTGACCGACGAGGTCCGGGAGCTCGCCTGCCGGGCCTTCGACGTGCTCTCCTGCGAGGGGCTGGCCCGCGTCGACTTCTTCGTCACCCGGGACGGGACGGTCCTGGTCAACGAGGTCAACACGATGCCGGGGTTCACACCGGTGTCGATGTTCCCGCTGATGTGGAAGGCGAGCGGGCTGGACTACCCCGCGCTCGTCGACCGCCTGGTGCAGACCGCGCTGCGCCGCCCTTCCGGCCTCCGCTGACCAGCCCCTCAGTCAGGTGCGGGGGACGGCGGCCGTGATGGCGGGTGCCAGGTCGACGAGCGGTGCGGTGGCGCGGTCGCGGGGGGTGGAGCGTGGGACCCGCAGCTCGACGTACGCCGTGCGTCCGACCGTCGTGAAGACGTACGCCCCTGGCCGCTCGGCCAGGAACCACTCCACCTCGTCGACCTCGAGGACCTGCGACGTCGCGGTGAGTCCCGGGGGTCGGGTCACCCCGCAGCGCAGCACCAGGGCGGGATCCCCCCAGGCGGCCGTCCGCCGGGAGGCAGGGGAGGTGTCCCGCCGGTCGCGCCCGTCGAGGTCGTCGGGCAGCTGCTCGTGCAGTCGGGGACAGTCCGCTACGGAACCCGGGGGCGGGTCCACCGCCAGCGGGGGCGGCCCCGCGCACCCGGCAACCAGCAGCGCCGCGGCCAGGACGACCGGACGGGTCAGAGGTGGACGACCGGGCAGGTGAGGGTGCGGGTGATGCCGTCGACCATCTGCACCTTGGCGACGACGAGCTTGCCGAGCTCGTCGACGCTGCGGGCCTCCGCACGCACGATCACGTCGTAGGGGCCGGTGACGTCCTCGGCCGTGGTGACGCCCTTGACGTCGGCGATCTCACGGGCCACGGCAGCGGCCTTACCCACCTCTGTCTGGATCAGGATGTAGGCCTGGACAACCATCGGCATGGCCTTTCTTCGTAGAGTTCGGGCTGGTCGTACGTGTCGCTCGTGCTCTGTGCCGGGTGCTGGGCGCGAACCTACCGGATGCAGGCGGCACCCGAGCGGTCAGGCGAGGAGGTGGACCAGTGGCTGGCACCGTGGGTGACCTGGGGGAGATGGCCCTTGTCGAGGCGATCACCGCCCGGATGGCCGGGGGCGCCGCCGTGCTCCTCGGGCCCGGCGACGACGCGGCCGTCGTCTCGGCCGAGGACGGCCGGTTCGTCGCAACGACCGACGTGCTGGTGGAGGGCCGCCACTTCCGTCGGGACTGGTCCTCGGCCCACGACATCGGCTCCCGCGCCGCCGCGGCCAACATGGCCGACGTCGTCGCGATGGGCGCCGTCCCGACGGCGCTGCTCGTCGGGCTCGCCGTCCCGGCCGACCGTGAGGTCGACTGGGTGCTGGAGCTCGCCGACGGACTCAGCGCCGAGGCCGCGACCGCCGGGGCAGCGGTTGCCGGTGGAGATGTCGTGCGCAGTGACACGGTGGTGGTCTCGGTGACGGCGCTGGGCACGTTGCAGGGGCGCTCGCCGGTGACCCGCTCCGGGGCCCGACCCGGGGACCTGGTGGCCGTGGCGGGGCGGCTCGGCTGGGCAGCGGCCGGCCTGGCAGTGCTCTCCCGTGGGTTCCGCTCGCCGCGGACGCTGGTGGAGGCCCACCGGCGACCTGCCCCGCCGTACGCCGAGGGTCCCCGCGCCGCCGCCCTCGGGGCCACCGCCATGGTCGACGTCAGCGACGGCCTGGTGGCCGACCTGGGGCACGTGGCCCGGGCCAGCGGCGTCGCGGTGAGCCTCCACAGCGACGCGTTCCATGTCCCGCAGGAGTTCCAGGACACCGCCCGAGCGCTCAGCGCCGACCCGCTGCACTGGCTCCTGGGTGGGGGCGACGACCACGCGCTGGCTGCCTGCTTCCCGGCCGAGGTCGATCTGCCGATGGCGTGGAGCGTCGTGGGCCGGGTCGAGGAGGGTGAGGGAGTGCTCGTCGACGGGACGCCCTGGACCGGTCCGACCGGCTGGGCGGCCTTCTAGCGGGTCAGCGGGTGACCTTGCCGGCCTTCAGGCAGGAGGTGCACACGTTGAGCCGCTTCGGCGTCTTGCCCACGATCGCCCGCACGGTCTGGATGTTGGGGTTCCAGCGGCGCTTCGTGCGCCGGTGCGAGTGCGAGATGCTGTGACCGAAGCCGGGACCCTTGCCGCAGACGTCGCAGGTGGCAGCCACGGGAACACGCTCCAAGAGTGGGGATGGACAAGACGGCCGGGAGAACGGTGGTGCACGGTCGGGAGGACCGTCGGCGCAGGGCCGCCCGGGCAACCGCAGCAGCCTAACCGACCGGCGCGCCCACGCGCCAACCCGGGCGCAGCGGTGGCGGAGGCCGACAGGCGGGGTCGAACGTTCGTGCCCCGTTACCCTGCGGCCAGCAGCCCGCCGGCACCACCCACGAGGAGACGAGTCTGTTGAGC